>CAVKHY010000077.1:0-11617 GCA_963656345.1 bacterium | reverse complement strand
CGGATTCGGGTCTTTCACCCTTTAGAAACGGGCGCCGCCGGGCGCACACAAAAAACCCCCTCTCAAGCGATTCTTCGCCTGAAAGGGGAGTTTGCAATATGATTACTGTGCCTTCACGGCTTCAGCATGTTCTTTTTTGATCTTCGCCAGCAGCTCCGGGTCTTCCAGCAGATCCAGTGCTGTCAGTGCCATGACCTTTGCGCCAAGACCGATGGAAGCAAGCCCCAGAGGAGACTTGGCTGCTGCCTTGAACTCCTCACTGTGGGCAGGCACCACCTGCTCAGAGATGGTGATGTGGGGCTGAATGGTAGGCACTACCTGAGAAATGTTGCCTACATCGCTGGAACCCATTTCATCCTGAGGCTCAATAGGACGCACATGCTCCCCGAATTCCTCCAGGTGTTTCTGATACACCGCATCAAAGGAAGGCGTGACCACTGTGTTTTCCACAATGTTCTGGTAGGGCTGCATCCGTCCCCTTGCTCCGGTCATCAGGGCTGCACCCTCCACAATGTGCTCCACTTGCTCATAAATTTTCTTCATCATGGGGGCTGTGGCTGCACGAAGGTAGAACTTTCCCTTGGCGTACTCAGGCACAATATTCGGCGCCGTGCCCCCATTGACGATGATGCCATGGATACGTACATCATCCGTGCAGTGCTGCCGAAGGGCATCAATGCCACGATAGGTCATAAGCAGGGCATTCAGGGCGTTGATGCCGTTTTCCGGGCAGCTGGCTGCATGGGCAGCCTTGCCCCAAAACTCAATATCCACCGGAGCGCAGCCCAGCGTCTTGGTAGTCAGCGTGTGCACCCCGGCACCGGGATGGACGCACAGCGCCGCATCTACGTCCTTCAGGAAACCCTCCCGGACAAAGCTGCCCTTGGCACTGCCATTTTCGCCGCCCTCTTCGCCGGGGGTGCCATAAACACGAACTTCGCCGCCCACCTGGTCAATCACCTGCTTCAGGCAGGCCGCTGCCAGGGAAGATGTCGCACCGAACAGGTTGTGACCGCATCCGTGACCCAGACCTGCCAGTGCATCAAACTCTGCCAGGAACACAATCACCGGCCCGGGCTTGCCGGAAGCATAGCGTGCGTCGAAGCCTGTCCGATGCCCTGCCACGTCCGTCTTCACATCAAAACCTTCCTTGCGGAGCATGTCGCTTAGGTGCTCACAGGCAAAGAATTCATAATTGCTTACTTCAGGGTGGGCATGAATATCCAGCGCCAGCTGTTGATAATCCTTCAGCCTTTCATCAGCATAGGCAACGATCGTATCACGACGACTCATAGGGTTTCCTTCTTTCATTTATCATGACGATGGGCGAACAGCGAACGATTGGTGGTGCGCCGTGCCAGCAGGTTGCCGAGGCTCTGCAAAGCAAAAACCACCAACAGCAGCACCACCACGCACACGTTCACAATGTCCGGGTGATTCTGGTTCTGTCCATAGTTGATGGCAAAGCTGCCGATGCCGCCTGCGCCCACTGCGCCAGCCATGGTGGTCAGACCGATCAGACTGATGGCCGTCACCGTGGTAACGCGGATCAGCTCCGGTACGGCCTCATGGAGATATACCCGGAAGATCAGTCCCAGCACGCTGCTGCCCATGCTCCGCGCAGCTTCCACCTTGCCGGCATCCACCCCAGACAGGGCAACCTCCACCTGACGGGTGTAGAAGGGCACTGCACCGAACACCAGCGGAAGGATGGCGCCTTTTACGCCAATGGCTGTGCCCACTACGGCTCGGGTCAGAGGAATGAGGAAGATCAGCAGAATCAGAAAGGGAATGGAACGGAAAATGTTCACGATGATGTTGGTCAGCTGATAGACCAGCGCATTGGGCGCAATGCCGCCCTTCTTGGTTACCACCAGCAAAATGCCCAGCAGGAGACCTACCGCAAAAGCAATGACCCCTGCCTTCAGGAACATCTCCACCGTGGCTTGGCAGCTGCTGACAAACTTATCGAAGTAATTATACAGGTTCGGGGCAAACTGCTCAATGAGTTCCATCAGCCAGCACCTCCATCTGAATATGATTCTCTGCCAGATAGGCCATGCCTTTGGCAATGCTTTCGGCATCGCCGCCCAACACCACAATCATGCTGCCTAACGGATTGCCTTGCAGCAGATCCACATTCGCCAGCACAATGTTCACATCCATGCCGAACTGCTTGGTGGCGGAAGAAATAATGTGCTCGCCTACGCAGTCCTTCTGGAAGGTCAGCTTCACCAGCTTTTCCCCCTGCTTCAGCCGCACCAGAGGATCATTACCGCCCATGAGCCGGTCAATCTTGCTCAGGGGGGTGGAGGAAGCGACAAACCGCCGGGTGATTTCTGCCTGAGGATGAGCAAATACGTCGTACACGCTGCCTTCCTCCACTACTCGGCCGTTCTCCATCACCGCCAGGCGGCCGCACACAGCTTTGATCACGGCCATTTCGTGGGTGATCAGCACAATGGTCAGGCCAAGCTTGCGGTTCAGGTCTTGCAGCAAGTTCAGGATCGATTCCGTGGCATCCGGGTCAAGGGCACTGGTGGCTTCATCGGAGAGCAACACTTTGGGATTGTTGGCCAGGGCGCGGGCAATGGCCACACGCTGCTTCTGTCCGCCGGAAAGCTGGGAAGGATACACATCAATCTTGTCCCTCAAGCCCACCATGTCCAGCAGCTCGCATACCCGATCATGGATCTCTTTTTCCTTCATGCCGGTAAAACGGAGGGGATAGGCAATGTTTTCAAACACC
Organism: bacterium; assembly: GCA_963656345.1. GTDB lineage: Bacteria > Bacillota > Clostridia > Christensenellales > Aristaeellaceae > CAKUFA01. The sequence continues at coordinate 8,868 of CAVKHY010000077.1, read as the reverse complement.
GTGGAACGATCCAGCAGATTGAAGTGCTGAAAAATCATGCCGATACCCCGGCGCATGGCATTCAGTTCCTTGGCGGTCATGGCCTTGCTGCCCCGGTAGATTTTCCCGTTCCGGGGGGTCAGCATGCCGGAGTCCCCCACCTCCAAGGTTCCCTCATCCGGGGTTTCCAGCAGGTTGAGGCAGCGCACCAGGGTGGACTTACCACCGCCGGAGTAGCCGATGATGCCGTAAATTTCGCCGTCATGAATGGTCAGGGACACGTCCTGCACAGCGTGAACGTCTCCGGTCTTTAAGTGGAAGGTTTTGCTTAAATGCTTGATCTCGATCATGCCATTGATCCTTTCCTTGCGAATCACTAGGAAAACCGCACGCGGCGGCAGGACAACCATCTACGTCGCCATGCCGCCTAAGACGTGCGGTGCAGGGTATGAAATTACTTGACTTCGCCTGCAGCTGCCTTCAGCTCATCCAGAGAAGCATACTTCTGAGAGTACAGGGTCAAGGGAGCAATCAGGGTATCAGCGATGGCGGTCAGGTCATAGCCGTTGGCGTTGGCATCGTTGTTCAGGTAGGCCTTGTGCTGGAATGCGTTCAGGTCGATTTCACCGGAGTTCAGTGCTTCATTGGGCAGGTTGTAAGCGTCAAACTCTACCAGCTCGATGTAGATGTTGGCGCCTTCGTCGTCCAGTACCTTCTGCACAACCTTCCAGTGGTCGTTGTTAGCGCCGCACACGCCAACCTTCACAACAGTCTTGCCTTCCTTGTCAGAGGTGTAGCGGATGTAGTCGGTCACATTGTCTTCGGTGATGGTAAAGTCGGCAGCAGCATCATAATCAAAGGCGGGGAAGAAAGCTTCCTTATAATTCACCAGCAGGAATTCGGCTACCAGCTGGGTGTGGAAAGCGTCCACGATGGTCTTGTAGGTCTCGTTCTCGGCATCAGCAGTGCGGGCAACGATGATGTTGACATAGGGGTTGTCGCCCTCTTCGCTCTGCTGCTCAATGATCAGGCCGTCCTTGGAAGGAACCAGGCCGAAGGGAATGGCATAGGTGCCGTTGATGGTGGAAGCAGCGAAGTCGCCCAGGGTGGAAGGCAAGGTGTTGGCCTGTACCGGCACCACTTCCACATTGTACAGATAACCGGTGATGTCAGCAATTTCAGGGGTATAACCAGCCTCAGGATCCACGGTCAGCAATCCGGCAGCTTCCAGCAGCTTAATGCCGCGGGAAAGGTTGGTGCCGTCGTCCGGGATGCCGATCTGAAGGGTTTCGGCGGAAGCAAATGCCGTGCAGGAGAAAACAATCAACAGGCTGAGAATCAGGGATACAATCTTCTTCGTAGCTTTCATAGTAACAATCTCCTTATCCGTTTTTCTTTTTCATTGGTGGAATTTTACGTGCATCACGGGATCTGGCATTCGATCCCTCACGCCGCCGAAATGGTTCATCGGATCCATCCTCCTGACATAAAAAATGAAGGGCAGCCATGCGCTGTCCTTCACGGTACATCATGAAAGATCCGAATTACATTCGGCAAGCGGCGCATGGGAAAACAAAGCACATGCACATGCACATGCCCATACGCATCATCATGGTGTTCATAGCGGTGCGTTCCATGCGTCCTTCCTCCTTCGAATCGGAATGGTGCAATCATAGCACAGGGTATGGGGATTGTCAACAGGGAAGGTTTGTTTTTTTGCTGTTTTTCATGAACGATTTTTGCTTTCTTTTGCTTTTTGTTTGCCTTTTTGTTGCTTTCCGACGGAAAAAGTGATATAGTCATATCAGTTACAACCCTTAATTTGAAAGGAGTCCTCTCCCTATGAAAAAACTGATGTCCCTGCTCCTTGTCCTTGCCATGGCATTGTGCTGCCTGACGTTCGCTTCCGCTGATGGTGGGCTGAACGTGCTGCTGCTGGTTCCCAGCACGGAAGGTAGTTACTTCTCCGCTTCCGTTCTTGCCGTGAAGGATTTGGAAACCAAGTATCCCGGCACCACAACGGAAACCATCGCCATGGGTGCCATCCCTATGGATAAGGCAAGCGCAGAATACGAGTTGGAAACCTACATGCCCTTCTTTGAAGAAGCCTGCGCTTCCGGTAAGTATGACCTGATCATCACCATGGGTGCTGAATGCAACGCCGCGCTCATTGCGGCCGCTCAGAAGTACCCCGAGCAGAAGTTCTTCAGCGCTGATCTGCAGGGCATTGAAGGCTCTGCTTTGGAGACTGATCCCCTGAGCAATGTGTACGGACTGATGTACAAGAGCCAGGATATCGGCTACCTGGCCGGTTATGTGGCTTGCCTGGTGACTACCAGCGACATGCCCAAGGCCAATGCGGATAAGAAGGTTGGCGTTATCGTCGGCATCGATGCTCCCGGACTGAATGAGTACATCGGCAGCTTCTGCCAGGTGTGCGAAGAGCAGGGCGTCACGGTGTACATTGACTACGCCGGCGACTTCATTGCCGACATTGCACCTCAGGTGGCCGAAAAGGCAGCCGCCATGTATGCAGAAGGCGTTGATGTGATTTGGCAGGTGGCAGGCAGTGCCGGTTCCGGCGTGTTCACGGCCGCTAAGGAAGCTGGCCGCTATGCCTTCGGTGTGGACTGCGATCAGACCTTGACCGTTTCTGACCCGGATGAAGCAGCCACGATTGTGACTTCCTTCTATGCGGATTACGGCGCTGCCATTGATTCCGTGTTTGCCTCCGTACTGGATGGCACCTTTGTTGGCGGCACTTATCCGCTGGTAGGCCTGAACGAAGGCTTCATCGGCTATGCGCACAATGACCAGTTTATGGCCATGACCACCCAGGACATTCAGGATAAGATCGCTGCCCTGTATGACAGCGTGAAGACCAATCCTGTGGAAATCTTCAGCGTTACCGCTGATCCTGAAGGATGGGAAACTCTGAAGCAGGCAGTTTCTTCCAAAGACTAATCGGGTGCTTTTCCAGGAATACCAAGGCTTCGAAGGAGCTTATGCCGTTCCTTCGAAGCTTTTTTCTTATGAATGAAACTACTTTCTTTCAGCATCCCGGGAAGAAACCGTTGATTGCCTGCGTTTTCATGGTATACTACCGAGTGAGGTGATGGACATGACCATGAAACGCATTCTTTCCATGCTGCTTTTCCTGACGCTTTGTTTTACCTGTTGCGGGTCCGCGTTTGCCTCTACCGTCACGCCATCGTTTACGGTAGATAACGGTACCACCTATACCGCTACGGCAGAAGAATGGCCGGACGGCAAGGTTTACCCTGTCTACTCCGCCCCCAGTGCTTCCTCTATTCGGGGTGCCAACGGCAAGGCTGTAGTATCCACCAACGACACCGTCAAGATCTTCGGCAAGGTGGGTAATTGGGTGCTGATTCAGTACAACATCAGCAGCGGCCGGAATCGGATCGGCTACATCCAGCTGCCCAGCTATACCAAGCGTTCCACTTGCCGGGAAATGCTTTTCGACATGAAGCAGGCAGTGACTACCTGCGCAGTTTCCGTGACGGATGACCCCTATGCTTCTCAGTCCATCCTGACGACCTTGCCTTCCGGATGTACCGTGTATGTGCTGGCAACGGACAACCTGTGGAGCTATATCGCTGGTAATAACTTCTGCGGCTTTGTGCCCAGCACCGCCCTGTCCATCTCCGGCACGGCAACCCATCATTTTGCTTCCTTTACCGCCGGCAACGGCCAGGTGTACGATCAATTTTGTATTCACCGCTTGGAGTATGACGCCAGCCAGCACGTTTACGCCGTCACCGGTACCTATGAGCGCACAAATGCCAGCGGCGTACAGGAGGCTGCTCCGGACGTTGGTGAAATCACCTACTCCCTGTCTCAGGATTTTCTGGCCTCTATGCCGGAAAGCATGGGCAGCAATACTACCCTGCATCCTACCTGGGATCTGTATCAGTGGTATGAGCAGGCTTCACTCAACGGCTTCGCTTCCGCCAACATCAACCAGAATTTTGCGTCCGTTACCGTTCAGTATGAGCTGAACGAAGCCAACGAAATCTGCTACATGGAATATGCGGCTGTACCTTGGGGCTGATTTCGAGCCAATCAATAAAGCGAGGTCTTTCTCATGATTCAGCTGCCCTCAAACGTGGAGCGCATCCTGACCCTGCTGAACCGGGCCGGGTACAAGGCCTATGTGGTAGGCGGATGCATGCGGGATGCGCTCCTTTCCAAGACGCCCAAGGATTGGGATGTATGCACTTCTGCCCTGCCGGATGACATGGAGCGTGTGTTCCACAGCTGCCGTGTTGTTGAAACCGGACTGAAGCATGGCACCCTGACGGTGGTGCTGGACGGTGTTCCCTACGAAATCACTACCTTCCGGGTGGATGGCGCTTATACGGATCACCGTCATCCGGATGGAGTCACCTTTGTGGCGGATGTCCGGGAAGATCTGGCTCGGCGGGACTTTACCGTTAACGCCATGGCATATCATCCGGCTGAAGGCCTCATTGATGCCTTTGGCGGACAAGAAGATCTGCAGCACAAAGTGATTCGCTGCGTGGGGCAGCCGGAAGAACGTTTTCGGGAGGATGCACTGCGCATTCTTCGCGCCCTCCGCTTTGCCTCCGTGTATGGCTTCACCATTGATGAGGAAACCGCCAAAGCCGCTCATGTGCTGAAAGAAACCTTGAACCTGGTAGCGGCGGAACGGATTCGGGCGGAGCTTGGCAAGCTGCTGTGCGGACAAGGGTGCGGTGCTATACTGCGTGCCTATCGGGATATTCTTGGTCAAATTCTTCCCCAACTGACCCCTATGTTTGACTTTCCTCAATGCTCGCCCCATCACCGCTTTGACGTGTGGGAACATACCGTCCGCAGCGTGGAGAATGTTCCGGCTAGCGAGGTACTGCGCTTTACCATGCTGCTCCATGATGCGGGGAAGCCGGCCACTTTCACCCGGGACGAAGCCGGTATCGGTCACTTCCATGGTCATGCCGCCTGCTCCGAAAAAATAGCGGAAGAGGTGATGACACAGCTGCGGATGGATAAGGCCACGGCTCAGCGGGTGATCCTGCTGGTAAAGCATCATGATATCAGCCTGTCCACGGACAGCCGTTTGCTGAAACGCCGCCTGAACCAATTCGGCGAAGAAGCCCTTCGGCAGCTTATCGATGTGCAGGAGGCTGACCAGATAGCCAAAGGAACCTGCGATCCGGAGGAGATTCGTGCTTCTGCTGATGCCCTTCGTCAGGCACTGGATGCGCTTCTGGCTTCTGCTCCCTGCTTTACGCTGAAGGATCTGGCTGTCAATGGCCGGGACATTGCCACCCTCGGTGCAAAAGGTTCTGCGATCGGCGATATCCTTCAGTGCCTGCTTTCCTGCGTGATGGATGATACCCTGCCTAATGAAAAAGAGCCGCTGCTGCGGGAAGCTGAAAGAATGATGGATCAGCTGTAATTGTTCACTATTTCGGATCACGTTCTGAAAAGAACGTGATCTTTTTTTGCCTGCAAATTGTATACGATGGTATACAGTATGCGCCAATTTTGCTCCGTATAATGACGTGGGCTATATTCGGCAAAAGCAAAGCATTGCTACGCACTGTTATGCTTTGCTTGCCTTGCACCGTTTTGCACATTCGCAACTTCATTTAAATAAAGTGCCTTCAAGATCGCATCCTGCTTTCGCGAAATAAACAAGCCCTTCTCTGAAAGCAATCGTCTGCATCGGAAAGGGGCTTGTTGCATGGATTACGACAGCAAAATTACGGGACGTATCATCAGCCAAATGCGAATGGAGCGGAATCTTTCTCAGGAAGTGCTCTCCGGCCTGGCCGGCATTGCGCGCAGTCATCTGGCCATGATTGAAACCGGCCGGAAGAATGCTAATGTGGATACCCTTTGGCGCATTGCCAATGCCTTGGGCGTTCCGCTTAGTCAGCTTATCCGTCAGGTCGAGGATGCCATGGAAAACAAGTGAAAAACAGGAGGGTGGCTCTTGCTCTAACGAATCAAAGCAATATTTTCCATAGTCTCAATTCCTTTATGCATGTAACTTTCACGCAGGATTTCCGTCAAAAATGACAATTTTCTTCCATTCCATTGACGATTTACGCTGTTTGTGCTATGCTACGTGACAGGTAAAATATCCTTTGAAACGCGCTAGGAGGATCTTATCATGATGACCAATATTCCTGTTGTAAAGCTTGGCTTGGTAGCCGTATCCCGGGACTGTTTCCCCATTGTGCTGAGCGAAAAGCGCCGTGCCGCCATTGCCGAAAAGTGCGGCCAGAAGCAGCTTGACGTGGTGGAAATCAAGACCACGGTGGAAAATGAAAAAGACATGCTGAAGGCTGTGGCGGAGCTGAAGGCCGCCGAATGCAACGCCGCTGTCGTTTTCCTGGGCAACTTCGGTCCTGAAACTCCCGAAACGCTGATTGCTAAGAACTTTGACGGTCCCTGCATGTTCGTTGCCGCTGCAGAAGGCGATGGCGACATGATCAACGGCCGCGGTGATGCTTACTGCGGCATGCTGAACTGCTCCTATAACCTGGGCATGCGTCACCTGAATGGCTACATTCCGGAATATCCCGTCGGCACGGCGGATGACATTGCCGAGATGATTGCTGACTTCATCCCTGTGGCTCGTGCCGTTATCGGCGTGAAGAATCTGAAGATTATCACCTTCGGCCCTCGTCCTCAGGACTTCTTCGCCTGCAATGCCCCCATTAAGGGACTCTATGAGCTGGGCGTTGAAATTGAGGAAAACAGCGAGCTGGATCTGCTGGTCAGCTACAAAGAGCATGCCAATGACCCCCGCATTCCCGATGTGTGTGCCGATATGGCCAAGGAAATGGGCGAAGGCCGCTATTATCCCGAGCTGAGCGAGCGGATGGCGCAGTTTGAGCTGACCCTGCTGGACTGGGCAGAAAATCACAAGGGCGCGCGGAAGTATGTTGCCTTTGCCGATAAGTGCTGGCCTGCCTTCCCCAGCCAGTTTGGCTTTGAGCCCTGCTACGTGAACAGCCGCCTGGCCTCTCGCGGCATTCCCGTATCCTGCGAAGTGGATATTTACGGCGCCCTGAGCGAGTACATCGGTGCCTGTGTTACCGGTGACGCCGTCACCCTGCTGGACATTAACAACTCTGTCCCGCAGTACATCTATGATGAAGATATCCGCGGCCGGTATGATTACAAGCTGACGGACACCTTCATGGGCTTCCACTGCGGCAACACCCCTTCCTGCAAGATGTGCGACAGCCGTGCCGTAAAGTATCAGCTGATTCAGCATCGTCTGCTGGAGCCTGCCGGAAGCGATCCTGACTTCACCCGTGGCACCTTGGAAGGCGATATTGCCCCCAGTGAAATCACCTTCTATCGCCTGCAGTGCGACTCCAACGGCGACCTGCGCAGCTACATTGCCCAGGGCGAAGTGCTGGATGTGCCCACCCGTTCCTTCGGTGGCATCGGCGTATTCGCGATCCCCGAGATGGGACGTTTCTACCGCCATGTGCTGGTGCAGAAGCGGTATCCCCATCATGGTGCAGTGGCCTTTGCGCATTGCGCAAAGCAGCTGTTTGAGGTGTTCAAGTTCCTAGGCGTGAAGGACATCGCCTACAATCAGCCTAAGTCCCTGCCTTACCCCACGGAAAATCCCTGGGCATAAGAACATACCATCATCCATCAAGGGCACTGCCTGACTCATGGAGGCAGTGCCCTTTCCTGTGTCAAATATTGTATTTCTTTGTTCGCCTTGACATCATGGCGGAAGTCGCTATAATGAGCTGGAGTTTATCCGTTTGAAGCAGAGGAGCGATCTGATGAAGTATGTTTCAATCAGCGGTGCCGTTGCAGCAGGAAAGAGTACGCTGCTGACAAGGCTTATGACCTGCCTGGGCGACCGTGCCGCCGCCCATAAGGAATGTCCGGAGAACAATCCCTTTATTCTCCCCTATTACGAAGATCCGCCGCGCTGGTCCTTCCACAGCCAAATTGCTTTCCTTTCCCTGTATTTCGATGATGATCGGCCGAAGGAAGCAAAAGACTTCTACTTCTATGATCGCTGCTTGATTGAAAATTTGGTCATTGCCCGGTATCGGCTGGAAGAGGGCGACTTAACCCAGGCCGAATATGATGTCATCGAAAAAATGGCCAAGGGCATTGAGAAGCTTATGCCCCCGATTGAGAAATACGTTTATCTCCGCTGCTCTGCAGACCTTCTGGTGAAGCGCCTGCGGGAACGGGATCGCAGCTACGAAAGTGACTTAGGGTTGGCCTACGCAACCAAGCAAAAGGCACTCTACGATGCTTGGGCAGAGACCCTTCCGAAGGATCAGGTGCTCATTGTAGACGAAGATGAAGGTGTGGATTTACAAAAAATTATTCAATTCTTGGAGGCATAAGCAAAGACGGACAGCGTTTTTCTTGCTGTCCGTCTTTGTTTATTCAAGTGCAAACGTCACCAGCCGATCCACATTGCGTTCCACCACTTCCAGCACCACCACGTCCGGGTCGCACTGCCAAAGATCATCGTTGGTATAGGAATTCAAATGCCGCATGTTGGTTGTATCAAACTGGGATGCGAGAATCATCCCCATGGCACTGGCAAAGGAGTCCCGAATCAAATAAAGTGACTGATCATTCGCCGCATCGGCGGTCGAGTAGGAAGTCAAGCCAAAGAAGTCATCCGTGTCATTGACCACGCCATGCGTATCATAGCCGGTAACACAATAGTAGCCGTCTACATTTTTCATTGGCTTCGATAGATACAGCATCTTTGCCAAATCCCCTTCAGCCTTTTCTGCTTCCACGATGCTGATTCCTTCATCCGTTATGCCGGGCATATCAATGCCCAGTTCCTTCAGCAGAGCAGATGCGCCTACATAGGCACCGATCTGGTTCCAG
>CAVKHY010000076.1:0-11926 GCA_963656345.1 bacterium | reverse complement strand
ACTGGCGCATTGCAGCCCCGGCACAGTGCGGGCGACCGTATTCCATATCCGAAAAAAAGCAAAAAAAATTTCCGAAGCAATAAACAAAAACGATGTCTGACTTACTATAGAAAGTGAAGGAGGAAATCGCTATGAGTCTTTCAGATCAAAAGGCTCAGTATCTGGAGCGGCTGCGGCAGCAGTTTGATCAGGGAATCCTTTCGAAGGAAGACCTTGACCGCCTGATGCTGGAAGCCATCGAAAAGGAATCCATGAAAAAGGAGGCAGACTATGCCTGGGTGGAGGCCTGCTGCCAGCTGATGCAGAACACAGATTCGGAAGACGCTCTTCCGAAAGACTGGCCGGATCATCGGCAGGCCATTTGGGCAAACATTCAGGCGGCCATGGAAAAGGAAGAAGGGAAGGAAAAAGTCACCGCCCTGAAACCCAGCAAATGGCTTAAGGTGCTTACCGCCGCTGCTTGCATTGCTCTTGCCGTTGGCGGAATTACCCTGTCTGTCAGTTGGTATCAAGGAGTGCAGACCGAAGATGGGCAAACTTATGAGCTGCGTGGGCAGACAGTTGAAGTAAGCAAGGGACAGCAGGCTACTGCCGCAGGTGACGGTATTCTTCAGGATCTAACGACTGATGATCTTTCAGAAATGACAGCCTTCCTAGGCTTCACGCCGCCTCTGCCAACTTGGGTGCCGGATGGATGGAAATTGGAGGAATACGATGCCTTTACGATATATGGGGATTGGGAGGTTTCCGTTTTCTATCTTGCTGAAGGAATCGATACCTCTCTTTCATACACATGCTCTTATGCAGCAGACCCCAGTACGGTGATAGCTGGGTTCCCACAGGACGGTGTCGGCGAATATGTCACCCTTGCCGGTGGGAAAACCGTTTATTTCTCCACGAATATTGAGGATACGATTGCAATTTGGCAGCAACAGAATCAGTATATGTTTATATCCGGTCCTATTTCAAGGAACGAGATCATTGAGATGATTGACAGCATACAAGAGGGAGGCACATGATGAAAAAGATCGTTTTAACTGGTTTTTCCTTTTTATTGCTTTGGATGGCTGTTCTCAGCAATTATGCTTTGGGTGAAGTTTCTCCATACTCGAACAGTGCATTCGGAAAAAAGAACTTGACCGTAACAACATCGGGAGTTGTCACTTTTACCGCTACGCTGAAACACAAGGGAGACGTTAGTGTTGCCGCTTGCTCTGTAGACCGTTGGAATGGCGAGAAATGGTGCTTTGTGAAGTCGTTGTCTGTGCCTGATGGTAAGACAGGTATCCTCAAATACTCTGCATCAAAGGATTACTCAAATAGTCTCACCAAGGGAAATACGTATCGGTTTAGAGCAACCTACGTTTCAAACGGAGAAAAAGTTTCTGTTGTGTCGAATGCTATTACGTATTAACCTGCTTGCAAAAGGGTACTTCCAGTTACTTTGCTTGCGGTAACTGTGGTATATAAACAACAAAAAGAAAAGGGTGATGCCATTGGGCAGCTGGAATATCTTGTTCCGATAAACGGAAAGCCTTGCAAAACACGCTGGGGAGCGCCGCAGCCTTTAAGGGCTGCACAGTTCTGCAAGGTTCATACAACTATACCATACTCGGCGCAGGAAGTCACGATTTTTGTTTGTGCAAGCGTTCATGAATCCCGTGCATTAAACGTGCAGGGGCGATTTGGAAAGGACGGTTCCTTACAATGAAGTCTGCAAAGAAAGTGGTTTGTCTGGTTTTGGTAATGGTATGTGTGTTCTCCATGGCTGCAGCTGCCTCCGTAACAACTGGCTATGTTACCGGCGGACGACTGAATCTTCGCAAGTCCTACACCGATGGCAGCACCATCATCGGCTACATTCCCAATGGTTCTACGGTTATGATTCTTGATAATGGCGATATCAAAAATGACTTTTACCATATTAAGGCTCCTTGCTATAAGTCCGGTCAGACAGCGGCTGATTGCGTGTTTCGAACCGGTTACGGCAAGAAGAATTTCATCAAGGAAATGTCTTCCGATATGCCGTATGATGGGCTTACGCAGGTCAACAGCATTGCAAATGTGATTCAATAAAGGAGGAGTGCTTCCGTGAAACACAAACCAATCCTTTTGTTTCTCCTGGCAAGCTTGCTTTGCTTTTCTGCCGTGTCAGCTTCTGCTGACACGGCAGAAAATGAAGACATCTTTACGGATGCCTATCTTTCGGAAAATGTCTCATCCCAAACTTCATTGACCATCCAAGATGTTGCATGGATCGGCGATACCTGCTACGCTTATCTGTCGGACATGTCCGTCTACACATGGAACACAAGCGGTACCTTAACCAAGCTGTGCCAGCTTCCTGCCGCCCCGGAAGGGATGCAAGGCAATGCCGTGCACCTGACCGATGATGACATTGCCCAGCTGAAGGAAACCGTTACCTACATGGCAGGGGGCAGTGACGCTGTGTATGGCATCAACGTATACAGCGGAAAATTCGGCAAAATCGATGAAGAGGGCATTCACTGGAACGATGTTTTGTTGGACGTCAGCTGTCTTAACCCGGATCCGGAGGAAAACTTCTTTCCCAACCGGATTGCGGAATGCTTTGTGGACGGCAGCACCCTGTACGCCTTTGTTGCCTTAAATCCAGACTATGCAAGCGAAAGTTACGGCTTTTACGGGTTTGATGTCACCACCGGTGCTTCCCGCACTTACACCGTTGCCGGGGCTGTGGGTATGTGCTCCATGCAGAATGGACAGTTCCTTTTCCTGTGCCTGAACAGCGAGGGATATTCCCTGAAGCAGCTGGATGCATCCGCAGGCACGGTCACTGACCTGTCCCTTTCCCTGAAGGACTTTGACGCTGAGACCACCGTTGGCGGTCTGGCCTATGATGCGGACAGCGACACCATCGCCCTGATCGCAGAAGGCAAGGTGTGGAAGAGCGTGCAGGGAGCGGCGTTTGCCTCCGTTGCATCGGTGGATGACCGCTACCTGACCTGTGAAACCTCAGCGGTGCTTTTGTCTGACGGACGGTATGCCCTGTGGCTGGACGGCGTCCACATCAAAGGGGAGACGGATCAGACGGAAAGCCGTCAGTTGACCTTTCAGGGACCGGTCCTGAATATGACACTGGAAACAGCCTTCCGCTCCGCTTATCCGGACATTGCCTTTACGGTCAAGAGTCAGGTGACCACGGCAGAAGACCTGACCACCCTGCTGACTACTCAGGACAGCAGCATTGACATTTTTGAGGTTCGTGCCGATTATACGTACACCACGCTGAAGCGGAAAGGGATGGCTGCGCCCCTGACCTCCGAAACCCTGCAGCAGAACCTGAGCGGCATGTATCCTGTCATCCAGGATGCGCTGACGGATGCAAACGGCAACCTGGTCGCCTATCCATCCCGGCTCTATCTGGATTTATACCAGTACAATCAAGGATTCTGGGACTTGGCCTTCAAGGGGGAGGCTTTCCCCACCAGCATGGAAAGCCTGATGGATTACTGGCTCCGCTGGGAGCAGGACTATGCAGACGATTACCCGGAAATCGAATTTGTGGATAATTTCGACTACGCTGCATGGTGCAAAAAAATTATTGCGATGTATATAAAGCAGCATGACGTTGATGGACAAACGCCTGACCTGTTCAGCGATGATCTCCGCACCGTGCTGGAAAAGCTGGGGCAGATCGCCCACATTCGTCAGGCAGCCGGGCGGCATACTTCCGCCCTGTCCATGGATGACTACGATGGCATGGCCTGCATCTTCAGCGTCAATACCCGGAAGACCATGAACACGCCCTCTACCCTGCTGCTCACCTTCCCGGAAGAATATCTTTACGACGTTTACATGTACGACTACACCACCGTCACCATGGGCTTTGCTGAGCAGGATGACCCCACCGTGGACGGCACCCTGTATGTTTACGTGGTGAATCCCTTCTCCACCCATCAGGAGGAAGCACAGAAGCTGATCGAAATGGCTTCCGCCATGGAGATCGATCCCTATCTGTACTACGCCATCTATCCCCAGTGCAATACGCCCTATGAGGATCCGAATTTTGAGCAAACCGCCGCCTGGTGCAAGGAAAGCAAGGAAACACTGGAAGCGGAAAGAAAAGAGGCAGATGCCGACGAGCTGGAGAGCATCGACCTGCAGCTTGACTACTACAATCAGTACCTGAACAATCTGGAACAGCAGCGGTGGGAAATTTCAGCAGAAGCCATTACCGCAGGCAGGCAGCAGATGGAAAAAATCAATCTGCATGCCGCATCCCTGTACCTGGGCGGCAGCGGCACCTCTGCCGATGATGTAATGACAGACATTTGCGCACGGTACAGCAGTGACCTGTTGTCATTGGACGGATTCCTGCAGGAGCTGACCAACAAAATCCGCATGATGGAACTTGAAACAAACGAATAACCGGGAGGAATTTGACATGAAACGTATCAGTGCTTTTCTGCTTGCTATGGTGCTGATCTTCAGCCTGGCCTGTGCAAAGGCGGAGATCATCTTTGATATAGCCTTCGGTGAGTCCGTTGACATGTACAAGGACGGGCTCGTAGGAAGACAAGACGTCATGGTGGTGCAGAACAAAGCCTATGCCCTGTATTCCAACGGAGACATTTATTGCTGGGACGGAGAAGAGAGAGCCTATTCCTATTTTGCAAAGGTAGACGCCGTTCCGGATGTATATAATGAAAAGCCCTTTTCAAAGCAGACCGATGAAATGAAGGCTGAACTGAGCAACTGTGTATTTTCTCTGTTATCGGACGGCGAGCAGCTGTACGGCTTCAACACCATTTCAGGCAAGATTGGCGTGATCACCGCCGACGGCATCACATGGAACGAGGTCCCCCTTGACGTATCGGTCATTAATCAGAATGATTCAACCTATCCCATTTGCGTGAACAATTCCTTCATTTATAACAATCAAATGATCGCCACCTATGACATGTATGACGTAGCATTCAAGGGCGATTATGCCCCGGTGATCCTGCAATTCGACTTGTCCACCGGCGCATGCACCGTGACTGACTATCCCAAGGCCATTACCATGTGTCACTATCAGGATGATACCATGCTGGTGCTGGAAGATCAGGGCACCGATGTGCCTACCTTCACCCTGTACAATTTGACCACGGGGCAATCCACCCCGCTGGGCATGGATGCACCTTTCACCATCAACCGCAAGCTGCTGGCAAGCAAGTACGATATTCTCGATACCCTGGGCGGCATTGCCTACGATACCGTTACCGATACCATTTACATTGCTACCCAAACCAACCTGTGGAGCAGCACGGCCGGCGAAGCCTTTCAGGCGGACACGATGACGGATCAGCCTTGGGAATACATGATTCCCTCTGGCGAGGCATGGGTCATGCCCAACGGCACCTACGTATTCCGGAACGGATCGGCCTATATCAAGTAATCAAGAAAAAAGAATCTCCTTACGGGTCACGTCCTGCAAGGAGATTTCTTTATATTTGCGAAATCTGCTCATCGTCTCCGCCTACTCCCAAGCCCATGGCCGCCCAGAACATGGGGGCAACAATGCATATGGAGAAGGAGAAAATGCCCTGCACTGCATAGGCGGTCAGCCCGGCCAACAATGCCCATTGGCGGGGATTTTTCCGGCATTTTCCCAGCGTGCAGCCCAGCAGAGCCAGATAGCACAGCAGGGCAGGCAGGCCGTCGTTCACCAGCAGCGCCAGGTATTCGTTGTGGGGATTGTCGAAAGTCTCCGGGAAGGAAACGCCCACCTTTTGCAAATGTGCCCGGAAGGCAAACCAGAAGGTGTCCGGCCCGTTGCCCAGCAGCAGATGTTCCCTGGACAGTGCCAGGGTCTGCCGCCACACCCCCAGCCGATAGGAGCCGAAACTGTCCTGCCCCCGTCCCAGCAGCACTTCACGGATTTCCCATAAGCCGCCCCAACTTTCCGTCAAGGGGAGCATCAGCAGAATCACCACCCCTGCCGCCACGATACCCAGCATCAGCAGCACCGTTTGCTTTCCGTTCAGGGTGAATAGGGGCTTGTGAGGGCGCATCAGCCGGATGCCGGCAAGGATCAGCAGCAAGCCAAGGAACAGTACGATCGCATCAGCCGTGCCGGGCAGGCGGAAGGTCAGGTTCTCCGCTTCGTCCAGCCAGGGAAAGGCGATGCACTTCCGCAGGGCATAGCAGAAGGGCAGCACGCCCAGCACCAAGGTACCCCGTCCCCGAAGGCAGGGCTTCCACAGCATGGCGGCCACGATCAGGAAACCAAAGACGGCAAGGGCAACCAGTCCGCTCTGTACCTCCATGCACATCATCCACAGGGTGCCCATGCTGCCGGCGGCCAGCCACAGCCAGCCCCCTTTCCGGGTCAGGATAAAGCTGCCCAGCAGCAGGGGAAGCATCAGGCTCAGGTAGCCGGATACCATGTCAATGTTGCCGATGGTACCCTGAAATTCGTAATTGGTGCGGGTGGAAAGGCTGCCGGGGAACAGCCCAAGGGGGTTCAGATCCAGGTATTGCAGCACCACAAGGGCGCATTGCAGCATCAAGGACAGGGCGCACAGGTGCATGAGCCAGTCTTTCCGAATGGAGTGGAGGCTCATAATGAGGAAAATGGCCATGTAGCACAGCTGGGTAGCCATGCCTTCGTATCGCAAGGAACCCATCCACACGCACAGCTGACCGTTCTTGTTGATCTGCCGGGCATACGCGCCGAAGCAGGCGCTGAGCCCCATGAGCAGGAACAGCAGCAGTGCAAGGCCTTGTTCCTTGTGAAAGTGGAAAGGAAGCCGATGGGTTTTCTTCAAGCCGTAAAAAGCGGCAAAGAGCCCGACAGCGATGGTGATGGCGGTAAACAGCAGGGTGCCTTCCCATTTGGCACGGGTGATGCTGCTGTAGGTTCCCTCCTGCCAAAGGGGGAACATGCTGAGCCACAGGGCGGCCAGTGCCGTCCATGCATAGGTCATGGTCGTATCCTCACGGTGTTCCATGCTGCAAACCTCCCGGATATGTAATGAAAGAATACCATAGGATGGAAGGAATCACAAGGACTTTCACAGATTGTTCATGACGTGAAAAAAAGAGGGAAACACGACTTGCATGTCGAATCTTTTCCCAAAGAAAGACCGGAGTGCCGGAATCATTGAATGAGGAGCGAGGAAACATGGAAATTTTAAGCTGCAAGGATGTTGCCTTCAAGCCCTATGGCCGTGTGGTGGATGGCTACGATGTAACCGATTTGCTGAACAAGCTGGAAAAGACCCCTGTGACCGATCATGTGGTGTATGTTCCTCGGGAAGAATCCTTCCATACAGCTCGCGGAGCGGAAGCCCTGGGCAACGCCCTGTATGGCGGTATGCCCTTCCAGCTGGGCTGGTGCAATGGGCACAACACCAAGCTGAATTGCCTGGAATTCCACCGGGACAGCGAGTTCAACCTGGGCACGGAGGATTTCATCCTGCTGCTGGCCAAGGAAAGCGAAATTGAAGATGGTAAGCTGGACACCAGCAAGGTGAAGGCTTTCCGGGTGCCTGCCGGTGTGCTGGTGGAAGTGTATGCCACCACCCTTCATTATGCCCCCTGCCAGGTAAGCGACGATGGCTTCCGGGTGCTGGTTGCCCTGCCGGAGAAGACCAATACCGACTTCCGTCACCCTGCTTCCAACCCGCTGGACGCCACCCTGTGGGCACGGAATAAGTGGCTCCTGGCCCATGAGGAAAGCGACGAAGCCAAGGACGGCGCCTATGTGGGACTGGTGGGAGACAATATTGATATCGGATAAAAGCGCATAAGAAAACGAACACGCCTGGGCAGAAGCGACCCTGCCAAGGCGTGTTTTTTGCATGAAAAAGGAGAGGCACAAGCCTCTCCCTGAAATGCGAATGATCGATTTTATTCCTCTACCAGGTGCAGCACAAAGGCAGCATCGGCGGCAAAGTCCAGGGTGAAGGACACTTCATCGCCCTTTTCCGTGACGGCCAGGTCTTCCTCCGTGCCGTCGGCATGGAGAAGCTTCACCGTGTATCCGGCAACAGCGTCCTTGCTCAGGGTCACGGCCACCTTGCCGGTAGGCTGGTTGATCTTGCCGCTGCGGGTGAAGGTCACGGACATGATCTTTTCGCCGCAGGCAAGGCTGCCGGTGCGAACCATGATTTCACCACTGGGCAGCAGGTTGGTCACGGCTTCCGCCTTGGCCTTCACACGCTCCAGCACCAGATCGTCCTTCACCTGACCGCAGATGGGGCACAGGGTAAAGGGAATCTCCTTGTTGACCTTCACCACCAGGTCAGACGGGGTGGCGGTGTCCGTGCCCGTGGCGACCTTTTCCTCCACCTGGGTAACGACGATGTAGTCAAAGTCCGTGCAGGCTACCGTCGCCACATAGTTGCAGCGGCTGCAGGTGGCGTGGTGCACATCGCCCTCCATGGGCGTCCAGGCACTGAAGCGGTGACCGCGGCTGGATACACGATCCCCCACGTACACATTACCGCAGGTCTGGCAGGTGTAGGTGGTGTAGCCGCCCTTGGTGCAGGTAGGCTTGGTGACCACAGCCGTGTAGCTGTGTCCCTTGGCAGGGAGCACCTGCTCCTTGGTCTGAGCAGCTGCCCAGGAAGCAGTGAAAGCAGCGGTGTACACCTTCTTGCCATCCTGGACGCAGGTGGGCTCCACCGTGGTCAGCGTAACGGGCACGGTTTCGGTTTCCACATGGGATGCGTCACGGGTGCAGGTGCGAGTGGCGGTGCAGCTGGTCAGATCACCGGACCAGGTGTACGTGACAGCGCTCCACACATGGCCGCCGGAGCCTTCGTCCACCACCGTATCGGTAGCGGTGCAGCCATCCTTGCCGTAGCGGACGCATTTGGCTGTTTTGGTGCCGTCCTTCTGGCAGGTGGCATTGCCGTCGGAAACGTAATCCTTGAATGTATGTCCCAGAGGATCGGTAACAGGCCAGGTTTTTTCGCTGCCGGTGCAGCCAGTGCGGGTGCAGTGACGCTCCTTGCTGCCGCCGCGGGTGCAGGTAGCATCATCATTGTAGACCCAGGCGCCAAACACGTGACCCAGGGCAGAACCCTTCTCTACAACGGTTTCGGTGGCAGTGCAGCCCTTGTTCCGGCAGGTGCGGGTCATATGTCCGTCATTAACGCAGGTAGCGTCTCCATCGGAAACATAGTCGCCGAAGTTGTGCCCGGTAGCAGAGCCAACGTCCTGCACGGTGTTGGTGGCAAGGCAGCCGCTGCGGGTGCATTCAGCCGTCTTGGTGCCGTCCTTGACGCAGGTGGCGTCGTTGTTGGATACATAGGTGCCCCAGATATGGCTCACGGTGAATGTACCCAGGCATTTGGTGCAGGTTGCCTTTGCTCCGCAGTCGGCAGATGCGGGGGCTGTGCAGGCCTCTCTGCTGATCAGCACCCGATGGCAATCCGAGCAATACAGATCATGGGTGCCATTGCCATTGGTGACATAGTGGGCACCTGCATGGATGCATTCTTCTGCCAGGGACAGGGAGGCCAGTGCCAGCAGCGTCAGCACCAATGCCAACAGGATTCCGAATTTCTTCTTCATTTACGTTCCTCCATACGGTGGTCGGGTTATGGAATGGTAACTAAATCGTTAACATTATAACGGATGGGGATGAAAATTGCAATGCTCATTCCAGGAAGATTGTCCGATGGCTGTTACTGCCACAGCCACGTTCCGTTGATAAGCACCCACCCGTCTGCACCGATCTGTATTTTGCTGTAGTTAACCGGCGGCAGCCAGGGCGTCTTCCCATCCAAGGCTTCGAAGGAACCGCCGTCCCTGCTGACATACAAATGGGTTTCATCCATCAGGTACACGGTGTCGGAAGAAACATCGTATGCCAGTGCGCCGACAATGCCCTGAAGGTCAAAGACCGTGGCTGCATCCCCTGCCTGCAGGGTTGGAAGCATGCCTTCATAAGAACGGACATAGGCGCCGCTGCGGTCATATACATTCAGTGCCATGGTTTTGTCTTTTGTCAGTACCAGGGCAAGCAGGGTATCCTCCTGATATGCGCATAATTGGAAGGCACCGGGGATCTCCGTGGCGGTGCAGCTGCCGTCTGCCAAGGAGAAGGATACCCAGGTGCAGCTTGTCCCGTCTTCGTCAGGGAGAATCCAGCCTTCCAGCCGGTCGCCCATGATTTGGGGCTGGCAGAAGGAAATTTCCGGATAGTCGCCGCCTGCATGGTAGAAAACGGTGGTGTCCATGGCTGTACCCTGCCAATGAACACCGTCTTCATCAATCCTGCCCAGCAAACCGGTGGTGGCATTGAATCCGTAAAGCTCGTGATTTTCATCAAACAGCAGGTAGTTGACGGCTTCCCCCATGGCCTGCTTGATGGCAGTGCTCGGTTTTTTCTCGAAGTCAACCTCCGGCTGGGCAGGAGGCTGGGCAAACAGCGCGTACTGTGCGGTTGCACCGTCATAGGTATAGACAGTCCCTTTGTCCGTCATGCCGTAAACCACGGAACCGTCCATGGCACAACCGGTAATGATTCGGTCTCTCAGGCTGTTTAACTGGAACTGCTCGGCAAAGGAGTCATCAAAAAGCTCCGACCATTCCGCCCGAGCGGTCGTACACACCAGCAGGCAAATGGACAGCACAAGCAAGAGAAAGCGGCTGATCAACTTTTTCATGGTCATCTCTCCTTCAGTTCGTCTCCAAGGCGATCATCTCAAGGGCATTGGCGAGGGATTGCAGGAACATGTCCAGCGTTACGTTGCCGCTGACGTACCGGCTGCACAGCTGCTCAATGTCGCTGGAGCTTGTCATGGCAGACAGGTAGATGTTGTTCAGATTGACATTCAGGTGATTGAGCAAAGCACGATCGGCGGCGATGGTGTCCGCGGCAATCAGCCATTTTTTCTGATCCTGCTCCTGAAGGATTTGCTGATCATAGCTTAGCTCCGCTTCCAGATCAAATCGGGTGTCCGCATCCAAATCATCGCTTTGCAGCTGGGCTTCAATCCTTTCCACGTCCTCCGAAAGGGACTGCACCCTTGATGGGAAAGCGGGATCTTCATAGGGCTCCGTCATGGTGGTGTGGATGGCGTAATACAGATACGGATTCGCCTCCAGGCGGGCAGCGCATTCGATATATTGCAAGGCTTCCTGCTGATGCTTGCCGTAAGGGTTGACCACATAGACCGTCATGAAACCGATGGCTTGTTCCTCATCGCCTTTTGCTCATACAAAGGAAATGGGTGTATATTGGAAAATGGAAATATCGTACACCAGATTTTCTTGGGTATTTACGTAAAAAGATGGATTCCGATACATGGCGTCACGGGTGGCAAACAAAGAGAATATGGTAGCTTTTCCTTCGGATTCCTCTGCATCCCACTCAGATAGGGTGCGTTGGTGCGCCTTCCGAAGCTCTGCTACTTTGCGCAGCTTTTGCAATACATTGCGCAGCGCATCATCCGTGGCCAGGGTGCTTGCAGCCTCTGCGTGCGTTTGTATGTAATAAGTAATGAATTCCCGGCACAATGTTTCTTCATCAAAGCCGTACCACATGTCCAGCAGGGGATATTCATCCCCATAGCTCTCTTCGTACAGGATCCATGCATCCAGCAAATCTTCCATGGTCTCCGGGAGAGGATCATCCCCAAAGACCAGCTGCCAGTAGTCCAGATTCACGCTGAATGTGCCGAGGCTCAAGGATGCCGGATAAGCCACAAGCACGTCCTTTTCCGTAACAGCTTCCAGCATGGTATCCGAAAAATCCCCGCATGCCTGCTGCAGAAGCGCACTGCCTGCCAGAGAAGCAAAGTAACCTTTGGCCTTGATGCTTGCGTAGGCGGCATCTATCTGTACCATGTAGAGATCCACGGAATCGTCCTGGGTCAGTAATTTGGTTGATAATGTATCGGAAGAAATGGTTTCGTAGTTACAAGTAAGGAGCGTATCGGGGTAGGAG
>CAVKHY010000075.1:10997-12217 GCA_963656345.1 bacterium | reverse complement strand
GGTACGCACGGTGCGGTGAGAGGTCGGGAGTTAGTCACTCCCTCCTACTCGATTGTATCTCGGTTCAAATTTCATCCAGCCGGGCAATATTCTCACGAATATGCTGACAGCTCTTGTGGAAGCCTTCCTCTTCCGATTCGGATAGGTTCAGAGTGTAAACCTGCTCCACACCGTTGGCACCGATAACGCAGGGGAGAGAAGTGAAGATGCCTTCCTCGCCGTACTGCCCGGTCAACAAGGTGGAAACAGACAGCACCGCATGTTCATTGTGGAAAATGGCGGAGCAGATGCGAGCCGTGCAGTTGGCTACGGCATATTCCGTGCAGCCCTTGCCGGCGAAGGTCACATAGCCGCCCTTCCGTGCCCGCTCTTCCACCTCGGCCCGGTCGAAGCCGTACTGTTCCGGATATTCCTTGGCTAGCTCGGAAAGCCGCTTGCCGGCGATGGAGGCAGCCTTCCATGCGGCAACCTGAGAGAAACCGTGCTCGCCGATCATGTAAGCGTCAATGGACTTGGGGCTGATGTTGGTCACTTTGGAGATTTCGGATCGGAGTCGGGCAGAGTCCAGACCGCAGCCGGTGCCGATGATCTTCGACGGGGTGTAGCCGGTCAGCTTCCAAATGGCGGTGCACACCACATCGCAGGGGTTAGCCACGGAAACAAGGATGCCATTGAAACCGGCGCCCACAATCTGGTTGGCGAAGGTGCGGGCAGATTCCGTGGTGGTGAAGAGCTCGCCGTCACGACTGTTGGCACTCTGTGCCACATGACCGGCACAGTTTACGATAATATCGCAGTCGGCAAGGTCTTCGTACCGATTGCTGCAATTCACAATGCGGGTGTTGTAGGGCACAAAGCTGAGGGAGTCGTGGAGATCCTGAGCTTCGGAGATCACCTTCTGATCGTGGAGGCCGCACAGGTACAGTTCATCTGCAATACCTTGCAGCAGAATACTGTTAGCGACGTGGGCGCCCACGTGACCTAAACCAATGATACCGATTTTGCGTTGTGCGCTCATATTCAGCATTCCTTTCTATCAGGCATTTCTATAGATCGATGAAGGATGCCAGTCTATAGAAATACCCCCGCCCGGAAGGGCGGGGGTAGCAGTCGGAATTATTCCAGACCAGCCATCTTCTTGTAGTTCTCGCGACGGAGCTTTGCATCCTCTTCGGAATGCTCGAACAGCGTCTCGGCAACAGAGGGGAACAGCTTGGCCA
>CAVKHY010000075.1:0-10987 GCA_963656345.1 bacterium | reverse complement strand
GAAGTATACCGCACCTCGCCCTTCAGGAAGTCCTGATAGCTTTCGGTGGGATCCTTGCTGTCCAGGGTCATGGGATTCTCGCCGGCTTCTGCCTTGGCAGGATTGTAGCGATACAGAGGCCAGTAGCCGCAGGCCACAGCCTTCTTGATCTCGTCCTGAGCCTTGCCCATGTTGATGCCATGGTTAATGCAGGGCGCATAGGCGATGATCAGGGAAGGTCCGTGATAAGCTTCGGCTTCGGTCATGGCCTTCAGCAGCTGAGCGGGATTGGCGCTCATAGCCACCGTTGCCACATACACGTAGCCATAGCTCATGGCCATCATGCCCAGATCCTTCTTCTTGGTCCGCTTGCCGGCAGCAGCAAACTTGGCCACAGAGCCGGTAGGCGTGGACTTGGAAGCCTGTCCGCCGGTGTTGGAGTACACTTCGGTATCCAGTACCAGGATGTTGACGTCCTGATTCTGTGCCAGTACGTGATCCACGCCGCCGTAACCAATGTCGTATGCCCAGCCGTCGCCGCCGAAGATCCAGATGGACTTCTTGGTCAGCAGATCGGCGCCGTCCTTCACAGCCTTTGCCAGGTCGGCAGCTGCGCCGGTAACGGTTTCGCATGCAGCCAGCAGCTTCTTGCCGGCAGCCTTGGAAGCTTCAGCGTCATCCATGTTGTCCAGCCATTCCTGACCGGCAGCCTTCACGTCTTCGCTTACGCCTTCAGCAGCCACCAGTGCACGCACGGTGTCAGCCAGCTTAGCGCGGCGCTGGGTCACAGCCAGGTTCATGCCGAAGCCGAACTCAGCATTGTCCTCGAACAGGCTGTTTGCCCATGCGGGACCATGACCTTCGTTGTTGGTGGTGTAGGGGCAGGTGGGAGCAGAACCGCCGTAGATGGAAGAGCAGCCCGTAGCGTTGGCAACGATCATCCGATCGCCGAACAGCTGGGTAACCAGCTTCACATAGGGGGTCTCGCCGCAGCCTGCGCATGCGCCGGAGAACTCGAACAGGGGCTTCAAAGCCTGGCTGTTCTTCACGGAAGCCTTGTTGGTGATGCGATCGGCCACTTCCGGCACGGTCATGGCATACTCCCAGTTGGCTTCTTCCTTGCGCTGGGTATCCAGGGGCTTCATGACCAGAGCCTTCTCCTTGGCGGGGCAAACTTCAACGCAGTTGCCGCAGCCCGTGCAGTCCAGAGGAGAAACCTGCATACGATACTGCATGCCGGCGAATTCCTTGCCGGTGGCCTTCTTGGTTACGAAGCCTTCAGGCATCTGAGCACCGTCAGCCACGTAGATGGGACGGATGCAGGCGTGGGGGCAAACCAGAGAGCAGTTGCCGCACTGCACGCAGTTGTCAGGCAGCCATTCAGGCACCTTCACGGCAATGCCGCGCTTCTCGAACTTGGTGGTTCCGGTAGGCACCATGCCGCGGGGATCCAGTGCGCTGACGGGCAGCTTGTCGCCTTCCTGAGCCAGAATGGGATGCACAAAGGTATCGAAGTACTCGGTGGTACCCTTCACCTTCATGGCCACAGCGCCGGTGGTGGCGTCAGCCCATTCAGCAGGGATCTTCACTTCCTGCAGGCCGGAGATAGCGATGTCGATAGCGTCCCAGTTCTTCTGGACAACGGCGTCGCCCTTCTTGCCGTAGGTCTTCTTGGCATAAGCCTTCATGTATTCATCGGCCTGCTCGTAGGGGATCACGTCAGCCAGCTTGAAGAAAGCAGCCTGCATGATGGTGTTGATACGGTTGCCCATGCCAACCTTAGCAGCCAGGTCGATAGCATCGATGATGTAGAACCGGGCGTTCTTCTTGGCCAGCAGCTTCTTCATGGAAGCGGGCAGATGTGCGTCCAGCTCTTCAGGCTTCCACTGGCAGTTCAGCAGGAATACGCCGCCGTCCTTCAGGGAAGATACCATGTCGTACATGGTCACATAAGCGGGGTTGTGGCAGGCCACGAAGTCAGCAGCATCGATCTGATACGGAGACTTGATGGGGCTCTTGCCGAAACGCAGGTGGCTTACGGTCAAGCCGCCGGACTTCTTGGAGTCGTAGGCGAAGTAAGCCTGTGCGTACATGTCGGTGTGGTCGCCGATGATCTTGATGGAGTTCTTGTTGGCACCAACGGTACCGTCGGAACCCAGACCATAGAACTTGCAGCTGATGGCACCGGCAGGAGCGGCATTGAACAGCTCGCCCACAGGCAGGGAGGTGCCGGTCACGTCATCGTTAATGCCAACGGTGAAGTGATTCTTCATCTCGCCGTCCAGGTTGGCGAACACAGCCTTCACATGGGTGGGGGTGAACTCCTTGGAGCCCAAGCCATAGCGGCCGCCCACAACCTGAATATCCTTGCGGCCGGCTTCTGCCAGGGCAGCGCACACATCCAGGTACAGAGGCTCGCCCAGAGAGCCGGATTCCTTGGTACGATCCAGCACGGCGATCTTCTTGCAGCTTGCGGGGATGGCGGCAATGAAGTGCTTCACGGAGAAAGGACGATACAGGTGGCACTTGATCACGCCTACCTTTTCGCCCATTTCGTTCATCTTGGTCACGGCTTCGTCGGCTACGTCGCAGCCGGAACCCATGGCGATGATGACCTTGTCGGCATCGGGTGCGCCAACGTAGTCGAACAGCTTGTAGTGACGACCGGTCAGCTCGCCAACCTGCTTCATGCTCTCTTCTACGATTTCCGGCACAGCCAGGTAGAACTTGTTGCCGGCTTCACGACCCTGGAAGTAGATGTCAGGGTTCTGAGCGGTACCGGCCTGATGGGGATGTTCGGGGTTCAGTGCACGGGCACGGAACTCGTCAATCTTGTCCCAGGGCACGAGAGGCTTGATCTCATCGTAGGTGGGAGCGTCGATCTTCTGGATTTCGTGGCTGGTGCGGAAGCCGTCGAAGAAGTGCAGGAAAGGCACGGAGCTCTTCAGGGTAGACAGATGAGCAACCAGAGCCATATCGCAGGCTTCCTGTACGGAGTTGCTGGCCAGCATGGCGAAGCCGGTCTGGCGGCAAGCCATAACGTCGCTGTGGTCACCGAAGATGGACAATGCATGGTAAGCCAGGGCACGAGCGCTCACGTGGAACACTGCGGGGGTCAGCTCACCGGCGATTTTGTACATGTTGGGGATCATCAGCAGCAGACCCTGAGAAGCGGTGAAGGTGGTGGTCAGGGCGCCTGCGGACAGGGAGCCGTGCACAGCACCGGCAGCACCGGCTTCGGACTGCATTTCAGCGATCTTCACGGTCTGTCCGAAAAGGTTTTCACGCTTCTGGGCGGACCACTCATCAGCAACTTCTGCCATGGGGGAAGAAGGCGTGATGGGGTAGATGGCGGCCACATCACTGAACGCGTAGGCGATGTGGCTGACGGCGGTATTGCCGTCTACGGTCATTTTGATTGCCATGGATGTACCTCCTTGACGAATGATGAGTCGGCGAAAGCATCACCCTGTGCCGACTCCGGAAAAGCCGCATTCTTTTTCTTTCTCAATAGGGAAAGACACAAACAAGCGCCTCGTTCCCTCAGAAAGGCACGCGAAAAAACGCGGGATATCCTCGTACGTCTTCATTATATGCTTTTCTGCCGCCTATGTCAATTCAAAGCGGGGAAAAAATCACGGACAGAAAAGGCCTGCACACCAAAGCGCAGCGGCTGTTTTACAGCAATCTTTCTTCATTTTACTTTTTCTTGACAAAGCCTTTCTTTACGCCTACAATACCCATAGTACTGACCAAATAGGAGGCAACACCATGGCAGAATTGACGATGGATAAGCTGGTGGCTCTGTGCAAGAACCGGGGCTTTATTTTTTCCGGCAGTGAAATTTACGGCGGCCTGGCCAACACCTGGGACTTTGGTCCTCTGGGTGTGGAGCTGAAGAATAATGTAAAGAAGGCTTGGTGGCAGAAGTTTGTTCAGGAGAGCAAGTACAACACCGGCCTTGACTGCGCCATTCTGATGAACCGGGAAGTGTGGGTAGCCTCCGGTCACGTAGGCGGCTTCAACGATCCCCTGATGGACTGCAAAGCCTGCAAGGCTCGATTCCGTGCCGATAAGCTGATTGAGGACTTTACCCACGGGGATGAAACCGGGGACGGCTGGACCAATCAGGAGCTGGAAACCTACATTGCCGAGCATGATATTAAGTGCCCTGTCTGCGGCAAGAAGGACTTTACCGGCATCCGTCAGTTCAACCTGATGTTCAAGACCTACGCCGGCGTAACGGAAAATGCCGCCAACGAGATTTATCTCCGCCCGGAAACGGCTCAGGGCATCTTCGTGAATTTCCAGAACGTGATGCGCACCACCCGGAAGAAGCTGCCTGCCGGCATTGCACAGATCGGCAAGAGTTTCCGCAACGAAATTACTCCCGGCAACTTCATCTTCCGCGTCCGTGAGTTTGAGCAGATGGAGCTGGAGTTCTTCTGCAAGCCCGGCGAGGATCTGGAGTGGTTCAACTACTGGCGCTCCTTCTGCCGTGAATGGCTGCTGAACCTGGGCATCAAGGAAGACAGCCTCCGTCTGCGGGATCACGAGCCGGAGAAGCTGGCCTTCTATTCCAAGGCCACCACGGACTTTGAGTTCCTCTTCCCCTTCGGCTGGGGCGAACTGTGGGGCGTGGCAGACCGTACGGACTACGACCTGACCCGGCATCAGGAACATTCCGGCAAGTCCATGGAATACATGGATCCGGTGACCAACGAAAAGTACGTGCCTTACTGCATCGAGCCTTCTCTGGGTGTGGAGCGTGCCGTACTGGCCTTCCTGTGCAATGCCTATGATGAGGAAACCCTGGAAGGCGGCGACGTTCGCACGGTGCTGCACCTGCACCCTGCCCTGGCACCTTTCAAGGCGGCTGTGCTGCCCCTGCAGAAGAACAAGCTGGGCGGCCTTGCCAGCGAGATTCATCAGGAACTGGCCAAGTACTTCCCTGTAGACTATGATGAGACCGGCTCCATCGGCAAGCGGTATCGCCGGCAGGATGAAATCGGCACGCCCTTCTCCATCTGTGTGGACTTTGATACGGAGGCAACTGGCACGGTCACTATCCGTGATCGGGACACCATGCAGCAGGAGCGGGTTGCCGTGACGGATCTGCGGAAGTATATTGAGGATAGAATGCGGTTCTGATGCTTATCGCTTTTGCGAAGGCTGATCACTGCGCCATGACCGGGAAAGCGGTTCTGCCGTTCTTCCGGTCATTTTTATGTACGGAGTTATGAAAGAATCATTTTTTCAAGAAAGACATAGGGTGCAGCCACCATCTTGTGCAGGCACGAGAATCCCGGTATAATAGGGAAGCTGAGCGATCAGGGAAGGAGGGAGCACAGTGGATAAGCTGGAAACGCTGAAGTATTACTTCGGCCACAATGGCTTTCGTCCTGGGCAGGAAACGCTGGTGGATGCCCTCCTTGCCCATCGGGATGCACTGGGTATTATGCCCACTGGGGCAGGGAAAAGCATGTGCTATCAGATTCCTGCCCTGATGACTCCGGGAATTGCCCTGGTGATTTCGCCCCTGATTTCCCTCATGAAGGATCAGGTTATGAGCCTGATTGCCTCCGGCGTGCCAGCCGCTTATCTGAACAGCAGCCTAACCCCAAAGCAGCTGGATCTTGCTACGGAGCGTGCCTGTCAGGGTGCGTATCGCATCATTTACGTGGCACCGGAGCGGCTGGATACCCTGTCGTTTCGCCGGTTTGCCATGCAGGCGCCCATCAGCCTTATTGCGGTGGACGAAGCCCACTGCGTCTCCCAATGGGGGCAGGATTTCCGTCCCAGCTACCTGAAGATTGCCGACTTTATCGACGCTCTGCCCAAACGTCCTCCGGTGGGGGCGTTTACCGCCACGGCCACCAGCAAGGTACGCAGTGACATCATTCGCCTGCTGCGGCTGCAGTGTCCGGTGGAAGCTTCCACCGGCTTCGACCGTCCCAATCTGTTCTTTGACGTGCTGCGTCCTAAGGATAAGGAAACAGCCCTGAAGGATCTGCTGCGGAAGCGGAGAAATCAAAGCGGCATCATTTACTGTGCCACCCGCCGGAATGTGGAGGAAGTGGCTGTCAAGCTGGAAAAGGCAGGCTATCGGGTTGGTACCTACCATGCGGGTATGAGTGACCGGAACCGGCAGGAGAATCAGGAAGCCTTTCAGGAGGATCGGATTCAAATCATGGTGGCTACCAATGCCTTTGGCATGGGCATTGACAAATCCAACGTGAATTATGTCATTCATTACAACATGCCCCGCTCCATGGAGGCTTACTATCAGGAGGCAGGCCGTGCAGGACGGGACGGCAGCAAGGCGGACTGCATCCTGCTTTACAGCGGTGCAGATATCTTTACTGCCAAGTGGATGATTGACCACGCAGAGCCCAATGAGGCACTAACGGATGAAGAACGGCAGGCGGTGCGGCAGGAAGATCTGCGGCGCATGGAAGACATGATTACCTACTGTACCGGGGGCAAGTGCCTGCGGAGCTATATCCTTCATTACTTTGGCGAGCATGCTCCGGATACATGCACCACTTGTGGTAACTGCGTCCGAGGACAGACATGGGAGCATCTTTTCCCGTTCAAGAAAGCGCCTGCCGCGCCCAAGCAGGAGGAAGAACAGCCGGTGGATCCGGACAACCTCTTCGAATTGCTGCGCCACTGCCGCCTGGAGCTTGCCCGGCAGAATCACGTGCCTCCTTACATGATCTGCGCAGACAAAACCCTGCTGGACATGGTGCGCAGGCGTCCCCGCAACCTGGACGAAATGCTGGATGTGGACGGCATGGGCGTGAAGAAGATCGGCAAGTATGGAGCGGCCTTCCTGCTGGTTTTGCGCAGGTATGCGGCCAGCCATCCCGGGGGTTGAAATCTTTTCATGGTTCTGTTAAAATAAGTTGTAAATTTTCGCCCTTTGTTCATATGAACAAGGAGCACCTTCTTCATTTGTCATCATCCTAGGAGGAAGAAACCATGCGTATTTTCCTGGATGCCATGGGCGGCGATAACGCCCCTCAGGCTCCCGTCGAAGGTGCGATTGAAGCACTTCGGCGCTTCCCGAACCTTGAAATTTCCCTTGCAGGCAAGCTGGATGCCATTACCCCCCTGCTGGCGGATGCGGAGGACGTTCGCAGCCGCATTACTCTGGTGGATGCACCGGAAGTCATCACCAACGATGAAAGCCCGGTCATGGGCGTGCGCACCAAGAAGCAGTCTGCCACGGTCATCGGCATGCTGCAGCTGCGGGATCAGCAAGTGGATGGCTTTGTGTCTGCCGGATCCACCGGTGCGGTGCTGGCTGGCGGCATGTTCCGCCTGGGGCGGATCCCCGGGGTGGAGCGCCCTGCCCTGGCTCCTCTGCTGCCTAACGGCAAGGGACACTTCCTGCTGATTGACTGCGGCGCCAATGTGGACTGCCAGAGCGACTGGCTGGTGCAGTTCGGTGTCATGGGCAATGCCTACATGAAGGGCGTCATGGGCATGCAGGAACCCCGTGTGGGGCTGATTAACATCGGCGCGGAGTCTGAAAAGGGCAACAAGCTGGTGAAGGAAACCTATCCCAAGATGGAAACGGCGCCCTATCACTTTATCGGCAATGTGGAAGCACGGGACATTACCGGTGACGCGGCGGATGTACTGGTGTGCGATGGCTTCAGCGGCAACCTGATCCTGAAGTTTATGGAAGGCGTAGCAGGCACCCTCATGGGCATGATCAAAAAGGAAATGATGGCAGACACCCGGGGCAAAATCGCAGGACTGATCGCTAAGCCTGCCTTCCGCCGGGTGAAGAAGACCATGGACTACACCGAGGTGGGCGGCGCGCCCCTGCTGGGCGTGAACGGCGCAGTGACCAAGGCGCATGGTTCATCCAACGGACACGCCATTGCCTGCGCCATTGCCCAGTGCATGAAGATGGTGGACGGCCATGTGGTAGACATTATCCGGGACGGTATGGAGAAGTTGGCCGTCGAAGAAGCGTAAGGCATTCTTCCCGAAAGGGATTATGCATAGAATGGATCCGTGGAAAGGAGTACATGAACATGATTTTTGATACGGTTAAGAAGATGATCGCTGCACAGCTGAAGGTGGATGAAAACACCGTGACTCGTGAGTCTCGCCTGGTGGAGGATCTCCACGCTGACTCTGCCAACGTGATGGTCATGATTATGGATCTGGAAGACAAGTTTGGCATCGTGGTGGAGGACGACCAGATCATGAAGCTGAAGACCGTGGGCGATGTGGTGGACTACATCGAGAAGAATCAGTAATCACCCTTGCGGGTTCGGCAGCCTTTGCCGTGCCCGCTCCTTTTTTGATGCTCTGCAGGGAGAAAATCCTTGTTCGGTTTTTTCCCTCCAAAGCATCGCTTTCATGAAAGAGAGGAGACATCATGGAAACGATCAGCATGCAGCAATTGATGACCAACATTGGCTACACCTTTCACAATCCCAAACTGCTGTATCAGGCACTGACCCATCCTTCCATGGGGGAGAACGATAATCAGCGGCTGGAATTTCTGGGGGATGCGGTGCTGGAATTTATCCTCAGCAATGATTTGTATCTGGCGCATCCCAAGGATCAGGAAGGTGCACTGACCCATCAGCGGGCCCTGCTGGCCTGCGAGGCAGCCCTGAGCCAGGTGGCACAGGGGCTGGGCATCGGTCAGGCATTGATGATGGATCGGGGAGAAGAGTTGACCGGGGGCAGGGAAAAGCCCAGTGTGCTGTGCGACGCCATGGAGGCAGTGCTGGCAGCTGTGTATCTGGATGGGGGCCTGGAGCCTGTGCGGCAGATTGTGCACCGTTTCTGGCCCAAGCCGGAGGATGTGCATCGCCCCTTGCAGGATAGTAAGAGCGCCCTGCAGGAACTGCTTCAAAAAGATGGCTCGGAAGCTCCGACCTACGCCATTGTGGAGCAGCACGGCCCGGATCACGCCCGCACCTTTGTGGCGGTGGTTACCCGGTATGGCAAGGTGCTGGCCAAGGGCTCCGGCCACAGCAAGAAGCAGGCAGAACAGGCGGCGGCGCTGGCGGCACTGGAAGCTATGGAGGAAAAATAAAAGCAAGTTCGCAGCATGTCCGTGTGCTGCGAACTTTTTCACTGTTACAAAATCCATGCTTTGGGGAAGAAAAGGTATTCCCCCTGCGTTTTATAGGTAGGAAACCTCCTAAAGGCGGTGGAAACGATGGATGAACTGACCCTGCGGCGAGCCAAGGATGGGGACAGCGGTGCCTTTGAAGAGCTGGTAACACCCTATGAGCAGATGATCTGGCGGCTGTGCTGGCGCTATACCCGCCATCAGGCGGATGCCCAGGACTGCGTGCAGGAAACCATGCTGAAGGCGTGGCGTCAGCTGCCCAATTATCGGGGCGAGTGCAGCGTGGAAAGCTGGCTGTACCGCATCTGCGTCAGCTGCTGCCTGGATTTCCTCCGCAAGCGGAGCAACAAGCAGCAGGATTCTGTGGACGCCATGACGGACCTGGGCTATGATCCTCCGGACACGGAACCCTTGCCGGAAGAGAAAGTGATTGCGGCACAGGAAAAGCAGGAAGTGCATCAGGCCATTGCGGAGCTGCCGCCCACCATGCGGGAAGTGCTGGTGCTCAGCGTGCTGGAAGGCAAGTCCTATGAGGATACGGCACGGCTGATCGGCATCAGCATTGGCACGGTGAAAAGCCGGCTGAATCGGGCTCGGCAAAAAATTGCGGAAAAGCTTCAGCAACTGGGAACAAAAAGAGCACACTCCTCGTCTGACAAGGTGAAAGGAGGGCACGAACAATGATGGATGATCGAGACGCTCTCCGCCAACAGCTGAAGGTGCTGGAAGACGACGTGCCCCCCATGCCTGAGGAGCTTCACCAGCGCTGGATGCATGCAGTGGAGGAGGAGCCTATGGACAAGACGCCGCCGGGAAAGAAAACAGCCCAATGGAAGCGGCTCCTGGCCGTGGCGGCGGCAGCCGTGTTTGTTGTCGGCGGCGCCATTTGGGCAAAACAGGTGAACCTGGGGCAGAGCCAAAATGCTTATGTCCTTCTGGAGACGGACAGCAGTACCGAGGATGCTGCCGAATACAGCAGCAATGCCAATATGCTCATGTCGACCGGCAGCACAGGCGTGGGAGCTTCCTTGTATACCAACAATGATGAAGGCGGTTTTGGTGGAGATGATACCGCATCCTCTCAGCAGGAAACGAAAATCATCCGTACGGTGAGCCTGGTCCTGAGCACCGCCACCTTTGACGATACCCTGAGCAGCATCAAGCAGGCTTGCTTTGATGCCGGCGGACGGGTGGAGTATGTCAGTGAGTATGGCAACACCGCTCAGCGTTCCGCCAGCCTGACCCTGCGGATTCCTTCCGAGCAGCTGGACCTTTTCCTGGAAGGAACCAATGGCTGGGGACGGGTGATCCGCCGCAGCGAAACCGCCGAGGACGTAACGGAAAGCTACTACGACACCAAGGGACGGCTGGAAACCCAGCAAGCGCTCATGGCAAGGCTGAAGGAGCTGACGGAAAAGGCGGAAAGCCTGGAGGACATCCTGAGCCTGGAAAGCCAAATGGCAGATACCCAGTATCAGATCGATCGACTGACCGGCATCCTGCAAAGTACGGACAGCCAGGTGTCCTATGCCACGGTGAATGTCTCTGTGCAGGAAGAAAAGGCTGCCGACACCGCCCAGAACACGGAAGAGTCCGTGCTGTCCCGCATGGGCAGTGCCCTGAAGGTGGGGGCCGACGCTTTTGTCGGTTTCCTTGCGGACGCACTGGTCTTCCTGGTGTATGCCCTGCCTTTCTTGGGCGTGGTAGCAGTGGTGGTTGCGGTGATATTGATTGTGCATAGAAAACGGAAAAAATAAATCCGCAAATTGCAAGTGCAAGTTGGACACCCCACATGAATAAAAACTGTTCGGCGTAAGCCGGACTTGTCTTCCACACAGCAAGCGCGGCTGGCGCTGTCAAGGATGCCGAAGGCAAGGCGCAGCCGATTCCTTGACAGGG
>CAVKHY010000074.1:7499-12429 GCA_963656345.1 bacterium | reverse complement strand
ACGGTACGCACGGTGCGGTGAGAGGTCGGGAGTTAGTCACTCCCTCCTACTCGATGTTGCCTTAAGGCATTGAGGAGAGAAACGCATGCTTGACAGCATTATCTGCTTTGCCGTGTGCATTTTCAGCACAATGATCGGCGCCATCAGCGGCATTGGCGGCGGCGTAATCATTAAACCGCTGCTGGACATGACGCTTACAGGCCTCGGCACTCAAACGATCAGCCTGCTGTCTGCATTTGCGGTGTTGTCCATGTCTCTGTTCAGCAACGGGTAAAATTACGTGCAGAAAAAGAGCCGGCAGAAACTGTCCATGAAAATCGCTGTGCCGCTGGCCGTGAGCAGCACTGTGGGCGGCGTGGTCGGAAAAATGCTGTTCAATGCGCTCAGTCACCTCGTTCAGGCAGATGTAACGGTCAAATGCGTCCCAAACGCAGTGCTGTTTGTGGTCATGGTATGCGTCCTGATTTTCACGCTTCGGCATAAGAACTCGGCAATGAAGGAACGCACCGTGTCTGAAGGAATGCTTGCAGGTTTGTTGCTGGGGCTTTTTGCTGCTTTTCTGGGCATCGGCGGCGGTCTGCTGAACATGATGATTCTGACGGGCTTCCACGGCATGACGCACAAGGAGGGCGCACTGTATTCCTTGTTTATCATCGTGTTCAGCCAAACGGCAGGCATATTAACAGCACTGATTTCAGGTAGTGCACTGCTGGCCCTGCTGATGATTTTCATTGCCTGCGCGGCTGACATTTCCGGCGGCATCATCGGACGGAAAATCGCAGGATTGACAAAGAATGATTTCGTAAGGATGTTGTACAACATAGCAGTCGTATTTATCCTGCTGCTGTGCGCAGTGAATATTATAACGACAGCCTGACCGGTGATATGCTCCCTCCAGAGTAGACACTCGAAAAAACAAAAGTTTCGAGACTACACTGAAGGGAGCATATTATATCACGACGCAGGCTGCATTTTTTGTGGCGACACCGTGTAATTCGGCGATGCCGCTGACCAAAGTTATTACAGGCACTCCGCAACACTTTACTTGCCTGCTGAGAAGTATTCTATAGCAATTCCCACAAAAACCGTCATCTCTTTACAACGGGTATATAATAGTGCTGGAAGATGATAATTATGCTGCACAATGAAGCAAGAGAACTGTTGGTAGAAGGTTACGAAGCGACGCATGATGTGAAAACAATCGGGAAGATTTTTCATGTAAGCAAGTATACCGTTTACCATCTGGAGGAACGTAAGCGGAAGACGGGCAGCGTAGAACTGCAACCATGCCGGCGTGGGCAAAAAGCTTTGCTGAACAGCGAAGATAAAGCGCGGATAGCTCAGTGTATCACAGAAAATCCCACGATTACCCTGGAAGAGCTCCGCCCACGACTGGAGTCGAAAGTCAGCATTCAGACGATGAGCCGAGTGGTTCGTTCGCTTAGATTCCGCGTGAAGAAAATCGGTCTTTCCGCAGTAGAGCGGGAGCGTCCCCGATGGGCAAGCAAAACGAATCAAGTGGAAAAAACTTAACTTGAAAGCACAAAACAATGACCTTGTATTTTGGGATGAAATCGGCGTAAACATTGACATGATCCGAAGATACGGACGTGCCGTTGGGAAGGCGCGAGTGCATTGCAGCACGCCGCTGAACACGCTGCCAACTCAAACCATTCTGGCTTCCGTCCGCCTGAACAGTCAAATCACATACACCATGTATGCGGGCGGCACAATCGGAGCACGCTTCCTCAACTATCTGAAAAAAGTGCTAATCCAGACACTTCATCGTGGCGATATCGTTGTCATGGTCAACATACGGTCTCATCATGTCAAAGGTGTAGTTGAAACGGTGCGCGAAGCGGGGATGATTCCGCTCTATCTGCCACCATACAGTCCGAATTTTAACTCGATTGAGATGATGTGGTCGAAGATGAAAGCCATTTTGCGCAAGTGGCGCTGCCAAATCGCTGAGTTTTTTCCGCAGATGGTTGTCAAGGCGCTTTCTCGCGTTTCATCTGATGACTGCCTGGGGTGGTTTGAAGCTGACGGTTATTGACTGGATTTTTGAGAAAAGCTATAGAAGAGCCTCCTACTCGATTGCGGCTGCATGTATATCTCGTTATGCAATGCTGAAAGCGGTCAGGAAGAAGAACAACACCACAGCCACCAGGGTGCCAAGGGACAACGTGGTGGCCACATACTCTGCATCATCCCCAAGGTCGGCAAAGAGGGGAATAATAAAGGGTGCCGGCAGGATGTATTGCAGGATCAGCGCCAGCAGCAGCGTCTTCTCGTAAGGAATAATGGCAAACAGGATGCAGGAAACAACTGTGCAGATGATGGCCAGCACACCGAGACGAAGACCAAGGGTTGTCAGCACAGGACGGAGCAGGGTTTTGCTTACGTGGAGCTGGTAACCCATCACCAGCAGAATCAGGGCAGAAGTGGGTGCAGTAATAAAGCTGAGCAGCGCGGAAACGATGGTGCCAAAGCCGGTTCCGTCAATCGCCCGATATACGCCCAGCGCACCCAGAAGAATACCGGCCAGCATACCGATGCACGCCTTGTTGGTAATCATGTTGTGAACAATAAACTTGGGCGTGATCTTTTGTCCGCCTGCTGCTTTCAGCGCTGTAAGAAAGACTGTGTAGGCAAACAGCGTCTGCCCAATGTCCACCATGGCGTAGGTCTTTGTTTGATCCGCTCCGCACAGCAGGGCAAACAGGGCATATCCCAGCATGCCGCCCTCTGCACCCGTCATCAGCAGGGGCATGAAGCGCTCATAAGGCTTCACCAACTTGCGGAGTCCATAGCCTGCCGCCAAAGCAATACCATACCCGACAAACACGAGTACAAGAACAAGCAGAATCCGGGAATCGTACTCGGCCGTGAAGAACGCCTGAAAAAGCACCACAGGAAGCAGAATGTCGCTGATGATTTTCTTGAGCCCTGTGTGCTGCTCATCGTTCAGGATGCCTTTCACGGCGCATACCCGTCCCAGCACAATCATTACCAGCACCGGGAGAACCTTGGACAAAATCTGTGCGATCATCTTGCTGCTCCTTTGCCGAACAAAGAGAGAGGCTGCAAAACTTATCGCGTCTTGCAGCCTCCTTTTCGTTCCTACTGATTACTCTTTGGTGTGGATGGCATCCGTGTAGAACTCAAATGCTTCCTTGTCTGTCGCCTTGTGGTGGACGATCATGCGGATAGCCTTTGCCATTTCCACCGGATGATTGCTCTGGAAAATGTTCCGACCCATGTCCAGGCCGCGTGCGCCGCCCTGAATGGAGCGGTAAGCCAGCGTCAGCGCCTCATCCTCAGGCAGCTTCTTGCCACCGGCCACAACGATGGGCACAGGGCAAGCCGCAACGATTTCCTCGAACTTGTCGCAGTAATAGGTCTTCACCAGCTGCACGCCCATTTCAGCAACAATGCGGGTGGCTAGCTTGAAGAAACGATCCGTCCGTTCCATATCCTTGCCTACGGCTACCACGCCCAGGGTAGGAATGCTGTAACGCATACCAGCATTGATGCACCGGCTCAGGTTGTCAATGGAGGACAGCTGACCGTCTGCGCCGATGAAGGTCTGCACGGCCATGCAGTCTGCATTCATGCGAATGGCGTCTTCAATGTCCACAGCCAGCACTTCGTGGCTCAGGTCATCGTTCAGCATGGAAGAACCGCTGGTAACCCGCAGGGCGATACCTTTCTTGTAGGTAGGGGATACGCAGGTACGAATGGCGCCACGGGTGCCCATAAATACGTCGATCTGCTCCTGCAGCTTGGGAATCACCAAATCCAGACGCTCAAGCCCGGCTGTGGAGCCCATGAAGTAGCCGTGATCGAAGGCAAACATGACCGTGTTGCCGCTGACCGGATCAAAAATGTTGGAAAGGTGGCGCTTCATGCCCCAATCCAGGTTGTTGGCGCCCTTTACATGGAAGCTGCCTTGGTTGCCAAAGGGAGTGTCCGTATGATAATCCTTTGCGACTTTCAGCCCGTCCTTATCAGCCATGGGAATCGATCTCCTTTCAATCGTACAGGATACATTACATAAGAGGCGAGGAAAGCGTCATGCCCCAGTCCTCACCACAAAGGGAGGAGCCCCGAAGGGTTCCTCCCTGAAGGGAGTGGAAATTAGAAGTTGTAGTCAGCCACGTTCTCAGCCGTGAACACCAGACGTTCGGGCAGCAGCACGACGCCGTTGTTGCTTTCGGCAGTTTCCTGACCTTCAACCAGGTCGGAGTTAGCCAGCACGGTCACAGTGCCGATGCCGGGAACTTCGATTTCATCGCCCACATGCACGGTGTTGCCGGCGGAGATGTAAGCGGCCAGATAGCAGCCCAGAGCGCCCTGAACGCCGCAGTCCCACAGACCCCAACGGGTGCAGATGCCGTTTTCCAGATAGGTGGTCATGCCGGAAGGCGTGCAGAAACCGGTGATGGTAACGTCCTTGGCAGTCAGACCCTTGTTCTGAGCAGCACCGCACTGTCCGGGCAGAGCAGTAGAGTCGTTGCAGATGATCAGGTCGATGTCGGGATAAGCTTCGAAGATGGATTCGCCAACGCTCACAGCCTGAGCAGGATCCTGGTTGGAATAGTAGGGGTCATGCACGGCAACCCAGTTCGGATACTTTTCCTTGATGTACTCAGCACCGGCCACGTACCAGGAGTTCTGGTCAGCAACGGAGGGGTTGGAGAAGTGCCACACGTACTTGACTTCGCCATTCACGTCAACACCGCGCTCTTCCAGAGAAGTCACGGCCATGTCCACCAGCATCGGTCCCAGGATGCTTGCAGTGCCCTGAGAAACCATCAATGCACGGGCGTTAGGAGAAACGTCGGAGTCCCAGGTGCTGACATAGATGCCGGCTTCCTGTGCTTCCTGCAGCTTTTCGTCCAGGGCGGTTGCGTCCACAGAAGAGATG
>CAVKHY010000074.1:0-7489 GCA_963656345.1 bacterium | reverse complement strand
GCGTCAACGCCCTTGTCGATAGCCTGCTGGATCAGTTCCAGCTGGGTGGTTACGGATGCTTCGGGAGCGCCGATGTAGTCAACGGTCAGACCCCATTCGGCAGCGTACTTCTGAGCGCCGTCATTGGCAGCCTCGAAGAAGGAGTTGCCGGAAACCTTCGGGATGAAGGCAACGGTCATGCCGTCTACCGCACTCTTGCCTTCAGCGAAGGCGGCAGAGCACAGCGTCAGTGCCATACACAGTGCAAGGATCATGGACAGGATCTTTTTCATAGTGGAATTCCTCCTTTTTTATTTATCCCAAGAGATGCGCATCTGCATCTCCCGAAATGCGAGAGAATCATTTCTTGAACCTGCGGAACAAGCTTGACAGCATATGCTGACCGGCGATCTCACGCCCCACCACCACCAGCACCAGAATAATGCCGATGGGCAGGTCCAGGTTCTGGGTGCTGACCCCGAAGCACAGGGGCAGACCGTAGCGCAGGAAGCAAATGATGAGGGATGCAAGCACCGTGCCGAGGATGCTGCCCTTGCCGCCGGTATTCAGGGTGCCCCCCAGCACCACAGCGGTGATGATGGCCAGCGTGTAGCCGGAGCCCAGGTCATACTTGGCGGAGTTCACATTGGAGGTGACCAGCACACCAGCCAAGCCGGCGCTGAGGGCAGAGAGTATGTAGGTGCTCATGATGGTTGCCCGGGTGTTGATGCCGGAATACTCGGAAGCCTGCTGGTTCACGCCGATGAGGAACAGCCGCTCGCCGTACTTGGTGCGGTGGAGAATCCACGCGCACAAGAGAATCAGCACAACGTAGATGATGATCTGGGTGGGGATACCGAACAGGTCGCCCTTGCCTAGGAAACGGAAGGAGATATAATCCCCTGCTTCGTTCTTCCCCGGGAAACCGCTGATGCCCTGATACGCAGGTGTGGCAGACATGCCGGAGATCATCAGGGCAATACCTGAATAGAGGAAGCTGCCGCCCAGCGTCACTACCATGGGTTGTACACCGCAGTAGGCGATGAAGAAGCCGGAAAGGGCGCCGCACATCGTAGCGGCCACAAGGGCAATGGCAACAGACAGCCAAATGTTCAGCCCGGCGTCGCTCCAGAGCACGCCGATGATGATGCTGGTTAAACCGATGATGGAGGGCGCCTGAATATCAATGCCGCCCGTAATCATCACCATGGTAACAAACAGGGAAATGATGCATACGCTGATGTAGTTGACGATGCTGTTCATAATCGACTTGGAACGAAGGAACTTGGGGTTTGCCGTTCCGAAGACCACGAACTCCAGCACCAGGAAAACCACCAGGAAAACTTCCCAATGTTTGAAAACCTTCTTCAGCATGTTCTTCATGCCTTTGTGCCTCCTTCCGGCATAGGTTCGGCCGTTCTGGAAAGAAGGCGCTTTCTTCTGGTGGTCTCAATGGAACGCCGCTGTGCCAATGCGTCCACCACAACGATGACGATCAGCATCACGCCAGTAATGGTGTTATTATAGGTGGAAGGCAAGCCGATGAATACCAACAGCCGGCTGATGGAGGACATAATCACGGCGCCGATGGCCGCACCCACCATGTTGCCCATGCCGCCGGAAAGGGAGATGCCGCCCAGCACACAAGCTGCAATGGCAGTCATTTCATAACCGTTGCCGGCCACCGTCATGACCTGACCATACTTGGAAGCGAAGACGAAGCCGCCCATGCCGGCGAACAGCCCGCACAGCACATAGGCCAATACCTTCGTGCCGAACACGGAAATGCCGACCAGGTTAGCACCACCGGCGTTGTCGCCTACGGCGATGAAGTATTTGCCCTTCCTCGTCTTGGTTAGTACAATGTGCGCCACAGCAACCAACACCAAGGCGATGGCGTAGTAAACGGAGATGCCGGCGAAAACCGTCATGCCGTTCAGTCCGGCAAAGATGCCGCCGAAGTTTTCCACCGTCCGTCCGTCGGACATCAGGTAAATCAGACCGCGGATCACGCTGTTGGTGCCAAGGGTAAAGATCAGGGACGGGACGCCGAAGTAAGCGACGCCAAGTCCGTTCACCAGCCCGATCACTGCGCCTGTCAGCAGTACAACAGCCAGCATCTTCGGGATACTGCCGCCCTGCTGGGCAATCAGGCCGGTCATGCCGGCAGTCAAGCCCAGGGTGGCACCGATGGAGACATCGATCTCCCCCGTCATAATGACGAAGGCGATGCCGACTGCCAGCAAGGTATACATGGTGGCGGTGTTAAAGCAGTTGATGATGTTGGTGTAGTCCAGAAAGCTGGGGGCGATGATGCCCGTAATAGCAAACAGGACAATCAGGAAAATCAAACTGGACATCCAGCGAGCCTTCAGCAGATGTTTCATTCCCCGGACACCTTCCTTTCATGAACAATGCCAAAGGCGGCACTGGTCAAAGTATCCTGGGTGATTTCATCACGGCTGAACTCGCCGTTAATGCGCCCCTGGAATACCGTAATGGCACGGTCAGCCAGCTCCACAACCTCTTCCATATCCGAGGAGACCATCAGCACGGCGACTCCCGCTTCCTTCAGCTGACGGATGATGTTGTACACATCCCCACGGGCAGCAGCGTCAATGCCCCGGGTAGGCTCATCCAGAATGACCACCTTGGGGTGGGTGGACAGTGCCCGGGCGATAACCACCTTCTGCTGGTTGCCACCGGACAGGCTGCCGATCAGGTCGTCCAGGGATACGATTTTCGTACGGAATTCCTGGGCGTACTTGTCGGCGATTTCCCGCTGTTTCCGGTTGTTCATGTTCACCTTGCCCACCTCTTCGTCATTCAGCAAGGCGGAGGTGGTATTGGAGGAAATGGAGCGGATTTTGAAGATGCCGTGATAATGCCGATCTTCCGGCACGAAGTTGATGCCGGCACGGAGAATCTGCTTGGTGGGAAGGCCGGTAATGTCCTTCCCGTCCAGCAGCACCTGTCCGCCCAGGGTCTTGTCTCTGCCGAAGATGGTGCTGATCAGTTCTGTCCGCCCTGCGCCTACCACACCTGCGATGCCGAGGATCTCTCCGGGATACAGGTCAAAGGTGCAGTGGGCAAAACCGTAACCGCTGAAGTCTTTCACTTCCAGTACAGGCTTTAAGTGACTGTAGTCCAAGGGCGCATACTGCTCTTCTTTGGCACAGGTTTCTTCCGTGCCATTGGGCAGCAGGCCACGGATCAACATTTCCTTTGTGAAGTCCTTTACGGCTCCTTCCAGGGTGATCACGCCGTCCCGCATAATGGCGACCTTGGTGGCAATTTCGAAGACCTCCGTCAGCCGGTGGGTGATGTAGATGATGGCAATGCCCTTCTTCTTCAGGTCTTCCACCGTCTTAAACAGTGCCTGCACTTCGTTGAAGGTCAGGGAACTGGTGGGCTCGTCAAGAATCAGGATCCGGGCATTCCGCATCATGCCCCGGAGCAGCTCCACCATCTGTTGTTCTGCAATAGAAAGGGTGTTAGCCTTCCGCTGCAGGTTCAGGGTGAAGTTCAGCTCCGCCATGCAGTCAACCAGACGTTTTTTGAGGTCGGCTTCCCGCTCGCTAAAGCCCATGAGGATGTTTTCCAGCACCGTCATGTTGGGGAAAAGCATAGGTTCCTGGGGCACCAGATAAATGCCGTGCGCCAGGGAAGCAGAAGCTTTGCCCAGCTTGACAGGCTGACCATCCAACAGAATCTCCCCTTCATCACAGGTATAAATGCCCATGATGATCTTCATCAGGGTGGACTTGCCGGCACCGTTGCCGCCGATGAGGGCCACAACCTCCCCTGCATCTACGCTAAGATCGATCCCTTTCAGCACCACATTCTGCCCGAAAGCCTTTCGAATGCCTTTGACCTGGAGTCTCGGTGCTGCCGTCGTTTTCATGGTCATAACTCCCAGCTCCTGTACTTGCTGTTACAAATGTTTTTATCCTGCACATTTCACTGATGTCATTATAGAGCACATTGTGCACACTGTCAACACTTTTTTCATCTTTTTTGGTTTTCAATGATTTAAGCTTGTCGAATTCGTGATATTTTTCTAAAGGAATTGACATCTTGGACATTCGGTGCTATATTATTGGCGTAAACATTTGTTTATTATCAAAATAATTGTTTTCTTATTTCAGCGGAGGCTTTATGAACGGAACGGCGCAATATGAAGAAACACTGATGGTCAAGGCGTCCTGGTATTATTATTTCGAAAACATGACCCAGCAGGCCATCGCGGACAGACTGGGCGTCAGCCGCATGCGGGTGATCAAGCTGCTGGATGCAGCACGGCAAAGTGGGTTGATCCAGTTCCGTCTTCGGTCGGACAGCATTGGCATGATGGAAAGCAGCCGGGCACTGATGGAACGCTACCACTTAAAGGATGTTTTTATTATCCCCGAAGCGGAGCAGGAAGGGCAGACCAACGAGTCCATTGCCCGGGCAGGCGCCATGTACGTCAGCGATCGTCTGGGAGATAATGCCTGCATTAATGTGGGCTACGGAGATACGCTGGGGCGGACGCTGAATCACTTGGCCACCATGGTGCAGACGCCGGTGACCTGCGTGTCTCTGACCGGGGGCGTTTCCTGCTATTTGCCCAATGGCCGAGGCAATGTGTTCAACGCAAGACTTTGCCTGATTCCTGCGCCCATTCTGGCCTCCTCCCCGGAGATGGCGGCAGCCATGCGGGCGGAAACCTCTGTCAGTGAAGTGATCCGCACGGCGGCGCTGTCTTCTTTCACCTTGGTGGGCATTGGCGCCATGCATGACACCGCCAC
The DNA here is from genome assembly GCA_963656345.1 of bacterium. Taxonomy (GTDB): domain Bacteria; phylum Bacillota; class Clostridia; order Christensenellales; family Aristaeellaceae; genus CAKUFA01. The sequence goes on along the minus strand of CAVKHY010000074.1, from coordinate 2,720 downwards.
CGTGGTTCGCACCGGGCTAATGACCCAGAACGAAATGTTCCGGCTCCGCATGGCCGGTAGCGTGGGGGATGTTCTTTGCCACTTCCTGGACAAGGAAGGCCGCTTAGTGCCCAGCGACATTGAAGATCGACTGATTTCCACACCCTTGGAGCAGCTCCATACCATGAGCAACGTGGTGGGTCTGGCAGCAGGCAGGCATAAGGCGGAGGCGATCCGCGCCGTACTGCGGGGCGGATACTTGGATGTGCTCATTACAGATGAGCCTACGGCAGCTTTGCTTCTAAAGGACGATTGATTGTCCTTGAACATTTGTTTAGTAAAAACAAAGAAAGGATGGTTGCAATGGCAAAAACCCTCATGGCCGTGGATGCAGGCACGGGCAGCGTCCGGGCTGTACTGTTCGGCCTGGACGGTCAGCAGCTTGGCTGTGTTCAGCAGGAATGGACCCACAAGGAGGATCCCCGGTATCCCGGCAGCATGGACTTTGACTGGGTGCACAACTGGGATCTTGCCCGCCAGTGCATTCGGGGTGTGATCGAACAGACGGGGGTAGACCCCAAAGACATTGCGGCGGTATCCACGACCTGCATGCGGGAGGGCATTGTGCTCTACGACAAAGCCGGGCAGGAAATTTGGGCATGCGCCAACGTGGACGCCCGCAGCGACCGGGAAGTAGCCCAGTTGGTGCACATGGATCCGGAGCTGGAGAAGCGCTTCTACAAGGAATCCGGCCAGACCTATGCCCTGGGCGCTCTGCCCCGGCTCCTTTGGGTGAAGAACAACATGCCGGACGTCTATGAGAAGATGGCCGTCTGCACCATGTTCAACGACTGGCTGATCTACAAGATGACCGGGGTGTTCTCCTCGGAACCCTCCAATGCCTGCACCACGGGCATCTTCAATTTGGAAGAAAGAAACTGGGATGACCAGATTGCGGCTTCCATCGGACTGAAGACCGGCATTTTCCCGAAGATCTCGGAATGCGGCACAGTGATTGCCAAGGTTACCAAGCAGGGGGCAGAGGATACTGGCCTTGCGGAAGGCACTCCTGTGGTGGCCGGCGGCGGCGACGCACAGCTGGGGTGTGTGGGCGTCGGGGTGGTGGATCCCCATCAGGCGGCCATCTTCGGCGGCAGCTTCTGGCAGTATGAATACAATACCGATGAGGCAAAAACCGATGATCAGTGTCGGGTTCGCGTGAATTGCCACAGCGTACCGGGCATTTGGCAATATGAAGCCTTGGCCTTCAAGCCGGGCATGGTGATGCGCTGGTATCGGGATGCCTTCTGCCAGGGGGAAAAGGAGCTGGCGAAAACGACCGGACGGGATGCTTATGACCTGATGAACGAAAAGGCCAAGGACATCCCCGTGGGCTGTTACGGTATGATGTGCGCCTTCTCTGACGTGATGAACTACATTGCCTGGCGGCATGCCAGCCCCATGTTCATCAATTTTGACTTTGATCCGGATAAGTTCAACCGCTACACCTTCTACCGTGCCATTATGGAAAACACCGCCATGGTGACCTACGGGCACATGCAGCTGGTGCGGGAGTCTACCGGAAACATTCCTAAGGAGGTTGTCTTCGCAGGAGGCGCATCCAAGAGTGACCTGTGGTGTCGGATTCTTTGCGATGTGCTGGGTATTCCGGTGAATGTGCCCAGTGTGCGGGAAGCTACGGCCTTGGGCGCCGCAATTATGGCAGGTCATGGTGTGGGACTCTTCCCAGATATCTCCAAGGCAGCCAGAGAACTGGTGCATTTTGAGCAGCGGTATGAGCCTGATATGGAGCATCATGCCCAGTACATGAAGCTGTATGAAACCTGGCGCAAGATGTATGCCCGGGAGCTTCAGCTTGCGGATGATCGGATTACCCGCCACATGTGGGCGGCACCCGGCGTTTAAGTCACATCATAGATGAGAGGAGCATGCAAACGTGTATATCGTGAATGAAGAAGACAAGGAGTATCGCTTTGGCGACAGCGGTCCCAAGTACCTGATGAAGGGTCCTCGGATGAATTTTGCTCTGGTGCAGTTTCAGGCAGGACAGGATTTCAAGGCGCATTACCATAATGTGATGGAAGAAAACTTCTACATTCTGGAAGGGGAAGTAGACATTGTGGTGGATGGGGTGGTGAACCACCTGCGTGCCGGTCAGATGATTCACATTGAGCCCGGGGAGATTCACTATGTGATCAACAACTCCAATGCGCCCATGAAGATGATTTCTACCCTTGCCCCCTATACTAACCCGGATAAGGTGGATGTGGAGAACTACACGTACTAACAGGAAAAGCAGTTGTGTCAGATGCAAGGGTGCGTCATTGCGGACGCTCCGAAGGAGCTTGTTTGACATAGCTGGTTTTCGGGGAGAGCACGAGAGGGGAGCTTTTGACACAAAAGCTTCCCTCTCGCAAATCACCCTCGTCCAACACGCTGTTCGCACATTGACGCATAGCAGGGAAAATGGTATAATACCCTCGTGCGCTGATGTGGTGGAATGGCAGACACCAGGGACTTAAAATCCCTTGCTGAAAGGCGTGCGGGTTCGAGTCCCGCCATCAGCACGTTGATTTAACGGCGGCATGGAAACACCATGCTGCCTTTTTCATGCAAAAAGCTCCGGATCATGCTGGCATTGCAGGTATGACCCGGAACTTTGCTATGTGCGCCCGGCGGCGCCCGTTTCTAAAGGGTGAAAGACCCGAATCCGCCCGGTA
>CAVKHY010000073.1:0-12554 GCA_963656345.1 bacterium | reverse complement strand
GTGTGGATCCCAAAGATGAAGCCGGCGTATGCGCTGTATGTGATGATGTAACGGTAGACGTCCGCTACGGTCAGGAAGGTCAGCATACGCTGCTAAACGGAGAAGACGTAACCGGGCTGATCCGCACAGAAGCGGTGTCCATGGCAGCCTCTACCGTGGCTCGGTATGCTCATGTACGGCAAAGCATGGTAAAGCTTCAGCAGGCGTTGGCTGCTCGGCAGGATATGCTGCTGGATGGCCGGGATATTGGCACCAGGGTGCTTCCCCATGCCACGTTGAAGATTTATCTGACCGCTTCCCCAGAGGAACGGGCACGGCGCCGTTTTCTGGAGTTGGAAAGCAAAGGAAGCTCGGACACCTATGAGCAGGTGCTGGAGGATTTGAAGAAGCGGGATCAGCAGGACATGCATCGGGCAGTTGATCCCCTTCGTCCGGCAGAGGATGCCGTGGTGCTGGATACCACAGCCATGGATTTTGCTGCGGTGGTGGATGCTATTGCAGCCCTTGCGGAGGCGAGACGGGCGTGAGTGAAGCAACGGAAAAGCAGCCCAAGCAAAAGAAATCCTTCTTTTATGTCATTGCCCGATTCCTGGCTGCCATCGTTTTCCACACTTTGGCGCCGGTGTTCTATCACGGAAAGGATAACATTCCCGGAGAGCTGCCCTACATCATCATTGCCAACCACTCCTCCTTTATGGATCCGGTGATCATGGCTTATGCCATCAAAAAGCATGATGTGACCTTCTTGGGAAAGAAAGAATTGATCAAAAACAAGTTGGCGTCTTTCATCCTGCGAAACATGCACATCATTCCCGTGGAACGCCACAGCACAGATATGGCCGCCATGCGGTCCTGCGTTTCTGCCCTGCGGAATAAGCAAATTCTGGGTATTTTTCCGGAAGGAACAAGGCATCATCAGGGATTGATGGAGGAAATCGAAGGGGGCGTGGCCATGATCGCCCTACGCAGCGGCGCCCCGGTGATTCCCATGTACATCACGCCCAAATTCCGCATGTTCCACCGCACGGACTGCTACATTGGTTCGGCAATTCCCACGGAAGATTTGCGGCAGCAGGGCGTGAACAAGGAAACCTGTCAGGAACTGTTGGAGCGGATTACCGCCACGTATGCCGCCATGGCCAAGCAAAAATAATTTTTTCTGCTGAAAAGAAGGATTTTTCCCTTTTGCGGCGAACGATAAACAACTAGAGCCTTTTGCGAAAGGAGCCAGGTATGCCACTGGAGATTGCGGAACATGCGGGGTTTTGCATGGGCGTGAAGCGCGCCGTGCAGGCAGCCATGGAGGTTGCTCGGTCAGGTGAGAAAGCCTGTACCCTGGGTGAAGTCATCCATAATCCTCAGGTAGTGGAAGAACTGGCAGCTCTGGGCGTTTCCCCTGTGCAGGATATTGCGCAGGCCGCAGGACGCAAGGTGCTGATCCGCAGCCACGGGGTTTCTCCTGATGTGCTGGCGCAGCTGAAGGAAAATGGCTGCACCGTGCAGGATTTGACCTGTCCTTTCGTGGCCAAGCTGCACAAGATTGTGGCGGAAGGCTCCAGGGATGGCACGCCTGTCATTCTGGTCGGTGAGCAGGAGCATCCCGAGGTGCGCGGCACCGCAGGCTGGGCGCAAGGTTCAGTTTACGTGGTGAACACCGTGGAAGAGGCGGAAGCCCTCCCCTCCATGGATCGGGCACTGGCGGCTGCACAGACCACCTTTCCCCCGGAGAAGTGGGAAGCCATCACGCAGGTGCTGAGCCGGAAGGTCGCTTGTCTGGAGAAGCACTGCACCATCTGCTCCGCAACAGAGACCCGGCAAAGAGAGGCCAAGGAGCTTGCCTCCAGGGCGGATGCCATGATCGTCATCGGCGGTCGGAACAGCGCCAACACAAAAAAGCTCTACGCGGCATGCAAGGAACGGTGTCCGCGAACCATTTTGGTAGAGCGTGCGTCGGAAATTCCGGCGGGCTTTGCAAATATGAATATCGATATCATAGGAATAACCGCCGGTGCTTCCACACCTGACGGTTCACTTAAGGAGGTTGTAACCCGCATGACTGACAATGAATCCATGGACTTTGGCGCTTTGCTTGCTGCCGAAGAGCAGACCAAGCTGCGCCCTGGTCAGCAGATTACCGGCAAGGTGCTGACCGTGACCGACGACGACGTATGCGTGAGCATTCCCGGCTACAAGGCCGATGGCCGCATTAAGCGTGCTGACCTGATGCAGTCCGACGTCAAGGTCGATGACGAGATCGAGGCCGAGGTTGTCAAGATCAATGACGGTGAGGGCGATGTGGTGCTGAGCCAGCGTAATATCGCAAACCGCAAGGCTTGGGACGCACTGATGGCCAAGTACGACGCCGGTGAACTGGTTGTGGAAGGTGTCGGCAAGGAAGCCGTAAAGGGCGGCCTGATTGCCGATGTGGGGGGCGTGCGTGCTTTCGTGCCCGCTTCTCAGCTGAGCCAGCGTTATGTGGAAAAGATCGGCGACTTCGTGGGCAAGGACATGAAGCTGAAGATCATCGAAGTGGATAAGCAGAAGAAGCGCATTGTGGCCAGCCGCAAGGCAGTCATCGCTGAAGAAGCTGCCGCTAAGAAGAAGGAAGCATGGGACAAGCTGGAAGAAGGCATCGTGATTCACGGTATCGTTCGCCGGCTGACCGACTTCGGCGCATTCGTGGATGTTGGCGGCGTAGACGGCCTGATCCACATCACCGACCTGAGCTGGGGTCACATCAAGCATCCCAGCGAGGTTGTGCAGCCCAACCAGGAAGTGGACGTAAAGATCCTGTCCCTGGATCGCGACCGTGACCGGATTCAGCTGGGCTACAAGCAGCTCCAGCCCCGTCCCTGGGACAACGCTCAGGAGAAGTATCCTGAGGGTTCCATTGTGGAGGGCAAGGTTGTCCGCATCACCGAGTTCGGCGCTTTCGTAGAGCTGGAGCCCGGCCTGGACGGCTTGGTACACATTTCCCAGTGTGCCCTGAACCGGGTTGCTAAGGTGGAAGATGCCGTGCAGGTTGGCCAGACCGTACGGGTAAAGGTGCTGAGCGTGGATCCCGAAAAGAAGCGGATCTCCCTGAGCATCCGTCAGGTGCTGGAAGAGGAAGCTTTCAACTACAGCGATGAAATCCCCGGCGACGCAGAGTTTGAACTGGTCGCTACCGATGAAACCCCTGTGGAAGATCTGCCCCAGGCAGAAGACGCTCCTCAGGCGTAAGAGAAAATGAGAAGAGGAGGCAGGCCTTTGGCTTGTCTCCTTTTTCTGGTTGTTTGAAAAGTTTTCTCGAGGAGGGTATTTGCATGTATCCGTGGCCTGAAGCATTTTTGACCCGCATGGCCGAGCAGCTTGGGGACGAGCTGCCTGCTTTTCTGCACGCCTTAGAGGAGCCCTGCCAACGGGGCATCCGGTTGAATCCCCGAAAACAGGCACAGCAGCAGCCTCAAGGGCTCGGCGAGCCTGTGTCCTGGGCAGCCAACGGATACTACCTTTCGCCCGAATCCAATGCCGGAGCCGTTCCCCTGCATGAGGCAGGAGCCTGGTACCTGCAGGAGCCCAGTGCCATGCTGCCTGCTGCCGTGCTTGCTCCCCAGCCCGGGGAAAAGGTACTGGATTTGTGCGCCGCCCCCGGAGGAAAAAGCACCCAGCTTGCCGCAGCCATGGCCGGTCATGGCTTGCTGGTGTGCAACGAGCCTGTGTCCAAGCGTGCCCTGATTCTTTCCCGGAATATTGAGCGCATGGGCATTACCAACGCTCTGGTAGTCAGTGCCATGCCGGACAAACTTGCCGCCCGCTGGCCGGAAGGCTTTGACGCGCTGCAGGTGGATGCGCCCTGTTCGGGAGAAGGCATGTTCCGCCGTCACCCGGAGACACGGACGGAGTGGTCACCAGAAACCGCTGCCGGATGTGCTAAGCGTCAGGCGGAAATTCTGGACGCAGCTGCTTTGCTGGTGCGTCCGGGCGGGCGCATGGTGTATTCCACATGTACCCTAAATCCTGTGGAAAACGAGGATACGGTATCAGCTTTCCTGCAACGGCACAGCGACTTCACCCTAACACCCTTTCATTTGCCCGGAGCAGACGCCCCGGAAGGCATGCTGACCTGCTATCCTCACCGGATGCGCGGAGAGGGGCACTTTGTGGCATTGCTGCACCGGCAGGGACAAGGAGTTGCCAGCCTTCCCTTGGATGCCAGCCTTCCCACGCCCGGCAAAGATCAGCAGCAGGTATATTGGCATTTTGCAGGCAAGCAGGTCCCTGCGGCGACGCATTTGCTGGGCGATACCTTGGTGTCCTTGCCGGATTGCCCGGATGTCCGTGGGCTGAAGGTGCTGCGATGCGGATTGCATCTGGGCAGTGTGAAGGGAAAACTGTTCCAGCCGGATCACGCTTGGGCAGTAGCTGATGTTTCGCCGGATTTTCCTCACGTTTCCTTGACGGATGAGCAAGCCGTCTTGTATCTCCGTGGGGAAACCTTAGCAGTACCTGATGGGCTCAAAGGTTGGGTACTGGCAGAGCATGGCGGATTGTGTCTGGGCTGGGGCAAGTGCTCCGACGGGCAAATGAAGAATCATTATCCCAAAGGATTGAGAAGATAATTCCTTCGGGGCACACTCCAGGATACCGAAGCAAAGAAAATCTGCCATAAAACTTGGTCAGCATTACGCCTTGTGACCGCCGATTTGTGCATTGCGATCTCTGGCAGTGGCGCCCTCCTGCAGGTTCATCCCACGAAGAAGGGCGTTTTTACCGAAACGCTTCTTAATGGCCAGGGCGGCGGTTTGCAGCTTTCGTTCCCGCTCCAGTTCTGCTTCCTCTGCCTGCCGCTTGGCATCCTCTGCCGCATAGTCTGTGAACAGATCCAGCTGCTCCGTTGACTGAATCGGCGCTTCTCCCCGCGGAAGAACATGATTGGCCACCAGCGTCAGCCGACGAACCAGCAGCTTTGTATCTGCAAGACGGTCAAAAAGCTCTCCGGCAGCGTCCATGATTTTTCTGGCGGAAGCGGTGTAGCCCTCCAGATTCATCGAGCCATGGACACCCTTGGGCACCTGCCGTCCGTAATGATCCTGCTCCACCGCCCCGTGATAAGCGGCTCGCCTTGCCGGATCTGTCAGATTCTCAATGTCATACCCCACCGCAACCACCAGCTGATCCGTCACCAAGTCCTTATCCACCAGATCCAGCGCCATCAAGTCTGCCATCTCCCGCAGTGCCAGCCGAGCCTTTTCCCCTTCGTAGGGACAATGGAGCACCTGCCCGGAAGTCAGACTGTTGCTTGCCGGGCGATAAGCCTTGATCACATCGATGGTGCAGGGTTCCCAGCCCCATGCATGGTCAATAAGCAATCCTGCATTTTTGCCGAACAGCCTGTACAACAGGTCTTCATGCACATGGGAGCACAGTGCTACATCCCCCATGGTCAGCATGCCATGTGCTTCCAACTTCCGGGCATAGCCATGCCCTACACGCCAGAAATCCGTCAGCGGGCGATGATCCCACAGCGTTTGCCGGAAGGTCATCTCATCCAGCTGAGCAATGCGCACCCCGTTCTCATCCGGAGGGATATGCTTGGCCACAATGTCCATGGCCACCTTGCAGAGGAACAGGTTAGTGCCGATGCCCGCCGTGGCCGTAATGCCGGTTTCTGTCAACACATCCAGAATGATTTTCATGGCAAAATCATGGGCGGAGAGCCCACATGCAGCCAGGTAGCAGGTCACATCCATGAAGACTTCGTCAATGGAATAGACCACTACATCCTCCGGGGCGACATACCGCATGTACACGGCATAAATGCGGGCGCTGTAATCCATGTACCGTGCCATTTGGGGCGGCGCAATGAGAAAATCCACCCCAAGGGAAGGATTCCTCTGCAAGTCGGAGAAAACGCAGGTGCTGCCGGCCAATGTTTTGCCCGGTGCGGCAGACTGACGCTTAGCATTCACATCCCGCACTTTCTGCTTTACTTCAAACAGCCGGGGACGTCCTGGAATCCCCAGACTTTTCAGGGAAGGCGTCACTGCCAGGCAAATGGTTTTGTCCGTGCGGCTTTCATCCGCCACCACCAGGTTGGTATTCAGCGGATCGAGTCCACGTTCCCGGCACTCCACAGAGGCGTAGAAAGACTTCAGGTCAATCGCAATGTAAGTGCGTTCCCCCATCCTCCGCGCCTCCTCTCAGCAAAGCACAACGAATAAACGTTCTTATGATATTAAGTATACAGGGAAAGGCGGAAATCGTCAAGGTCGAGATTCCATCTTGGGGGAAGATGTTGCATCCCTTGCAATTCCTTGCGTTTCACCTTGTCATCCATATCAGGACGTGTTATAATCGTTGCTGTTCTGAATTTTTTCTTGCAATCGGGAGGGCCAGTCCATGGCACAGAAAGTAAAGCTTAACCAGACCTTGAAGGAGTGGCTGCTTATCACCTTCGGCACACTGCTGATGGCTGTGGGCATTTACTTCTTCAAGTTTCCCAATAATTTTTCCACAGGCGGTGTCAGCGGCCTGAGCGTTGTACTGGCGCATTACTTTCCTTGGATCACCCCCGGTACCTTCGTTACCATCATCAACGTGGCACTGCTGATCATCGGTTTTGCCATTTTCGGCCGCAGCTTCGGCGTCCGCACTGCCTATGCGTCATTGCTCATGTCCGGTTTCATTCAGCTGATGGAGGTGGTGCTGCCCATGAAGGCACCCATGACCTCTCAGCCTTTTGCCGAGCTGCTGTTTGCCGTAGGACTGCCTGCGGTAGGTTCCGCCATTCTGTTTAACCTGGATGCTTCTTCCGGCGGCACAGACATTGTGGCCATGATTCTACGGAAATACACCAGCCTAAACATCGGTGCCGCCCTCATGTGCTCCGACTGCGTCATTACCCTGATGGCCTGCGTGGCTTTCGGCATGGAAACCGGCCTGTTCTGCGTGCTGGGCTTGATCATCAAATCCGTCATGGTGGACATGGTGCTTGAAAACATCAATACCCACAAGTGTTTCCACATCATCACTACCAAGCCCGAAAAGATTGTGGAATTTATCACCGTGGCCCTGAAGCGCGGTGCCACAGAGCTTCACGGTGAAGGAGCTTACACCCACGAAGGCCGCACCGTGCTGCTGACGGTGGTCAACCGGCGGGAAGCCGTGCTGCTCCGGCGCGAGGTAAAGCGTATAGATCCCGGCGCCTTCCTGCTGATTACCAACACAGGTGAAATCATCGGCAAGGGTTTCCGCGGCACCAACTAATTTTTCAAGGGAGAAAGTGCGCCCATGCAGTATCCATTGATTGCCGGCTTTTACGGCATTCTGATCACCCTGATGAACGCTGTTAATGCCTCCTTAACGGCTGTGTACGGCGGCTGGTTTTCCCCTACCATTATTCACTTGGCAGGACTGATCACCCTGCTGCCTGCCGCCCTGTGCGGTTGGAGCCGCCGGAAAGCCCGGGCGTCCTGGTACCAGTATCTTGGCGGCGTGGTGGGGATTCTCACCGTTATTTGCTCCAACCTGAGCATTAACGTGCTGGGCGTCACCCTGAATCTGGTGCTAATGCTGCTGGGACAGATGACCTGCTCCGCCCTTGTTGATCATTTTGGTCTCTTCGGCGCCGCAAAGCATCCCTTCCGCATGGGCAAAGCAATGGCCATTCTGGTCATGACCATTGGCTGTGTGCTGATGCTCCTGCTCTCCGGCGGCAAGCTCAGCGGCGGCAGTGACATGTTTCTGGCAGTGCTGCTTGGCTTCCTCAGCGGATACACCATTGTCGTTGCCCGCACCTTTAACGCATCCCTGTCGGAAACCGCCGGCATTGGTCATTCTACGCTGATGAACTATGTCACCGGCCTTACCGGCAGTATCCTGCTGTTCGCTTTGTCCGGTTTTCAGCTGAACACACCCTTCCCCGCTGCCGGTCAGCCCTTCACCATGTACCTGGGCGGCGTATTGGGTGCGCTGGGTATTTTCCTATGCAACGTTGCCACGCCACGCCTGTCCGCCCTGCAGATGACCATCATCACCTTTGTGGGCGAAATTTTCTCCGGGGTGGTCATTGATGCACTGGCCGGACGTTTCTCCCTGGGCACGGTGCTTGGCGGCATTGCCGTTGCTATGGGCATGCTGCTGAACATGCGTGCCGACGCAAAGGAGGCTGATTTTCATGGACTCCATCACCAGCCTTAAAAATCCAAAGGTCATGGCCTGGCGATCCCTGAAGGAGCGGAAAGGCCGTAAGGAAACCGGCTGTTTTCTGGTGGAAGGGCGGAAAATGGTGGAGGAAGCCCTTGCCTCTTCCTTCTCCGTGGAAACCCTGCTGGTGGATGAAAGCCACGCAGCCGATTTCCCCCTGCCGAAGCATGTTCCCGCCTACCTGCTGCCGGATCACGTGTTTGCCGCTCTATGCGATACGAAAACCCCCCAAGGCATCGCTGCCGTTATCCGCATGCGCACAGTGCCTGTCACCGGGTCCTGCCTGCTTGCGCTGGATGATGTGCAGGATCCCGGCAACGTGGGTACCATTCTCCGCACGGCAGATGCCGCCGGTTTTGACGGCGTGCTGCTCAGTGACAAGTGCGCCGATGTATTCAGCCCCAAGGTACTGCGTGCCACCATGGGCAGCATTTTTCGCATGCCTGTGGAAATCACGGATCAACTCCCCCACGCCCTGCACCAGCTTCGGGAAAAGGGCTGGAGCGTCCTATCCTCCCAGCTGGACGGTACCCCCTTCTTCCGCCGTGACCCTGTAGGCGACAGATTTTGCCTGATTATCGGCAACGAAGGCAATGGCGTTTCCCCTGCCGTACAGGCAGAGGCTACCCACAGGCTTCGCTTGCCCATGCGCGGCGGTGCTGAATCCTTGAATGCCGCTATTGCCGCCGGTATCATGATGTACGACCTGATGCGCGATAAGGAGTGATTTCCTCATGCCAACCATCCAGGAGAATTTGAAGCGCTCTACCAAAGACGATTTGATCTATTTGTACTTTTATCTTTTGGAGCATCCGGCTCCTGCCAAGGCAACAAAGGCCGTTCTGATTGAGGAAATTGCAAAAGCCTACGCAGACCCGAACGGCGAATGCTTTTTTCTTGCAGCAATGTATGTCGGGCTGGAAAACTTAATGGTGCTAAAGCCCTACCTGTCCTATAAACACATTCCCAACATCATCGTGAAACCAAGCCCCAAACTTACTGAGGCGTTTTATCGCTCCAGCCGTGTCGGTCTTGCTCATAAAGATTCCCTCAGTTGGACCATCTGCCCCGAATTTGCTGCTTACTTACAGCAGCTGGACGATTCGGAAGTTTCTTTCTTACGGTTCTTTTCTTTTGTGATTGGTTATGCAAAGGATTTACTTTTCACCTATTACGGCATGCTCCATGAGAAAGATCTCTTTTCTTTGCTTGAAACATGTTGTAATGATGCTTCTTTGCTAAACCATTGCAAGTTCTATCTAATGAGCTACTTCCTTTTCGAGAATACCGTCTATCACGCCGGAAACGATCAATATTATATCTGCTCCGAAGAATTGTTTGATCCGGATGATCTGTACAAGCGACTTCAGGATCTGCCCAAGGATCTTCCCCTTGCAGATCCTTCTGCCCTTACACGATTGAAAGCTGCTCAGCCTGACGATGCCGAAGACTGGAGTATTCTTTTTCCATCCATTGCGCCGATCAAGCGATGGATCATCAAGCAAGGCTTTGATCAAGACGACGCCTTTTATTTTCTTCAGATCCTAGTAGATGAAATACACGATAACAATCCCGATGCAGTACATGAAATGCTACATCAGGTCGGCATCGACCGCAAGCTGACCGCAAAGGAAGACCTCATGTTTCAGCAGGCCATTCGAAAGCTGCCCATGTGGTCCTTCCGTGGACACACGGCGGAGGAATTGGAAGCTTTCCAAACCGGGCAGGTCAAAAATCAGACCCCCAATGTTGGCAGAAATGATCCCTGCCCCTGCGGCAGCGGACGCAAATACAAAAACTGCTGCGGCAGGTTCCAATGAGTCAAAAACAGCGTATCGGAAGTTTTCATCCGATACGCTGTCCTTTTACTTGTCGTTCTCTTCACCGGCCGGAGAATCAGGCTCCGGCGTGGCTGTGGTGAAGATTTCCAAATGGGTCAAATCATCTGTAGGGTTGTAGCCTTCGTACTCCTCGTCATCTTCCACATCAGGCGCCGGCGTGCCGTATACACCGGCTTCGTCGTACCCGGCCATGGGAAATACCAGGGTCATTTGAAGCCAGTTGGTTCCGTCATGGTACTGGTTGGGGTAGTAGGCATAATACACCCTTGGTGATGTGCCGTTCAGCTCCTGCACTTCCTCCTCAAAGGAGTTTGCCGGATCGGCCATGGCCTTCTTGGCATACTGCCCCGGCGCCTTCACTGCATCAGACAAGGTCTCGCTGTTGGCGCTGGCCGCCTGAATGCATGCACCGGCAAGGTTGGTAAACTGGTTGGCATCAGAGCAGCGCAACTGAAGGATGTTCAGTGCATCACTGTACAAGGAAATGGTGATCTCCACACCTTCCGGAATGTCTGCATTGTCTGCCGATGTTACCCCCAGCACAGCTTGCTGCGTCCCTTCAAAGAACAAGGAATTGATAGGCACTGAGCCTAAGCTTTGCAGGTTTGTATTCACTTGGGCAATATAATCCTGCAGCTTCTGCTGACCCGTCGTGGTAGGCGTTGTCCAAGGCAATTCTGCCAGTGCACCGGTCAGCAGGCATAGCACCATTATGATGGCTGCAAGACATACCGCAAAACGTTTACTTGTTTTCATTGAGGAACTTCTCACGCAGCTCGACGAACCGCGTCATCACATCCACTGCGCCTTCCACGCCAACGGCGCCGGTATCCACGCACAGGTCGTAGTTGTTCACATCGCCCCAGGTGGCAGTGGCATAGTAGTTGTAGTAGTTTGCACGGCGCTTATCTGCCTTGCGCAGGGTTTCCTCCGCCTTCTGGGGATCCACGCCATAATACCGCACAGCACGAGCCACACGGCTGTTCATATCCGCCTTCACGAAGAAGCTAATCTCATTGGGCATATCCCGCAGCACATAATCGCCGCAGCGGCCAACGATGACGCAAGGTCCCTGGGAAGCGATCTTCCGAATGGCATCAAACTGTGCCAGGAAAATCTTGTGGTTCAAAGGCATGTCCATGTACATGCTGCTGACATCCGCGTGCATCTGCACGCCGGTCACCAGAGAGAAGAGCAGAGAACGGGTAGGCTTCTCGTCGTGATCCTCAAAGATTTCTTCGCAAATACCGCTTTCCTTGGAAGCTTCCGTCAACAGTTCCTTATCATAGAAGGGAATATCCAGCTTTTGTGCCAAAAGCTGACCCACATACCGTCCGCCGGAACCAAACTGCCGACCAATGGTAATCACAGAGTTTGTCTTCATACAAGATTCCTCCTTTATCAGGAACGTCATCCTGTGCATGCTATCAACTTCTGAATGACGATCCCCGTATGGCTATTATAGCACAAAATGCAGAAAAGTGCAAATTCCTTGGCAGGTCTTCATGGCTTTTACAGATTATTCACACACACCTGCCCCGGTTCTTGCTATAATAGACGGGTAAGAAAGGAATTATGCGCAATGATTGAACTCATCAAGGCAACAAAGCGTTACGGCAATAACGAAGCCGTTAAGGATTTGTCCTTTAGTGCCCCTTCCGGGCAAATTGTGGGGCTGCTTGGGCAGAACGGTGCAGGCAAAACCACCACCCTGAACATGCTGACGGGCTACTTTCCGCCAACTTCCGGTCAGGTGCTGGTAGACGGCATGGATATGCTGAAGCAGCCCAGAGAATGCAAGCGGCGTATCGGCTACCTGCCTGAGCGTCCTCCCCTTTATGATGAGATGACCGTAACCGATTACCTGAAATTTGTGTGCCGCCTGCGGGAAGTCAAAGCCTCCGCCATTGACGCCCATATTACGGAAATTATGCAGGAATGCGGCCTGAAGGAGGTTGCCCAGCGGCTGCTGGGAAGCCTGTCCAAGGGATACCGGCAGCGTGTAGGCGTAGCCCAGGCCATGTGCGGCAATCCTCCCATTTTGGTGCTGGATGAGCCAACGGTTGGTCTGGATCCCCGGCAGGTGGTGGAAATTCGGGAACTGATGCGGCACCTTGGGGAAAGTCACACCGTGATTTTTTCCAGCCACATTCTTTCGGAAATTCAGCAGCTGTGCCAACGTGTGGTGATTCTCCATAAAGGGCGACTGATTCGGGAAGCCGACATGAGCGAATTGACCGCCAGCGAAGATGTAATTCGCCTGCAGGCCATCATTGTTGGGCGAAAAGCGCAGCTGCTGCCAGCCTTAAAGGGACTTAACTGCGTCCGGCGAGTGAAGGTCCTGCCGGATCCTGAGCCTGGGCTGACCCAGGTGGAACTGGAATGCAATGCCCGGGGCAATGACCGTGGGGATCCTGCCACGCAGCTGTTCCGTCTGCTGTGTGCCATGGATGCTCCCCTTCGCATGCTGATGCCCGTGAAGGATTCCTTGGAGGAAGTCTTCCTACGAGCCACGTCCGAAAATTA
>CAVKHY010000072.1:7085-12652 GCA_963656345.1 bacterium | reverse complement strand
CAGCTGTGTAGGTCACATCAGAGGAAGCCTGGGTATCTCCATTTTCCCTGGTGCCGTCGGCCGTGAAGCTTGCCACTTCCAGCACCGTTCCGTCCTTCTTAACATAAGACATAGCTGCGCCGAAAGAAACTTTCTTTTCCGCATCCGTCAGGTAATCCACGGACAGCACCGCATCGGAATCATCGCTGGTCATGGTCACCGTCAAAGAATGACCCATGCCATCAGCCGTGCCCAATCGATTGTACACAACGGACACAGGCAATACTTTCTCTGCTGCGTCCGCCTTTGGCGTCAGGGTTACGGAAGCGTGTACGGTTTCATTTTCTGCATTGGTCATGTCTACCACGACAATGTCTTCGTAGCAGGACAGTGCTTCAGCAAATGCATCCGGCAAGCCATTGAAGAATTCATCCTCGGTGACTTCCTGCTCATTCAGGGTGTAGGTTGCATCCGCCTGGCGAAGCACCGCCATCAGTGCTTCATTGCTGTGGCAGGCGTCTGCAAACACTTTTACCAGATCCTTCACATCTTCAGCCGTGATGGTCATGGTCATCTTGGTAGTTGCGGGCTCGTGATCCTTGGTCTGCTCCGTTACTTCCTCCGTAACGATGCGGGCACTCATCCGCTCCGTTACCGTGGTGAAGCCTTCCAAGTCGAAGGTAAAGTTGTTGACGGCATCGTAAGCAGAATTCGTTACATACGTCCATGTATCTGCCGTCAAGTTTTCCACCAGGCTGCTCACGTCCACGTCGATTGCATTACCCAGCATGGTAAGCATCTGCTTGGCAAAGTCCGTCGCCTCATCGGCGGTAAAGGCAACAGGATGATCCAGCATGGAAGTAGCCAGATAAAGCGTCTCGTCCTTCACCTGAGTATCGAAGGTCAGCACCTTGACGCCATTCAGCTTGACAGACAGGCCGCTCACATCTCCGTCCGCACCGCCGGCCTTCGTGCTGACGGTCAGGGCATTCAGCAGATCCTTTGCCATGGTAGCGGCAGTGCCGTCCAAGGGCAGGTCGCCGGGGGTGAAGGTAACATCTGTATACAGGGTACGTCCTTCCGGCATCGCCATAATCTCAGCCGGTGTGGCAGCCAGGCTCATGGCCGGCAAAACCAGCATCAGGATTGCCAGAAGCATGGAGAACAATTTGCGCATAGGACAATTCCTCCGTCTTTTAATTGGTACCTGCCTCGATTATAGAAGAGGTGAAAATGTCTGTCAACACGGGAGTTGTAACAAATGTATGCATGCCGTAGAGATCGAATTCTCTCCCACTTGCATTTCCATCCTTATCCTGCTATAATGATATTGGTCAAAGATAGTCAGTCTTGACCGAAAGCAGAGGAATGAACCATGCGATTAAGCGATACCATTGAAGACTTTATCAAGATGCTCCTCGCCCAGGATGAACCTGAAGTGGAGCTCAAGCGCAACGAGCTGGCAGAGTATTTCGGCTGTGCCCCCAGCCAGATCAACTATGTGCTTGCCACCCGCTTTACTCCGGATCACGGCTATGTCATTGAAAGCAGGCGGGGCGGCGGCGGTTATATCCGCATTGTGCGTGTGGTGCAGCAGCCTGGTCAGCAGCTGATGTATCTGATTCACGAACGCATTGGGGACAGCATTACGGAAGGGGAAGCCGATCACATCATTGCCCGCCTGGTGGAGCAAAAGATGCTGACGCCCAACGAAGGGGAACTTGCCCGTGCCGCTGTTTCCGCCCAAGCTTTGGCCGTTCCCCTGCCGGAATCCATGAAGGACACCCTGCGTGCAAAGTCGCTGAAGGCCATGCTGACCTCCGTAGCCCGGCGAAACACACCCACCCTTGAAGCCTAACCCGAAAGGATGACTGCCTATGTTATGTGAAGAATGCAAAGTTAATGAAGCGACCTTTACGATTTCCGTGGTGGTTGCAGGTGAAGTGACCACCCGGCACCTGTGCGGCGAATGTATGGCGAAAATGAATGCCGATCTGCAGAGCGGCAATATCAAGAGCCTGCTTTCCTCCATCCTTTCCGCCATTACAGGGTCGGAAACGCCTGAGGAGCCTCGTGTTGAGATTGTATGCCCCCGGTGCCATACCACCCTGAGCCAGTTTACCAAATCCGGTCATTTGGGCTGTCCTCACTGCTATGAGGCTTTCCGCGAGCAGCTTCAGCCCATGCTGCTGCAAATTCACGGAAGGGTGCAGCATGCCGGCCGTGAACCCCTGAATACCTGCGAAGCGCAGCGGCAGCGTACCCGTCAGGAAGAGCTGACCCGGCAAATGGAGCAGGCCGTTGCTCAGGAGGACTTCGAGACAGCTGCCCGCCTGCGGGATCAGCTCCGTGAAATGGCCGCTAAGGAGGCACAGGCTCAATGAGCAATCATGCAACCATTCTTTCTTCCCGGGTACGCCTTGCAAGAAACTATGAGGATCTGCCCTTTGATGTTGCGGAACATCCCGAACTTGCAGCTGCCTGCGTCTCCCGTACCACCAATGCAATGAAGCTTTCCGGTGCAGATCAGGGGTTTGAACTGCTCCGTCTCAGTGATATGAGTGCCAACCAGCGGCTGGCACTGTGCGAGAGCCACCTGATCAGCAAGGATTTGCTGCTGCGTCCGGATACGGCGGCCGTGATGCTGAACACGGAGGAAAGTATCTCCGTGATGATGAACGAAGAGGATCATCTGCGTATACAGGCCATTGTGCCCGGTGATGATCTGCAAACAGCCGCCGACCGGTGCTTTCGGGTGGAGGATGCCCTGAGCCGTCAGGTCAACTTTGCCTTTGACCGTCAGTTGGGATACCTGACTGCCTGCCCCACCAACACCGGCACCGGCATGCGTGCTTCCCTGCTGATTCATCTGCCCATGCTGACCATCGGCAAGCAAATGGGCAATGTAGGGCAGATTGTCGCCAAGGTCGGGTTAACCATCCGAGGCGTATATGGTGAAGGAGCCGAGGCGCTGGGCTGCCTGTATCAGGTATCCAACCAGGTTACCCTTGGCCGAACGGAGCAGGAACTGATCAGTGCCGTTACCGCCGTGGGACATCAACTAACAGATATGGAGCTTTCCCTGCGAGAGAAGTCCCTCGGTGCCCACCGTTTGGTCTTAGAGGATCCCATCTGGCGTGCCTGGGGTATCCTGTGCAATGCCAGGATCATGGAACTGCCGGAATTCTTTAAGCATTGGAGCGCCGTTCGCTTGGGAGCTGCTATTGGCATGCTTCAAGTGAAAACAGACACGCTGGATCAAATGCTGGAGCAGGTGCAGGACGCTCACTTGCAGGACTTTGCAGAATCCCGCCTAACCGGCAGAAATTTGTCTGCCGCCCGCGCAAGCAGAATTCGCAGCATGCTGGCGGCAGAATAATGAGCAATATCACTGCGTTCAACTGAACGTATCAGGAGGATCTTATGGCCCTATTCGGACAATTTACGGAACGGGCACAGCATATGCTGGAAGCCGCCCGCTCCATTGCGGAGGAGCTGAACAATCCCGCCATGGGCACAGAGCATCTGCTTCTCGCCTTGGTGAATGAGGATGACCATCAGCCCCAATCGATTCAGGAAAAAGTATCTTATGATGATGTGGTGGCCCTGATGCCCCCAACGGATGAAAATGCTCCGCAGCCGCTGCATATCAGCATGACACCTCGAATGAAAAAGCTGCTGGAACTCAGCGTGATGGAATCCCGCCGGCTTGGACAAGCCTATGTTTCCGTCGAACATTTGTGGCTGGCACTCCTGCGGGAAAATGACTGCTTGGCTTTCAATATTCTGAAGCAGCTGCATGTCGACACGGAAAAGACCCGGGATGAGATCATCCGGCAGCTTCGTGCGGAACGCAGCGGCAGCGGAGAAGAACCGGAAGAGCGTCCAAGTTCCAAAGGAAAGAACAAGAAAACCGAAACCCCCGTGCTTGCCCAATACAGCCGGGATCTGACCGCTGCAGCCCGGGATAACGAGCTGGATCCTGTCATCGGCAGAGATACGGAAATTCAGCGCATCATTCAGATCCTGATTCGCCGCACAAAGAACAATCCCGTGCTGATCGGCGAGCCCGGCGTAGGCAAAAGCGCCGTGGTGGAAGGGCTTGCTCAGCGAATCGTGCAGGGCAGCATTCCGGAAATGCTGGTAGGCAAGCGTGTGCTGTCCCTGGATATGGGCAGTATGATTGCCGGCAGCAAGTACCGGGGCGAGTTTGAAGAGCGGTTGAAGAACGTCATGAAGGAAGTGCAGGAGAGCGGCAACATTCTCCTGTTTATCGACGAAATTCACAATATTGTGGGTGCCGGTCAGGCAGAGGGCAGCCTGGATGCTGCCAACATCCTGAAGCCTGCCCTTGCCCGGGGAGAAGTGCAGTGCATTGGTGCCACCACACTGGAGGAATACCGGAAGCACATCGAAAAGGATGCCGCCCTGGAGCGCCGTTTCCAGCCTGTCATGGTCGGTGAGCCTACTCAGGAAGAAGCGTTGGCCATCCTTCATGGACTGCGGGATCGGTATGAAGCCCATCACAAGGTGCACATTACCGATGAAGCCTTGAAAGCCGCCGTTACCCTGTCTGACCGCTACATTGCCGACCGTTTTCTGCCGGACAAGGCCGTTGACCTGATGGATGAGGCCGCCTCCCGTGTACGAATTCAGGCCTTTACTGCGCCCCCGGATGTAAAAGCACAGGAAAAAGAATTGGATGCCCTGGTCGCCGAAAAGAAGGACGCCATTGCCCATCAAGACTTTGAGCGTGCCGCTTCCCTGCGGGATCAGGAACGCTGCCTCCGTCAGGAAATTGAGATGAAGCGTACTGCATGGAGCAAGCAGCAATCTGCCGCCAGAGACGTGGTCACTGAGGAAGACATTGCCCAGGTTGTTTCCGGCTGGACAGGCATTCCCGTCCGCAAGATGACGGAAACTGAAGCCGACCGACTCATGCATTTGGAGGAAACCCTCCATGCCCGAGTCGTGGGACAGGACGAAGCCGTCAGTGCCGTCGCCCGTGCCATTCGACGTGCCCGTGCTGGGCTCAAGGATCCCAAGCGTCCCATCGGCAGCTTCATCTTTCTTGGCCCTACAGGCGTTGGCAAAACCGAGCTCTGCCGTGCCCTGGGCGAGGCCATGTTCGGGGATGAATCTGCCGTGATTCGCATCGACATGAGCGAATACATGGAGAAGCACACCACGTCCCGGCTGGTCGGTTCTCCCCCCGGCTACGTTGGCTATGAGGAGGGAGGACAATTAACCGAAGCAGTGCGCCGCAAGCCCTACAGCGTGATCCTGCTGGATGAGGTGGAAAAGGCACACCCGGATGTGTTTAACATTCTGCTGCAAATTCTGGAGGATGGCCGGCTTACCGACAACACCGGACGTACGGTCAGCTTCAAGAACACCATCATTGTCATGACCTCCAATGCCGGTGCCCATAACATCAGTACGGGACGCGCCATGGGTTTCGGCGCCAGCCCCATGGCCGATGTGCACAGCTATGAAGCTATGAAGGATTCCGTGATGAAGGAAGTCAAGGAACTGTTCCGGCCGGAATTCATCAACCGGGTGGATGAAATGATTGTCTTCCATGCCCT
>CAVKHY010000072.1:1326-7075 GCA_963656345.1 bacterium | reverse complement strand
CCGACATGATGCTGACGCAGGTTGCCAAGCGGCTGGAAGAGCGGGATGTTTACCTGCACTGGGATGCAGAGGTCGCTTCTCACCTGGCGCAGGAGGGCTACGACCCGAAATTCGGTGCCCGTCCCCTGCGGCGGTTGATTCAGCGCACGGTGGAGGATATGCTGAGCGAGGAGCTGATCCTGGGGCACTTCGCCCTGGGCGACCATGTGCAACTGTATCTGGAAGACGGCACGATCAAGGTTCGGAAAAAGCAAGCGTAATCAGTTTCCAAACAAGCGTGGGAGCGTTTTCTCTCACGCTTGTTTTGTTCCAATTCGACTGTCCCTTTGGTTGATGGATTTCATAGACTGCTTTTGCTTCGTTTTTTCTCTGATTTTCTCCTTGACAAACAGAAAAGCCATGGCTATACTTGTGTGCATGCAGCAAGGACGCTGCGGGATTTTTTCTCGCACCGTCCTTTTTTTCATGAGATTCTCTTAT
The DNA here is from genome assembly GCA_963656345.1 of bacterium. Taxonomy (GTDB): domain Bacteria; phylum Bacillota; class Clostridia; order Christensenellales; family Aristaeellaceae; genus CAKUFA01. Next base: position 6,595 of record CAVKHY010000072.1, on the reverse strand, counting down.
GAAAAAGACTGCAAAACCAAAGAAACATCGTAGAAGGGGGTTTACCTGGATGGCACATATGGATGAGATCTTTGGCAGCAACGTATTTAATGATGCTGTAATGCAGCAGCATTTGCCCAAGGATACCTACAAGGCCCTGAAGAAGACCATCGATGAGGGTCGTCATCTTGATCCGCAGGTTGCTGCGGTTGTTGCCCACGCCATGAAGGATTGGGCAGCGGAGAAGGGCGTAACGCACTTCACCCACTGGTTCCAGCCCATGACCGGCATCACCGCCGAGAAGCACGACAGCTTCCTGAATCCTCAGCCCGGCGGAAAGATGATCCTTTCCTTCAGCGGCAAGGAACTCGTCCGCGGCGAGCCTGATGCTTCCTCCTTCCCTTCCGGCGGACTTCGCTCTACCTTTGAAGCCCGCGGCTATACCGCATGGGATCCTACCAGCTATGCCTTCATCAAGGACAATGTGCTGTGCATTCCCACGGCCTTCTGCTCCTACGGCGGCGAAGCCTTGGACCAGAAGACGCCCCTGCTGCGCTCCATGGAAACCCTGAGCAAGCAGGCTGTGCGTGTACTGCACCTGTTCGGCCGTATGGACTCTGTTCGTGTGACCCCCACGGTGGGCCCCGAGCAGGAGTATTTCCTGATTGACCGTGAGCTGTACGAAAAGCGCCGCGACCTGATCTTCACTGGCCGTACCCTGTACGGTGCAAAGCCTCCCAAGGGGCAGGAATTGGAAGATCACTATTTCGGTGCTATCAAGCCCCGCATTCAGGCCTTCATGAGTGAATTGGATGAAGAGCTGTGGAAGCTGGGCGTCGCCGCCAAGACCGAGCATAACGAAGTGGCACCTGCTCAGCACGAATTGGCACCTGTGTTCACCATCACCAACGTGGCTGCCGATCACAATCAGCTGACCATGGAAATGATGAAGAAGGTGGCACAGCGTCATGGCCTGGTTTGCCTGCTGCACGAGAAGCCCTTCGCAGGGGTAAACGGCTCCGGCAAGCACAACAACTGGTCCATGGTCACCAACACCGGCTACAACCTGCTGGATCCCAGCGATACGCCTTATGAAAGCTCCCAGTTCCTGCTGTTCCTCACTGCCGTCATCAAGGCTGTGGACGACTATCAGGATCTGCTCCGTGTATCCGTGGCCAGCGCCGGCAACGATCATCGTCTGGGTGCTAACGAAGCACCGCCTGCCATCATCTCCATGTTCGTGGGCGAAGAGCTGGGTGAAATTCTGGACGCTATCGAGTCCGGTTCCGCCTACATGGGTCACGAGCACAGCGACATGACTGTCGGCGTGCACGTGCTGCCCAAGTTCCCCAAGGACAACACCGACCGGAACCGTACTTCCCCCTTCGCCTTCACCGGCAACAAGTTCGAGTTCCGTTCTCTCGGCTCCTCTGCTTCCATTTCCGAGACCAACGTGGTCATTAACACCATCGTGGCTGAGTCCCTCCGTCAGTTTGCTGACGAATTGGAAGCCGCTTCCGACTTCAAGACGGCTCTTCATGAGCTGATCGTCCGTGAGATCCGCGCCCACAAGCGCATCATCTTCAACGGCAACGGCTACTCTGAGGAATGGGTGAAGGAAGCTGAGAAGCGTGGCCTGCTGAACCTGCACAGCACCGTGGATGCGCTGCCCTACATGGTATCTGAAAAGAACATCAAGCTGTTCACCACCCACAAGGTGTATTCCGAAACCGAGATTCGTTCCCGGTATGAAATCAAGCTGGAAGAGTATGCCAAGGTGTTGAACATCGAGGCCGAAACTGCTTTGATGATGGCACAGCGTGAGATTCTGCCTGCGGCCATGAAGTATTCCGCTGCCGTCGCTTCTCAGCTGAAGGCACTGAAGGATGCTTCTTCCGCCGTGAGCACATCCGCCGAGGAGAAGCTGCTGGCGAAGCTGAGCTGCAATGTGTCCCTGCTTTCCGACCGCATTGACGAGCTCCAGGCCGCCATTGTGAACACCAATCACGAGGCCGATGCAAAGGAAGCCGCCGTATACGAGCACGATGTGATCATCCCTGCGATGAACGCTGTTCGTGTGGTGGCTGACGAGCTGGAAACCCAGGTAGGTCGTTCTTACTGGCCCTTCCCCACTTATGCGGATCTCCTGTTCAACGTGTAAATCCATAAGCAACCATTTGGGGCGTGCGGATGCATTTTTCCGCACGCCTTTTCCAACGGGTCAGATACAGCAAAAATGCAGTCGGAGCTTTGTTACGATATCGACAAAGATCTTTCCCGGTGCTATAATAGTTTTGTTTGCATAAACATACGACCCCTCTAAGGAGGCGAAGTTTTCCTATGAAGCCTTATACCTTCCGCTACGGCAGCGGCACGGTTGACCTTCCGCTGGAAGAAGCCAACGTCACCGTCCTGCAGGGGCATCACACCCCGGCCATTCAGGACATTCCCGCCGTCCTTGCTGCCGCTTTGGATGCGCCTATTGATGCGCCTCCGCTTAATAAGTGGATTCAGCCCGGCGACCGGGTAACGCTGGTCATCAGCGATATGTCCCGGTTCTGGATGCGGCAGGATAAGGTGATTCCTCCTTTGGTGGACTACCTTCATGACCGCTGCCAAGTATCGGATGATCATCTGACCATTCTGGTGGCCAATGGTACCCACTTAGGCGGGGACGAACAGGAACTGCGCACCCTGGTGACAGATGGGATTTATGACCGGGTGCAGGTCATCAATCACGACTGTCTGGCGGAGGATCTGGTTACCATCGGCACAACCCCTCACGGCACGGTTGTGCGGATTCATCCGGCGGCAGCCCATGCGGATCGAGTGATTTGCCTGGGTGCATGTACCCATCACGTCATGGCAGGCTTCGGCGGCGGACGGAAGAGCATCCTGCCGGGCATCAGTGCCATGGATACCATCTGCCACAACCATGCCTATGCGCTGGATCCCAAGTGCTTCCGAAGCAATCCCCGCATCGGCAACGGCAAGCTGGAAGATAATCCCCTGAACGATGACATGTGCGAAGCCGCCGGACTGATGAACAATCTGTTCATGATTTCCCTGGTGATGAATGCGGAAATGCAGCTGGCGGAAATTTATGCAGGCCACTATCTGCATTCCTGGCTTCGTGCCTGCGAAGCGGTGGATCGCATTTATCGGGTGGAAGTGCCGGAGAAAGCAGACGTAATCGTCGCCAGCTGCGGCGGCTATCCCAAGGACATGTCCCTGTACCAGGGCACAAAAACCATCGACAATGTGGAAACCGGGCTGAAGGTTGGCGGCACGCTGATTCTGCTCATCGAAGCCAGAGAGGGCGGCGGTCCGGCGGAATATTTCGACTGGATTCAGAACCTGCAGGACGGCACCATGGAGCAGCGGCTCAGGGAGCACTTCACCATTCCCGGCTACATTTTCCTGCTGAACTGTGAGCAGGCCAAGCGATACAACATCCTGATGCTTTCCTCCGTGGCGCAGGAAACCGTTGCCCCTATGGGACTGAAATCCTATCAAACCGTAGACGCCCTGATGGCAGCTGCCGACCTGAAAGATAAGAAAATTTATGTCATTCCTAACGGGAGTACCGTTGTACCTTATGTGAAAAAAGGAGCAGAACGAAAATGAAGGAGTACATTGCCAAACGTTTTCAACACCGCACCGCTGGCTTGACCCTGGACACAGAAGCCCTGCACCGCTACAATGACGTGATCGACCTGAGCATTGGCGACACGGACTTTACCACGGATCGCCGCATTATTGACGCTGCTTATCACGATGCCTGCAACGGCTACACCCATTACGGCGACCCCAAGGGCGATCCGGAACTGATCGATGCCATCCGTCAGGCATGGAAGGAAGATTTCCAGCAGGATATCAGCACCGATGAGGTGCTGGTGACCACCTCCAGCTGCATGGGCATGTCCCAGACCCTTATGAGCCTGTTGAACCCCGGCGATGAAGTGATTGTTTTCGGCCCCTATTTTGCCGACTACAAGAACCAGATTACGCTGGCAGGCGGCACGCTGGTAGAGGTGGAAACCTATGAAGAGCAGATGTACCGCCCTGATGAAGCCTCTGTCCGCAATGCCATCACCCCCCGTACCCGTGCCATGATTGTGAACACGCCCACCAACCCTACCGGTGCAGCCTACGACCGGGACACCCTGCAAATGCTGGCCAACATTGCTCAGGAAAAGGATCTGCTGGTGCTGGCAGATGAAATCTACACCCGGTACCTGTATGACGGGGTGTTCGTGCCCATGCGGACGCTGCCCGGCATGGCAGACCGAACGGTAACCCTGAACAGCTTTTCCAAGAACTTTATGATGACCGGATGGCGTATCGGCTACATCATTGCTCATCCGGACCTGATCAGCGTGTTCAAGCATGTCAACGATGCCTTGACCTATTCTGCCCCTGCCATATCCCAGCGGGCAGCCATTAAGGCGCTGTCCATCCGGGACGCCATTGCAGATGAATATATATCCAAATATCGTGCACGTGTATACAAGGTGGCCGAGGCCATCGAGGATATTTCCTACCTGACCATCTTCAAGCCCCGTGGCACCTTCTACGCCTTCCCCGGCATCAGCAAAACCGGCATGGATGACAAAACCTTCTGCAATTATTTGCTGGAGAAAGCCCACATCATGGTCTCCCCCGGCTGCGTCTTCGGCAAGGCAGGCAATGGTCACTTCCGTATTGCCTGCACCACTTCCGAGGAGAAAATCACCGAGGCCATGGATCGACTGAAGAAGTTGGAAAAAGATTTTTGAGAAATGAAAATTTATGCTTGACAAGTGCATATTTTCGTGTATAATCATACACGTACCCTGAATAAAGTTTACGGAGGAAACGAAAATGAAGAAGATGCTCGCTCTCGTATTGGTTGCCTGCATGGTGCTGTGCACGGCTGTTGCAGCATCCGCTGAAACGGTGCTGGAAAAGGTCAAGGCTGCCGGTGTGCTGGTGGTTGGTACCGAAGCTACCTACGGCCCCTATGAATTCCTGGACGACGATGCCAATCCCATCGGCTGCGACATTTGGCTGGCACAGCAGATCGCTGACGAGCTGGGCGTTGAGCTGAAGGTGCAGGATATGGCCTTCGACGGCATCATCGATGCTGTGAAGTCCGGCGTTGTGGATATCGGCATTGCCGCTTTCACCGTAAGTGAAGAGCGTGCCAAGGTGATCGACTTCAGCCATCAGTATGAATTGAGCGAGCAGCTGTTCATTGTAAAGAAGGGCAACGGCGAAGCTTATGCCACCAAGGAAGCCATTGCCGGCC
>CAVKHY010000072.1:0-1316 GCA_963656345.1 bacterium | reverse complement strand
TGCCGGCCTGAAGGTTGGCGCACAGATGGGCACCATCCAGTCCCAGCTGATCGCTTCTGCCCTGCCTGACAGCGAGCTGTTCGAGCTGGACACCTACCCGAATCTGGCACTTGAAACCGTGAATGGCAACATCGCCGGCTTCGTGTGTGACAAGGCCGTCGGCGAAGGCATGGTCGCTCAGAACGACAACCTGGAAATTTCCGGCCTGACCTTCTCCGCAGAAGAAGCCTCCTTTGGTAAGGCCTGCGTAGTGGCTCAGGGCAATGAGGATTTCCTGGAAGTGGTCAACGCCGTTGTGGATCGTGTTGTGGCCGATGGTTCCTACCTGGAAGCCTTCGACAAGTACAACGCCATTTGGGCTCCCTCTGCTGAGTAAGCATTCACTTTTGAAGGCATACCGGAAAGCTGTTCGGCAGCTTTCCGGTTTTCGCCGTATTTCTCCCCCACGGAAGGAGCAATGTCATGGAATTTCTAACGACAATGTGGAATCTTGTTACCAAGTATTCCGGATTCTTTCTGGAAGGCGTAGGCAATACGCTGATTCTTTCTTTCTTTACCGTATTGCTCGGCACCATTCTCGGTACCCTGATGGCCACAGCGCGCATGAGCAAGATCGCTCCCCTGCGCTGGTTTGCCGCGGCATACATTGAATTCTTCCGTGGCACACCTTTGATGGTGCAGCTGATGTTTATCTTCTACGGACTGCCCATGATCGGCATCACTTTCCCGGATGTCAGCTTCATCCCCAACTTCGACCGGTTTGCCGCCGGTGTTGTTGCCATGAGTCTGAACAGCTGCGCCTATGTGGCTGAAATCATCCGCTCTGGCATTCAGGCTGTGGATAAGGGTCAAACAGAAGCGGCGCGCAGCCTGGGCTTTCATGAAGGCCAGACCATGCGGCTGGTTGTTCTTCCCCAGGCCATCAGAAACATTCTGCCTGCCCTGGGCAATGAATTTGTGACCGACATTAAGGAATCGTCTATCGTTTCCGTCATCGGCATTGCCGACCTGATGTACCGCTCCAAGGGCGTCATCGCCAAGACCTACAACAGTTTGGAATGTCTGGCCATTGCCGCTATCATTTACTTTGTCATGACTTTTGTAAGCAGTCGACTGATTGCTCTTTTGGAAAGGAAGATGTCCCGTGGCAGAAAATAAGGAAACCATCATTCAGGTCAATCACCTTTCCAAAAGTTTCGGCGACCTGAAGGTGCTGAACGACATCAGCACAGCGTTCAAGGCGCAGGAAGTCGTCAGCATTATCGGACCTTCCGGCGGTGGCAAGAGTACCTTCCTCAGGTGCCTGAACCTGCTGG
>CAVKHY010000071.1:0-12880 GCA_963656345.1 bacterium | reverse complement strand
CTTGTTCTTCAGCCGCTCCACATGGTGATCCCGCAGTTCATCGGTCAGCTTATCAATGGCGTCCTCATTTTCCTCAATGACCGCCAAACGGGCAGGGCTCTGGATCTGCTTGGAGAACATCTCCAGCGCGCTCTTCAGCTGGCTGGTGGTGCGCTGCGCCAGGTCTTCCAACTCGTCCATCACCTTGCTGGTGAACTTGACCCCTTCCTGTTCCTTCAGCCGGGCGGCGTCCAGCACGTTCATGCTGTGGTCGCCCACACGTTCAAAGTCATTGATGATGTGGAACAGCTTGCCGGCCAGGTGGCTTTCCTGCTCGTTCAGCTCCTGCCCCCGCACATCCATGAGGGCAGAGGTGATCCGCTCGTTCAGGAAGTCCAGCACTTCTTCCTGCTTCTTCATTTCTGCCGCCTGCTGGTCATCCCACTGGCGGAAGCAGGCCATGGAGCCTTCGAAGGTGTCCAGAGCAAGCTCGCCCATGCGCTGAGTTTCCTTAAAGAGCTGCTCCACGGCAATGGCCGGGGTGGCCATGATGCGCTCGTCAAAGTACTGCAGGCGCATTTCCGTCTTGGGCTCCACTTTTTCCCGCACGATGAGGCAGGCCAGCTTTTCCAGCCAGGAGGCCAGGGGCAGCAGCAGGGCGGTGGTGGCCACATTGAAGCACACGTGGGTCAGGGCGATTTGCAGCCGCAGGTTGCCCGGGGCCAGAGAGGCGATCCAGTCTGCAAAGGGCAGGCAGCAGGCAATCACGGTAAACAGCACGGCGCCGATAACGTTAAACAGCAGGTGCACCGTGGCCGCCCGCTTGGCGGTGGTGTTGGTGCCTGCGCAGGCAATAATGGCGGTGACGCAGGTACCGATGTTCTGCCCGAAGAGGATGAACATGCTGCCCCGCAGGGAAATCAGCCCCTCGCCAGCCAGGGCCTGCAGAATGCCCACGCTGGCAGAGGAGGACTGGATCACCGCCGTGACCAGTGCGCCCAGCAGCACCCCCAGCACCGGGTTATCCACGGTGACCATGGCATCTCGGAAGCCCTGCCAGCTCTGCAGGGGCGCCATGGAGGAAGACATAATGTCCATGCCTTCAAACAAAATACCCAGGCCGATGAGCACGGTTCCCAGCTGCCTTGCTCCATCCCACTTCTTCGGCATCATCCCCAGGATCAATCCGAGGAAAGCAAACAGCATGCCGAAATTCAGCTTAATGGACAGCAGCAGGGAGGTCACCGTGGTGCCGATGTTGGCACCCATGATCACGCTCACCGCCTGGGTTAAGGATAACAGCTCCGCATTGACGAAGCCCACCACCATGACCGTGGTGGCGGATGACGACTGAATCACCGCCGTAATAACCAGGCCGGCCAGCATGCCCAGCACCCGGTTGTGGGTCACGATCTCCAGCAATCGCTTCAGCTTGTTGCCGGCGGCCTTTTCCAGCCCGTCGCCCATGACCTTCATGCCGAAGAGGAACAGGCTCAGTCCGCCCAGCAGGCTGACGATATCCATCCAACTCATAGGGATCTCCTCCGATCCGTTCCGTCCGTCTTTTCCTTTTTTCCAAACAATTTTACTGTACCATGAAACGAGGTGGATGTAAAGACGGAAATTGCGGCACAAAGGGGAATCGATGGGGTGGCGACATCCGCGCAGATGCCAAAAAGCAGCTTGTGCGTTGACCGGCGTTCATGGCCGTCCGGCTTTGAAGAACGCCTGCAAAGCGGTTGTGGGCTTTGCAGGCGTTTGCTTATTCAATGAACATAGCGTCCCCGAAGGAGAAGAACCGATACCGTTCCTCCACGGCGGTGTTGTACGCCGCCAGCGCCTGCTCCCTGCCCATGAAGGTGCTCACCAGCATCAGCAGGGTGCTTTGGGGCAGGTGGAAGTTGGTAATCAGGGCGTCCACCGCCTTGATCTTTACCCCGGGCTTGATGAAAATGGCGGTGTCCCCGCTGCCGGGATGGATGATCCCCTCATCATCCGCCACGGTTTCCATGGTGCGGACGGAGGTGGTGCCCACGCAGATCAGCCGTCCCCCGGCGGCGCGAATGCCGTTCAGGGTGTCCGCCGCTTCCTTGGTGACCTGGTAGAACTCGGAGTGCATCTTGTGGGCATCCACATCCTCCTCCTTCACCGGGCGGAAGGTGCCCAGACCCACATGCAGCAGCACGGGCACAATGGTCACACCCTTCTGACGAATCCGCTCCAGCAGCTCCGGGGTGAAGTGAAGCCCGGCTGTGGGGGCGGCGGCAGAACCTTCCGCCTTGGCGTACACGGTTTGATACCGGTTCCGATCCTGCAATTGCTCGTGAATGTAGGGGGGCAGGGGCATCTGCCCCAGGGTGTCCAGCAGCTCCTCAAAGACGCCCTCATAATGAAAACGAACCATGCGTCCGCCGGTATCTTCCACGTTGTTAAGGATTTCGCACTTCAGCGCCCCATCCCCGAAGGAGCACACAGCCCCCGGCTTCAGCCTGCGGCCGGGGCGGACAAGAGCCTCCCAGTCCGTGGCGTTTTCCCGGCGGAGGAGGAGCACCTCCACCGGCACCCCGGTATCCTCTTTCACGCCCAGGAGACGGGCAGGAATCACCTTGGTCTCATTAATGACCAGGGCGTCCCCGGGGTTCAGGTAATCAATGATGTCGTAGAAGTGCTTATGCTCCAGGGTGCCGCTTGACCGGTGCACTACCATGAGCCGGCTATGATCCCGGGGCTCCATGGGGGTCTGGGCAATCAGTTCTTCAGGGAGGAAATAATCAAAATCCGTGGTTTTCATGATAGTATCCTTTCAAAATTGATTCGCATGGGAAACCAAGGCTTCGGTTTCCTTGAAGGAAGTTTTTTGTTGATTCCGGAGGGCGCCCTGTTTCTGGGGATAACCCTTCGTTTTGTTTATGCTTAGTCCAGAGGGTTTAACCATTGCTCGCTGTACTTCTTTGAACCCCCAACTTTTGGGGTCAGCCTTCTCTATTCGGTCGAGTTTATTCCAAGGGGCTTTCCGGTCGCCCCTTGGAACCCTTCGGCGGTCACCTTACAAGCAAGGTTTAGGGGGGGTGTTTGAAAAAATATTTATTTCCTCAATCCAAGACCCCACTCCCAAGATCTCCCTCAAGAGGATGCACCCGAAGGGGTCAAGGGGGCGACCGGAAAGCCCCCTTGAAGCTTCACCAAATGAATGAAGGATCACCCTAGGAGATGGGCTCCGAAGGGGTGCAGGGGTAAGTGAGCGGCTACACGCCAGTGGCGTGTATAGCAGCCGCGAACGCATCAACCGAAACGAGCAAGCGTAGCTTGCGACGATTGAGGTTGCGGAACGACCGCAGGCTTCGCCTGTTCTTTTGCCCCCTGCAACAAACACCCCAAACGAGATGGGTAACCCCCCAAAGATGGTCACCCTTCGTCTTCCCTTTCCAATGAAAATGGAGCTTACAAATCCATTTTCATTTGATCCGTATTCCCTGCCTGAGGCGGTGTCCGCTTCATATGCTCCCAGGCGGCAGGGGTGCAGATCCGCCCACGGGGCGTGCGCATAATATACCCCAGCTGCATCAGGTAGGGTTCGTACACATCCTCAATGGTCACCGCATCCTCCCCGGTGGTGGCGGCAAGGGTATCCAGCCCCACAGGGCCGCCGCCGAACTTATCCATCATGCAGGAGAGCATGTTGCGATCCACCTGATCCAGCCCCAGCTCGTCCACGTTCAGCAGGGTCAGGGCTTCCCCGGCCACGTCTTTGGTGATCACGCCTCCTGCACGCACCTGGGCATAGTCCCGGACACGCTTCAGCATTCGGTTGGCGATCCGGGGCGTGCCCCGGCTGCGGCGGGCGATCTCCAGAATGCCCTCCGGCTCCGCCTTCACCCCCAAAATGCCGGCACTGCGGCTGACAATGGAGGCCAGCTCCTCCGGCTTGTACATCTCCAGCCGGAACAGCATGCCGAACCGATCCCGCAAGGGAGCGGAAAGCTGGCCTGCCCGTGTGGTGGCGCCCACTAAAGTGAACTTGGGCAGATCCAGCCGAATGGAACGGGCGGTGGGACCCTTGCCGATCATGATATCAATGGCATAATCCTCCATGGCGGGGTACAGCACCTCTTCCACCGAGCGGGAAAGCCGGTGGATCTCATCAATGAAGAGGATGTCCCCGGCGTTCAGGTTGGTCAGGATGCTGGCCAGATCCCCCGGCCGCTCAATGGCAGGGCCGGAGGTGATGCGCACGTTCTGCCCCATTTCCGCCGCCACGATGCAGGCCAGGGTGGTTTTGCCCAGACCCGGCGGGCCGTAGAGGAGCATATGATCCAGCGCATCGTGCCGGCTCAGGGCAGCCTGAATGTAAATGCTCAGGCTGTCCTTAATGGGCTGCTGACCCACGTATTCCCGGAGGGTGTGGGGGCGCAGGGACTGCTCCATGGCGCTGTCCTCGGGCTTAAAGGAAGGTTCCATCAATCGGTCGTCCATCATCAGCGAACACCCTCTTTGTGATAGTCGGTAAAAACAGCAGGGAAATGCAAGGTTTTGCGTTGCTTGCAAGAAGATTTCATAGCATGTTCCAGAGGGCTTTGCGGTCGCCCTCTGGACTCCTTCGCCGTCCACTTACAAGCAGGTGATTTTTCTTGAAGGTTTCGCAGGGGGCTTTCCGATCGTTCCGCAGCCTCAATCGTCGCAAGCTACGCTTGCTCGTTTCGGTTGAGAAGGTTTGCTTCTCCGCTGGAGAAGCAAAGTCGCCTATGGCGACCGGTCAATTCAAATCAAAGATTTGAATATGACCGCCTCGTTCGCGGACGCAATTCGCGCCACTGGCGCGAGTCCGCTCACTTACCCCTGCACCCCTTCGGGTGCATCCTTTTGAAGGGAATCACAAATTGAAGAAACAATATTTTAACTTACAATTGCAATCTACCTGCATCCGAAGGGGCTGCGAAGGGGTGCAGGGGGCGACCGCAAAGCCCCCTGCGAAACAGGACTCCTTCATCCGAAGGAAACCCGAAGGGGTCAAGGGGGGCGATGGTCAAGCCCCCTTGGATCAATCACATCCCTGCCATGGCACGCAGTGCCAAGCGAATCAACTCATCCGGAGAGGCAGAAGCATCCTTCACCTGAGCCAGGGCATTGCGTGCCTCCACGCCGGTATAGCCAAGGGCAACGAGGGCTTCCATGGCTTCCGTCACATTGTCGCTCTGGGACAGCACCGCCCCGGAAGCCGTTCCTGTGGCAGCGGAAGCTTCCACATCCGCCTGGCTGATTTTATCCTTCAGCTCCAGGGCAATGCGCTGGGCGGTTTTCTTGCCCACCCCGGGGGCACGGCTCAGGGCGGTAATATCCCCCAGAAGGATGGCCAAACTTAAATCCTTCAGGGACATGGAGCCCAGAATCGCCAGCGCCATTTTCGCCCCTACGCCGCTGATGCCGGTCAGGGAACGGAACATGTGCTGCTCCTCCTTGGTGGCGAAGCCGTAGAGCTCCATGGCGTCCTCCCGGACGGAAAGGATGGTGTAGCAGCGCATGGTTTCCCCCACGGCAGGGGCGGCCTGCAGGGTGTTCATGGAGCAGCCGATGCGGTAGCCCACGCCTCCGGCCATGAGAATTAGCTCATGAGCGCCTTTCTCGCACACCTGACCTTCAATGAATGCGTACATAAAAACCTCCGGTTTCACGAAAGTGACTCTGTCACTTCCGTGAGGTTTGCAAAGGAACCCCAGCTGGTTCTTTGGGGGTAGGTTCGGGAGGAGGAGCCTTTGGCACAAAAGCTTCCCCTCCCGCATTACTTCATTTTGAACTGCACCTTCGCCGGGCCGGTTTGGGCGTGGGTAATGGCGGCGGCAATGGCGTCCGCCGCATCATCCGGTGTGGGGACGGTGTCCATGTGCATCATCAGCTTTACCATCTGCTGCACCTGCTTCTTGTCCGCCTTGCCGTAGCCGGTGACCGCCTGCTTGATCTGCATGGGAGTGTACTCGTACAGGTTTTCCGTGTACTCCGCTGCGGCAATAATGGCCGCCCCCCGGGCAGCCCCCACCATCAGGGCGGTGGTCACGTTTCGGGCAAAGAACAGCTCCTCGAAGGCCACATCGTCCGGCTTGTAGGTGTTCACCAGGGTCTGCACCCCCAGTTGGAGGGTGCGCAGCCGGTGCTGCATGGGCTGGCCTGCCTTGGTCTCCACACAGCCGTAGTTCACCAGGCGCATTCGGCCGCAGTCGGTTTCAATCACGCCCCAGCCCATGAGGGCGTAGCCGGGGTCAATGCCCAGGATTCGCATGTGTTTTCCTCCTGCTCGATTTCCCTGTTTATCATAATCGCCCGGAAGCCAAAAGTCAAACAAAACGGAAACGGAAAGGGGAACGGAAATTCTCTGCACTTCCCTTGACAAATCCCCATCTCCTCACTATGCTTTTCTCATGAAAATGAAAGGAGCCCCGCCAATGGACGCATCATCCTCGCCCTTGACCCCCGGCCTGTGGGCAAGCTACACCAACTGGCTCCGCCACCTGACGGAGCACAACAAGCGGGCGCCCCTGTTTGCAAAGACCCTTGCGCCCATTCTGGCAGAGGAGCAAGGGCAGGCCGGCAGCGTGTTTCTGTCGGTGATTCTCCGCACCCAGGGGAACCGGCCGGAACAGCTGCGGGAGGCTCTGCTGTGCCTCCGTGCCCAAAACTTTCAGGACTTTGAAGTGCTGCTGATGGTGCACCGGGCAGGAGATGCAGGAAAGGCGCAGGTGGACAGCATTCTATCTGAGCAGGAGGAAGGGTTCCGGCAGAAGATCCGCCGCTACGATGTGGAAACAGGGGAACGTGCCCATCCCCTGAACCTGGGCTTTGCCCATGCCCACGGAAGATACATCGCCGTGTACGACGATGATGATCTGCTCACCGGGGACTGGGCGGAAGCCTTTTATCAGGCGTCAAAAGAAGCCCCGGGCAGTGTGCTCCACGCCTTTGCCCTGTCCCAGCGGTGGGACGTCATCGCTTCCCCGGAGGGGGAAGGCTGCCTCCGAGCCGTCGGCGCCCCGGAATCCCTGTACTGCGTCCCCTTCAACATGATCCTGCAAACGGAGGAGAACCGGTGCCCCATGATGACCCTGTGCTTCCCCCATCAGGCCATGGCGGCATACGGCTTCTGCTTTGATGAAGCGCTGGATGTGTACGAAGGCTGGGATTTCCTCATGCGGGTGGCGCTGGTCTTCGGGGTGAAGGACATCTGCACCCCCACCGCCACCTACCGCCGGTGGACGAACGTCTTCACGTCCTCCACGCTGATTCCTGACGAGGAATGGGAGAAGGATTATCAGATCGTTCGGGAAAAAATGCGGCGGTACATGCTGGTGCTGCCCAGCGAGTACATGCCGGCGGTGATGGGCATGCCCACGGAGGTGTACGTGCCCACCAAGGATCCCCAGCAGGAGAAGCTGCTGGCGGAAAAGGACGCCGCCCTGGCGGAAAAAGATCGGCAGCTGCAAGCCAAAGACGCATCCATCGCCGCCCTGACCACCTCCCTTTCCTGGCGGATCGGCCGAGGCATCACCTGGCTGCCCCGGATGCTTCGGGGATTCCGGCGAGTGTGCCGCACCCAGGGTCTGGCCGTGGCTCTGCGGAAAGCCGGCGGCAAGGTGCTCCGCCTTGGGGGACGGGTCAAGCGCCGCCTTGGACGGAAGAAGGGGGCGTGACCGGGATGCTCAGCATTCAGCTGCAATCCGTGCTGTACGGCAACGACAAAGCATCCATGGATGCCGCCATCACCGCCATGGCCAATGCCGTCAGGGTCTATCGGCAGGAGGCGGGGGAGGTGTCCTTCCGCTTTGTGTACGGGGATGCGTCCCCTCAGCCCCTGCTGACGGAGGAGGACGTGAACGACATCTGCCGCCGGGTGGGGGATGACATGACCTTCGACTACCGGTTCTTCGGGTTCAACACCGGCACATCCCGGGGGCTGAACCTGCTGGCGGAAGGGTCGGAAGCGGACTACTTCATCACCATGAACCCGGACATTGTGGTGGCGCCCCGGTTCCTGCCCGTGATGCTGCGCCCCTTCAGGGATCCCGAGGTGGGGCTGACGGAAGCCCGGCAGACCCCCATGGAGCACCACAAGGCCTATGATCCCGTGACCTTCACCACCCAGTGGGCCACCGGCGCATGCATCATGACCCGGCGGGAAGCCTTCCGGCAGGTAGGGGGCTTCGATGCGGAAAATTTCTTCCTCTACTGTGACGATGTGGACTTTTCCTGGCGGCTGCGGCTCCATGGATGGAAGCTGATCTACCAGCCCCTGGCTCCGGTGTTCCACGCCAAGAAGCTGAGCAACGACAGCAAGTGGCAGCCCTCCGATGCGGAGGTGTACTATTCCGCCCTGGCCGCCCTGCTGATTGCCTGCAAGTGGAGCAACCTTGACCGGGTGGCGTACCTGATTCCCATTTTCCAGCATCAGGGAGGCGCCTACGCCAAGGCGGTGGACGAGTTCCGCCGCCGGCAAGAGGCAGGCACCCTGCCGGATTCCCTGGACCCCACCCACGAAATCGCCCACTTTGTGGGGGATTATTACAGCGAGAACCGATTTGTTCTATAACAAAAAGCTTTCTGCCGCCGAAGTGACGGAAGAAAGCTTTTTTCATTGGCATGGGATTCAATCAAGCTGTTTGAGGAAAAAGTGATCCATGGTGGTGTGGAGCACGCAGTCCGGCCGGGGAATCTCCCGGAAGCCCAGCTTTTCATACAAACTGATGGCGGCGGTCAGGTTGCTGTGGGTCTCCAGATACAGCTGCCGGTAGCCGGCCTGCTTCGCCCAATCCTCCGCCAGAAGCATCAGCGCCTTGCCCCAACCCTTGCCCTTGGCGGCGTCGCTCAGGTACAGCTTCTGAATTTCCCCGCAGTGGGGGAAGCCCTCGAATTCCCCCACGCCTACGCCACCGGCCACGCATCCTGCATCGTCCAGGGCCACAAAGTAGGCACGGTTCGTGCCCGGGGCGGTGTAGAAGCCGCTGAGATGATCCAGCTGGGGATCAAAGTAGGCGGTGCCGGGAAGGTTCAGGTGCATTTTTTCCAGATTGGTGCGGATGATCCGCGCCACATCCTCATCGTCCGCCGGGGTGATGGGACGGTAGTTCAGCATGGTGTTTTCTCCTCTCGGATTTCGGGAAAGCGGCTTATTTTTCTTTGCTGCGGAAGATCACCAGCTTGCTGGCCACGTAGTTCAGGATGATCACCAGCACGTTGGAAAGAATCTTCACCACCATTTTGTTGAAGCCCAGGGCGTCGGCAAACAGGGCCATGATGCCCATATCCATGAGCCCGGACAGCCCCCGGCACAGGAAAAAGCTGCCCATTTCCTTCATCACGGGAGCAAAGCCCTGCACCCGGCTTTCAAACACCCACCGCCGGTTGGTCAGGTAGGCAAAGAGCACGGACAGCACCCAGGCCAGGGCGGTGGACAGCAGGGTGGGCATGCCGCACAGGTCGCACAGGTAAAAGGACACCAGGTTCACCAGGGTAGTCAGGGCGCCGAAGAGCAGGTACAGCAGCTGCTCCCGGTACTTGTTCAGCCATGTACGCATTATAGTTTCCTCCACCACGCATCATACCATGGGGGAGGGGAAAATGCAAATGGGATGCTCATTCCCCCTGGGGAGGCGCTTCGGCTTCCTCTTCCCGGGGCTCATCCTTGGCGCGCCTTGCCCCCCCGTCTTCATCGGCATCCTCACGCCGGAGCACCCTCGGCAGGGCATCCGTGAGAAACGTATCCCCGGGCAGGGTTTCCTCTTGCCGGGGCCTGACCTGCACCTCCTTGGCAGACCAGGTTACAGGATAGGAAGAGATTGGTCAAGCCAGAAAAAATCTTTCCCGATAATGGTTTACAAACGGGATTGCATCTGATAGAATGGAATGCGCAGGTTTTGGACGAACCGCGGCGCGGTTGCGCGATCACTCCGACGGCAGCTTCGCTTCCGGGGATGAACCTGACCATAAAAGTAAATGGAGGAAAAAAACCATGACCAAGGCAGAAATCATTGCAGCCTATGCCCAGCATGAAGGCGACACCGGCTCCCCTGAAGTGCAGATCGCACTGCTGACCGACCGGATCAACCACCTGAACGAGCACCTGAAGACCAACCGGAACGACCACCACTCCAATCGTGGCCTGCTGCTGATGGTTGGCCGCCGCCGTGGCCTGCTGGAGTACCTGAAGAAGACCGATATCGAGCGCTATCGTGCCCTGATCGCCAAGCTGAACCTGCGTAAGTAAGGGTTCCAACGGCGCATCGGCCTTCCCGGCATGAAGCATGCCGAAGGAAAAAAGCTGTTGAAGGCCGCCGGGAATCGGGCATATGCCTGCTTCACGGCGGCTTTTTAGAGCTTGTGTTGTCGCCTGAGGGGTGTTATCCCTTGAAAATCCCCATGGGGTTTTCATATGATAGCATCCGTCGGGCGGAAGCAGATGAAAGGGTTCATCTGCTGTTGTGTGATGTGAAAGGAGAAAAGCAACAATGGATCACAAGGTTTATACCATGGATCTGGCAGGCCGCCCGCTGACCCTGGAGTTCGGCAAGTACTGCGAGCAGGCTGCCGGCAGCGTATGGGTACACCTGGGTGATACGGTGGTGATGGTCAATGCCACCATGTCTCCCACACCCCGTCCCGGCGTGGACTTCTTCCCCCTGGCTGTGGACGTGGAAGAAAAGCAGTACTCCGTGGGCAAGATCCCCGGAGGCTTCATCAAGCGTGAAGGCCGCCCCACCGAAAAGGCGACCCTGACCTGCCGCCTGATCGACCGTCCCCTGCGCCCCCTGTTCAACAAGGGCATGCGCAACGACGTGCAGGTAGTGGTGACCGTGCTGAGCGTGGAGCAGGACGTGCCCCCGGAAATCCCGGCCATGATCGGTTCCTCCATTGCCCTGGCTGTCAGCGACATTCCGTGGAACGGCCCCACCGGCGCTGTGGTGGTGGGTCGCGTAGGCGGTCAGTATGTGATTAACCCGGACGAAGCACAGCGTGCCCAGAGCGACATGCACGTGTATGTGGCCGGCACCAAGGAAGCCATCATGATGGTGGAAGCCGGCGCCAACGAGGTGTCCGAGGACGCCATGCTGGACGCCATCCTCTTCGCCCATGAAGAGATCAAGAAGCTGGTGGCCTTCCAGGAGCAGATCGTGGCGGAAATCGGCAAGGAAAAGGCCGTTGTGCCCCTGAACGTCACCGGGGACGACGTGAAGGCCGCCGTGCGGGAATTCGCCTACGACAAGTGCGTGTGGGTGTTCGACACCTTCAACCGGCAGGAGCGTCAGCAGCGTGAGGCTCAGGTAAAGGAAGAGACTCTGGCTGCCCTGGCGGAAACCTTCCCCGAGCGTGAGGAGGAAATCGCCGACGCCCTGTATTACCTGAACAAGGAAGTCATGCGCAAAAAGATCCTGGAGCAGGGCATTCGTCCCGACGGCCGGAAGGTGACGGAGATCCGTCCCATCTGGTGCGATGTGGGCGTGCTGCCCCGGGTGCATGGTTCCGCCGTGTTCACCCGCGGCCAGACCCAGGCTTTGACCGTCACCACCCTGGGCTCCACCAACGAGGGTCAGGTGCTGGACGGCCTGAGCAGCGACGACTTCAAGCGTTACATTCACCACTACAACATGCCCCCCTATGCCACCGGTGAGGCTGGCCGTCTCAAGAGCCCCGGCCGCCGGGAAATCGGCCACGGCGCACTGGCAGAGCGTGCCCTGCTGCCCGTGATCCCCACGGAGGAAGAGTTCCCCTATGCCATGCGGTTGGTGAGCGAGATCCTGTCCTCCAACGGTTCTTCCTCCATGGCTTCCGTGTGCGGCTCCACCCTGAGCCTGATGGATGCCGGCGTGCCCATTCATGCCCCTGTGGCCGGCGTGGCCATGGGTCTGATCAAGGACGCTGAAAGCGGCAAGGTGGCCGTGCTGACCGACATTCAGGGTCTGGAAGACTTCCTGGGCGACATGGACTTCAAGGTGGCCGGTACCATGAACGGCATTACCGCCATTCAGATGGACATTAAGATCGCCGGCATCGACCGTGCCATCCTGCAGCAGGCACTGGCACAGGCTCTTCAGGGACGGCTTCACATCCTGGGCATCATGCTGGAGACCCTGGGTCAGCCCCGTGATCACCTGAGCAAGTATGCGCCCAAGATCGTCCGCTTCACCATCAATCCCGAGAAGATCCGTGAAGTCATCGGACCCGGCGGCAAGATGATCAACAAGATCATTGCCGAGACCGGCGTGAAGATCGACATCGAGGACGACGGCCGGGTGTTCATTTCCACCCCCGATGAAGAGGCTGCCAACAAGGCTCGCAAGATCATCGAAGGCATCGCCAAGGACATCGAAGTGGGCGACGTATTCACCGGCAAAGTGGTGCGCATCATGAACTTCGGCGCCTTTGTGGAGCTTGCCCCCGGCAAGGACGGCATGATCCACATCTCCAAGCTGGCCAATCACCGGGTGGAGAAGGTGGAAGATGTGGTGAACATCGGCGACGAGCTGGAAGTGAAGGTCAACGAGATCGACGCTCAGGGCCGCATCAACCTGATCCGCAACGATATGGTGTATGAGAACAACGGTCCCGCCCGCCGCAGCGAGGGCGGTGCACGGCCTCGTCCCCCCCGCCGGGATGGCCGGGCGTAATAGCCATTATTAGGAATCACGTTCGTGGGAAGCCGTACAGCATGGCTTCCCACGTTTTTTGTTGGCAGGAGTTGGTCAGGGGAAATCGAAATGCTTTCTTGGGGGACTTTTTCCGAATGGCGAGGGTCAAGTCTTCTGGATGAAGCAAGACCCAAGTTGTGCAGGTAGTACATACGCTATTTAGTGGTAACGCAGGGGGCTTTGCGGTCGTTCCGCAACCTCAATCGTCGCAAGCTACGCTTGCTCGTTTCGGTTGA
>CAVKHY010000070.1:0-13736 GCA_963656345.1 bacterium | reverse complement strand
GCAATGCAACATACAGTTAAGGGGTGAATCCCATGACCGATGAAGACATCCGGGAGAAGCTAAAGCCTATCCGCTGCTTTCTGCTGGATATGGACGGTACCTTTTACTTGGGGAATCAGCTGATTGAGGGTTCCTTGGATTTTTTATCCGCACTGGAACGTACGGGCCGCACTGCACGGTTTCTCACCAACAATTCCAGCAAGTCCGCCAAAGTATACAAGGACAAGCTGCAAAGAATGGGTGTGGATGCCCGCTATCAGGATGTGATTACTTCCAGCCATGCGGCAGCACATTACTGCATGGAACAATATCCTGCGGGACGTGGCTATTTGCTTGGTAATCCCATGCTCCGTGAAGAGCTTGAGGAAATGGGACTTCGTTTCACGGAAGAAAATCCCGATTACGTGCTGGTTGCCTTCGATACCACCTTGGACTATGCCAAAATGTGCAAGGTATGCGATTTCATCCGTGCAGGAAAACCGTACATTGCCACCCACCCGGACTTTAACTGTCCCACGGAAACCGGCTTTATTCCGGACATGGGTGCCATTATGGCCTTTATCGAAGCCAGCACCGGCAGAAAGGCCGATATCATTCTAGGAAAACCCTATGAGGGCATTGTGCAGGAAGCCCTCCGCCGCACAGGCTTCCGGAAGCAGGAGATGGCTATGGTCGGTGACCGCCTGTATACGGACGTAGCAACCGGCGTTCATCACGGCATGACCGGTATCCTTGTGCTTTCCGGCGAGGCCACCATGGACGATGTCAAGACTTCCGATGTCAAACCGGATCTTATTTTCGGCCGGCTTTCCGACATGATTCCTTATCTATAATGTGATCCACAAATGAAAGAAGGGACAATTATGCTGCAAACCATTTTTTCCGGCATTCAGCGTGCTTCCTCCGGACTGGGCTTCGGCTGCATGCGTCTGCCTGTGACAGGCGGCCGCATTGACGAGGCAGAAGCCATTCGGATGATCCGCTACGCCATTGATCACGGTGTGCGATACATTGATACGGCCTATCCCTACCATGGCGGAGAAAGTGAAATTGTGGTGGGCAAGGCACTGAAGGACGGCTACCGTGACAAAGTCATTTTGACCACCAAACTGCCCATTTGGAAGCTGCAAACCGCCGAGGATATGCCCAAGACGCTGGATGAACAGTTACAGAAACTGGACGTAGATCATGTGGATTTTTACCTGATGCACGCCATGAACGAAGAACGGTTCCATACCATCCGATCCATGGACTATCAGTCCTTCCTGGAAAAAGCCATGGCACAGGGAAAGATTCGCTATCCCGGTTTCTCCTTCCATGATAATGCAGACACCTTTTTGAGCATCCTGAATGACTATGACTGGAAGCTGGCACAGGTGCAGATGAACATTTTGGACGACAATGCTCAAGCTACGCTGAACGGCATCCATGCAGCCGGCGAAAAGGGCGTCGGCGTGGTCATTATGGAGCCTCTTCGCGGCGGCCTTTTGGCCGCTCCCCCGGCGGATGTGCAGGCGCTGTATGACGCCTTCCCAATCAAGCGTTCTGCCGTTGAGTGGGCTTTCCGCTTCCTGTATACCATGCCGGAGGTAGTAACCATTCTTTCCGGCATGAGCACCATGGAGCAGGTACAGGACAACCTCCGCATTTTCGATGCCGCCGTGCAGGAGCCATTGACGGAAGCCGAGCAGGCGCTTTATGCGCAGGTGAAGGAAACCTATATGAGCCGCACAAAAACACGGTGCACAGGCTGTCGCTATTGCCAGCCCTGCCCCCGTGGCGTAAAGATTCCGCAAATCTTCCAAGGCTATGATGGCAAAAAGCTCCGTGAAAAGGATGACTTTGCTGCTGAGTATGCCAAGATCATTGAAGAGCAAGGGGATGCTTCCCGGTGCGTCAAGTGCCGCAAGTGCGAGGCTGCCTGCCCCCAGCACCTGCCCATCACTCGTTATCTGGCAGAGATCCATGCAGAATGCACCGGCTGATCCCCTCATTGTTTTCATGAAAGCACGTATAGAAAAGGAGCCGCAGCTGCCCGTTCTCCGAAAGGAGCGTCGCAGCTGCGGCTCTTTATTTGGTTCTGAAAATTACCACCATTCCTTGGGCAGATACTTCTTCTGTGCCAGCAGCATGTCATCAAACAAGGGCTGGGCATCATTCACGTCTACCTTGCCCATCTGCGGATCATTCATGAAGGCTGCGAAAGCCAGCTTTCGATCGCAGGTTTGAGCGGCACGGAGGATCATCTGCTGATCCGTGACATGACGCATGGTCAATGCCAGGATGTCGCTGTCCATGGCACCTGCAAACACAGGAGAAATCTGATCCCGGCGGAAGAGTGCATTCGTCTCCACCACAGCGCCCAAAGGCAGATTCGGAATCTGACCCCGGTTGGGAATATTCACGTTCGTTACCATATCACCCAAGCCCAGCAGAGCCTTCATCATCAGATGGCCTTCCTCGCCGGTGGCCTTGAAAGTAATGTCCTCTTCACCGCTCAACAGCCGTGCACGGCGGGCAAGGCGGCGATCCAAGTCTTCCAGCCGCCAGCTTACCGGCGTCAGGCCGAAGCCCCAGCTCTTCACCGTTTCCGGATCCTTCAAGTACCAAGGAGGCATAAACTCTGCCAAGTGACGATCTCCGGCAGCAGCAATCTTGCCATAGCGGAGGAACAAGTCAAACTTTACCTTATGAGAGCACTGGAAGAAGTCGTTCATCCAGTTGGCATCCTTCCCCTTGGTAAAGCCGGTCTCCCGATACTTTTCACAGAAAGTGCGGTACAGCGGGAACAAATCCATACCCTGATAGGAGGCAGTGGAGAACCAGGTGAAATGGTTCACGCCCTGGACAGTGACACGAATGTCCTGACGAGGCACATCCTTGATATCGCACATATCCTCCAGCATGGCAGCCAGCAGTTTCTGTGTGCCGAACACTTCATGGCAGCAGCCAAAGGCCTTGATTTCCGGGAACACATCGTAGAGGGTCGCCATGCACAGGGTCATGGGGTTGGTGTAGTTAATGACCCACGCCTTCGGCGCATAAGCCTTGATTGCCTGAGCGATCTCCACAAACATGGGAATGGTACGCATTGCACGCATCAATCCGCCGGGGCCTACCGTATCGCCTACGGACTGATACACACCTACACGCTCGGGAGCATGCACATCGCTCTTCATTTCCTCGAAGGTGCCGGGCAGAATGGAAATCACCACAAAGTCAACGCCCGTCAGCGCGTCCTGCAGGTTGTCAGAGACTTCATACTTCCAATGGCTTACGGCCTTTTCATGGTTTGCGGTCTTCTCACCAATAATACGGTTCTTTTCAGCTGCGTCACGGTCAATATCATACAGGCGAACCGTGCCCTCCATGCCGGTATCCATGGCCAAATCCGTCATAAAACCCCATGCCCAGCCGCGAGAGCCGCCGCCGATGTAGGCAACCTTCAAATCGATGGCCTTACCGTCCTGATACTGCATGTGAACTCCTTCCTTTCATGCACAGGTCACAAGTGACCGATAGTTCTGTGGATATTGTACTCCTTTCCCGTCCCTGTGGCAAGACGAAAGATGGAAAAATATCATCATTTTCATCACAAAGTTTACAAACTACTGCCGCAAAAAAATCCCGCACGCATTGCTGCGCACGGGATCAAGGCGAGTAAAGGATTTAGTTGGCAGGAGCTTCAGATACGGCCACAATGCGTCCCTGTCCGTAGGGATCAGCATAAGCTTCGCCCACAACGCCGCCCAGGGTATCCACGATGTAGTCCATCAGCACCTGGTTGTCCAGCTTGACGCTCTTCTGCAGCACCTTGCTGCCGGCAAACATGGACATACCATCGCCGCTGTCCAGCAGCATATAGTTGTGGCTGGCCAGGGTGTAGGTCTTGGTCAGGTCAAGGTCTTCGCCGGCGACCTTCACGTTCTTCACGCGATATTCGCCGGTAACGCCAGTGAACATGCCCTTGTCATCCGTGGTGCAGGAAGACTCGATGTAGGTGTGGATCTCATAGGTCAGACCGGCCACCTGGAGGAAGCCGCCGCATTCGCCGGGGGTGTTGCGTGCGCCGAACTCCAGTGCGTCCAGCACCTGCTGACCCGTCACTTCGATGACGCACATTTCGTTGCCGAAGGGATGCACCTTCAGGATGTCATTCAGGGTGATGTCGCCTGCAGCGATGGAAACACGAATGCCGCCGCCATTGACAAAGGCGATATCAGCACCGGACTGATCCTTGTAAGCATCGGCGCACAGGTCGCCCAAGTTGGTTTCGGCGTTACGGATAATGCGGATGGCAGTGCCGTTTTCATCCTTGGCAGTGGGATCGGTAATGGTCAGATCCACAGCGGTCTTGGCAACCACCGTAGCCAGTTTCTTATTCAGCTCATCGGTTGCAGCAGATACAGCCTCGGAAGCCTCGTTTTCGATGCCCAGCAGCTTCGGTGCAGCAACGCTGTTGTGCCAGGTATACAGGCCGTAGGACAGGGAACCGTCCTTGGCGGAGATGGTCACGTAGCCAATGCCTTCCAGCTTGGTGCCGCAGGCAGCACGGATCACGTCCTCGCCGTTCTTGTTCTTCATGACCAGCTGATCGGTGTCGTGGCTGTGACCATCCACCATGGCGTCGATGCCGGTGGTGTTGCCCAACACGTCCGCATAGGTGTAGGGAGAAGAAGTCGCTTCGTTGCCCAGGTGTGCAATAGCAATGACGTAATCAGCACCTTCTGCACGGGCAGCGTCTACGGCACTCTGCACGCCGGCATAGAGCTTTTCGCCGGTGCCGTCTTCCATGAAGCCATAGACATAGTTGCCGTTCTCATCCTGGAAATACTTCGGGGTGGACTTGGTGATGGATTCAGGCGTGGTGATGCCCACAAAGGCAACCTTCAGGCCTTCCACTTCCTTGATAACGTAGGCAGGGAATACCAGCTCATCCTTATAGGTGAAGTTAGAGCTGACGTAAGGGAAGTTGGCTTGCTTCGTCAGGCTCAGGAAATTATCCATGCCGTAGTCGAACTCATGATTGCCGGGGATGGCCACATCGTAGCCCACAGCGTTCATCAGATCGATGATGGCTTCACCCTTGGTCATGGTACCAACAGGCTCGCCCTGGATGGAGTCGCCATCGTCCACCAGCAGGACGTTATAGCTCTTTTCCATCTGCTTTTTCACAGCATACAGGCCTGCGTAACCAAAGCCTTGGTCAATGCCGCAGTGCACGTCGCTGGTGAAAAGAATAACCAGATCCTTGGTCAGCGCAGGTGTTGCATCTTCTGCCACCGCAGAAAAGCAGCCCAGCAGCATAGCCAGTGCCAACAGGAGACCGAGCAGTTTCTTCATCTTCCGTATCCTCCTTTTGTCGCATGAAAAGGGAATGGTATCCTTTCTTAATTATACAGGATGTATAGAGGAAAAACAAGTGGAAGCAGGACTTTTTCGGAACATTTTTCTTTCTTTTTTCTTTTTCATCCGTTCATAAGTTCAGACATTCGTCTCTCTTTTTTCGAAAAAGACGAGACCTGCATTCACAAGTCTCGCCGATCCGGTTGTTATTTTGTCAGATGCGCCATGAAAATTGGATTCCACGTGCTGTGCTTCAGTTTTCCGCACAAGCAGCCGTCTGACGTACGTTTCTCATCATTTCAGGAAAACGTACGGATTATTGAGCCGGTGCTGTAGGCACAGCCACAATCCGTCCCTGACCGTAAGGATT
The DNA here is from genome assembly GCA_963656345.1 of bacterium. Lineage (GTDB taxonomy): Bacteria > Bacillota > Clostridia > Christensenellales > Aristaeellaceae > CAKUFA01. Next base: position 8,020 of record CAVKHY010000070.1, on the reverse strand, counting down.
AGCATAAGCCTCCCCTACAACGCCGCCCAAGGTATCCACGATGTAATCAATCAGCACCTGATTGTCCAGCTTCACGTTCTTCTTCACAACCTTGCAGCCATTGAACATGGACATGCCGCCGCCGCCGTTCAGCAGGGTGTGGTCGTGACCCGCCAGGGTGTAGGTTTTGGTCAGATCCAGCGCTTCATCGCCAATCTTCACGTTCTTCACCCGATATTCTCCGCTGACGCCGGTGAACACACCCTTATCGTCCATGGTGCAGGAGGACTTAATGTAGGTGTGAATTTCATAGCTCATGCCGGACACCTGCAGGAAGCTGCCGCACTCGTTCGGCACATCCCGGGAAGCAAACTCCAGTGCATCCAACAGCTGCTGACCGGTTACCTCCAACACAAGGATTTGGTTACCAAAAGGATGTACCTTCATGATGTCGTTCAAGGTAATATCCCCGGCAGCAATCGATGCTCGAATGCCGCCGCCATTCACGATGGCCACCTGCGCCCCGGTCTGATCCCGATAGGCGTCTGCGCACAAATCGCCCAAATTGGTTTCCGCATTGCGGATAATGCGGATAGGAGAACCGTTGGCATCCTTGGCCGTAGGATCATTGATGGTCAAGTCCACCGCCGTCTTGGCTACCACTTTGGAAAGTTCCGCATTCAAGCCGTCCGTTGCAGCGGATACCGCCTTGGAAACCTCATTTTCAATGCCCAAAAGCGCCGGAGCAGAAGTGCTGTTGTGCCAGGTATACAGACCGTAAGAAAGAGAACCGTCCTTGGCGGAGATGGTCACGTAGCCTATACCTTCCAGCTTGGTGCCGCAGGCCGCACGGATAACGTCCTTGCCGTCCTTGTTCTTCATCACCAGCTGATCGGTATCGTGGCTGTGACCATCTACCAAGGCATCAATGCCGGTGGTATGACTGAGCACATCCGCATAGTTATAGGGAGAGGAAGAAGCTTCGTTGCCCAGGTGCGCAATGGCAATCACGTAGTCAGCGCCATCTTTCCGGGCATCATCTGCTGCCTTCTGCACCGCTGCATAAAGCTTTTCGCCGGTACCGTCCTCCATGAAGCTGTAAATGAAGTTCCCCTTATCATCCTGGAAATTCTTCGGGGTATCCTTTGTCAGGGTTTCCGGGGTAGTAATGCCGATGAAACCGATCTTGACTCCTTCCACTTCTTTGATCACGTAAGCCGGAAACACCAGCTCATCATTCTTGGTAAAGTTGCAGCTGATGTAGGGGAACTTCGCCTGCTTGGTCAGGTTCATGAAATTCTCCATCCCGTAGTCATACTCATGGTTGCCGGGAATGGCCACATCATACCCTACCGTGTTCATCAGGTCAATGATGGCGCTGCCGTGGGTCACCGTACCGACAGGCTCACCCTGAATAGCATCTCCGTCATCCACCAGCAGGACGTTGTTGGTCTTGGCAAGCTGTTCCTTCACCGCATACAGGCCTGCATAACCAAAGCCCTGGTTAATGCCGCAGTGTACATCACTGGTAAACAGAATGACTACGTCCTTGGTCAGCTTTGATGTGCTTTCCTCGGCCATGCCAGGCACAGCGCACAGCAGCATGGCGAATACCATCAACAGCGACAGCAGTTTCTTCATCTTCCGCATCCTCCTCTATGTTTGAAATCACCGATGCACACCTATTATACAGCAATCGACAAATAAATCGCAATAAAATGGTCGATGAGATCTTGTAAAACTTGTTGGCAGCTTCTCTGCCTGTTCGTCGTCAAACAGGATCATTCACGGCTAGGAGCACTCGGCCTGACATTTTGCCTGACCTCATGTTTTTCGCTTGACAAGAGATACCAATTTTCTTATAATATAAAAGGAGTATATAAATCCTCTTGGTTTATTTGTCCAAGTACATGAAGAATGCGGAAGGAATACAGCTCAATGCGGAGTAAGTATCTTGTCGGTGTGGATGGCGGCGGAACAAAAACGATCGCCGTTGCCGCCAATGAAGACGGCACGGTGCTGGCTGTAGAGCGAGGCGATGGAATCAACTATCATACCATCGGCATGGAGCGGGCCAGAAGCAATCTCAAGGAAATCCTCAATCGTTTGCAGGCACGTATCAACGGCGAATGCATAGAGGTCACGGTCGGTATGCCTGCGCTGGATATGCCCGCTGACCGGGAGCTGACAGCCGCCTTTGCCGGCACCAGCTTTGACGCAAACCTCCTTGACCTCCAATCTGATGCATACATCACGCTCATGGGCTTCACACTGGGGAAACCGGGCATGATCGTCATCTGCGGCACAGGCTCGATCCTGCTGATGGTGGACAAGCAGAAGCGCCAGCATGTCCGCGGTGGCTGGGGGTATCTGTTGGGCGACGCCGGGTCAGGCTACGCCTTAGCAATCGGCGGGCTTCAGGCCGCCATCAGGGAATGGGAGCATGTCGGCAGCAAAACAGCACTGTCCGAAGCAGCGGCAGCTCACTTTCAGCTGTGTCATCCCCGTGACCTTATCAACGTCATCTATTCGCCCAAATGCACACAGGCCGACATCGCCCAATTTGGGCGCATCGTGCTCACATGCTGTGAAAACGGCGACGAAGAGGCCATTCGTGTCACGAGGAGCAACATGGCCGCCATTGCCGCCAACGCTGCGGAGATGATAGCCTGCGTTCCCGAGGCCAATCGTGTGGGCATTTGGGGCAGCGTTTTGACCAATAACGCCTGTGCCAGAGATCTTTTTTCCAAGGAGCTGCTCAGCCGCTGCCCCCAGGCCGTTATCATTCGCCCTGAATTTCCGCCGGAGCTGGGCGCAGTGATTCATTCCATGAGCAAGAAAGGATCCCTCAGAGACGAAGCACTGAAAAATCTCAAGGAAAGCTATTCCAAATGGGAAGCATAAGCAACCGATGCAAACCGGAGGTGGGTAACGCAATGAGCGCCATTGACAAATACTTTTCCAATCTAAACGAACTGCTTCACAAGGTGCAAACGACCGAAGGCGGCAAAATGGAGGCGGCAGCACAGAAGATTGCCGACTGTATTCTGCACGGCGGCATGGTCTACACCTTCGGAACGGGACACGGACATCTGCTGGCTCTGGAAATTTTTTATAGAGCCGGGGGCATGGTGCGTGTGTGCCCCATTTTGGATGAAAAGCTGATGCTGCACTTGTCCGCCAGCGAAAGCTCCATGTGGGAGCGGAAGGATGGTTTGGCGGCGGAACTGCTGGCGCATTATCCGGTCAAGGCAGGCGATGTGCTGCTGGTCTTCTCCAATTCCGGCCGAAATGCCGTGCCCGTAGAGATGGCAAAGCTTTTCCGCGAAAAAGGCGGCTATGTGATTGCTCTGACCAATATGAATCACTCCAGTCAGGTGACGCCCCGAAACAAACTGGGTAAGCGGCTGTTTGAAGAAGCGGATCTGGTGCTGGATAATTGCGGCGTACTTGGCGATGCAGCTATTCAGGGCAGCAGCGGACGGATGGTGGGCCCGACATCCACTGCCGTGGGTGCAGCCATGCTGCAGGCCATCGTTTCCCGTGTGGAGGAAATCGCCGGCGAGCATGGGCAAAGCATCGAATTCTTTGCATCCAGCAATATCGATGGCGGAGACGAAATCAATGCTCGCTTCCTTGAAAAATACCGTGGAAAAATTCAGAGCCTGTAACAAGGATTTCGTTTCATTCAGGGAGGCTTCTTACATATGTTAGCAGGATTCGGAATTGCGGAAATGACGCCGCCGCTTGGTACGGAATTGGCAGGATACGGCTATTATCTAAAGCGGCGTGCACAGCAGGTGGATGATCCCACCTTTGCCCGTGCGCTCTATTTGCAGCAGGAAAGTCAGCGCTATCTGCTGATTTGCTGCGACATCCTTGGGTTGAGTGCCCGCATTGCAGAGGATGTGCGCAGCAGTATGAAAGAAAAGCACGGTATTCTTCCGGAAAACGTGATGCTGGTCAGCATCCACACCCATTCAGCAGCTGCCGCCGTTTATCATGAGGGTTGCGGCGCAGTCGACCCTGCGTACGTCAAGACGATAGCCCCTGCCATCATTCGGGCGTGCGACGCAGCCATGGCAGATGCAAAGCCGGTTTCCGCCATGGGCTATTCCATGCGTGCGCTGGAGGGAAACTTTATTTATAACCGTGCCTGCGATGCAGGGCCTGTGGACCGCAATGTGCGCTGCTTTAACATTGAGCGGGAAAATTGGAAAAGCATCGTGCTGTTTTCCTGCGCCTGCCACGGCGTATGCAATGGAAAGACCACGGGCATTTCGGCAGATTTCGCCGGCAACGCCTGCCGTGTGATGGCGGAGCAGACGGACACACTGCCCATGTTTGTCAATGGCCTTTGCGGCGATATAGATCCTGTTCGTGTTCCAGATGCACAGCGGCTGCAGAACCGCCAGCGCTTTGCAGAAGCTATCGTCCGGGCTGCCCTTGCTGAAAAGCAGCCCTTGCCGCTGACTATAAGCGGCGGCTGCCTGCACGAGGTGCTGAAGCTGACTCCTGTGACCTTGGACTCGATCCATCAAATCGCTGATGCGCAAGCCAATCGAAATCAAAGTATCCCCGGCGGCGATATTGTAGCCCGCATTTGGGAAAAGGAAATGACAGAGCGTTTTGATACCCTGTCCAGCAGGGAGCCGATTCAGGTGCATTATCTGAAGATCGGCGGTGTGCCGATTGTTGCCCTGCCCTTTGAGGGCTTTACAGCCATCGGCAATCTCATCCGTGCGCAGGTAGGGGACGACCGTGCTGTCACGTTGGGCTGCGCCGACCAGTTGCTGGGCTATCTGCCTACGAAAGATGACATCGAACGTGGCGCGTATGCCGCATGGGAATCAGTATTCCTTTACAAACGCCTGCCCATTTCCCCCGGCGAAGCGGAGCGGCTCGGCACCGAGATAGGAAAAGCGCTGCGGTAAGGCTTTTCTGTTCGACCTCGAAAGGTATGACCGGACGATTCAGATGTCATCCTCGTTGCTCTCCCCTGACATACGCTTAAAGAAGGAGACTATTGATGAAAACGATAGACCAGGTCAGCATCCGCCAGCAGAATGTGGCAAGTATTTGGAAAATGCTCAGTCTTCAGCCACACCTGACAAGAAAAAAATTGGCTGAAGGCACAAAACTGAGCCTGATGACAGTAACAAACCTGATTGATTGTCTGGACAAGCAGCATGTGCTGGATTTTGAATGGGAAAAGCAAGCCGATATACCGGGCAGGCGTTCTGCCGGGCGGCGTGCTGAACTGATCAGCCTCTGCGACACCCGCCATGCGTGGGTGGTTTTGGATTTGACAGACCTTCATTTCCGTTATGATGCCTTGACGCTGAATGCACATCAACTGCCATCGTCCTTCGTTTACGGGTACGACCAGCAACTGGATTACAGCATCAACCTGACAGACTTCCTGCGCCAGGTGCGCACAGTCATCAATCAGGAACAGAAGCACCGTGAAATCCTGGGTATTGCGGTGGTCACGCCCGGCCCGTATGACGTAAGCCGGGACTGTATCCGCAACAAGCGCGTTCCGGAACTGAACAAGATCAACATTCGGGAGCTGCTGCGCAAGGAAGTCGGCCTCTTTGATTATTTTATCGACGAGGATGTGAAATTCTCCGTCCGTGCCTTCAGCGCGATGGCAACAGGAAACGACAATGACATGTTGTATTATCTGTACATGGGCGAAGGCGTGGGGGGCGCCGCACTGTATAACGGAACGGTGCTTCGCGGACGGAATGCCGTGGCAGGCGATGTGGCACAGCTGTTAATGCCGAACGGAAAGAACTATGAATCCAGTCTATCCATCAGAGCTTTTGCCGGCGCATGCGGCATTGCGGATGACCCCGGCATGAACAGCGACCAGCTTCAGGCGGCTATCAACCGCTGTGCACTTGAAAACCTTCCGGTCTATCAGGAAGCTCTTTTCCGTGCCGCCGAGACAACAAGCAGGATGCTGCACAATGTCATTTGGCTGCTGGACCCCACGAGGATTATTCTGGATTGTCCTTTTATTCACCTGTATCAGGAGCAATTTATCAAGCAGGTGCGAACACAGTTGTCCGCACTGCTCGGCAACGATTTGGAGGCGGCGGAGATTCTTATTTCTCCCTATGAGATGCGCAGCGTGCTGCTGGGTGCCTCGCAGCTTCTCAGCAGAAGATGGATCGACAGGGTCATTTGAGGAGCTACTTGAGCTTCAAAAAGGCGCATAGGCGAAGCATTTTCGAATGTTCGGAATGCTTCGCCTATGCGCTTTATTTTCCATGCTCTTATGTCTCTGCATTTGTTCTCAGGTAAACAGGAAGTTCCTTGCCACCTGCAAACGCCTGAATGCATGAAGGCTCAAATGCAGCAGGCAGGCGTGCTTTTTGTCCCGCTTCAACGGAAACCTCCACGGAGCGCATCTCACTCTTGCCGTGCAAAAGAAGAGAAGTGACTTTCTGCTTGGTTGGATTATACAGGGCGATATCGCCTGCTTCCTGCCAGGCAAGGCAAACCGCCCCTTCGCGGAAAAGGCAAACGCCGTCTGCCCCCTTGATGTTTTCGGCGGCAGCTACATCCTTCTGCACACTGAGACCGGTTCCGCCGTCAAAGGCGTGAATGCCGGTCACGATATGCAGCCCCCGCTGCATGGTGCCGCGAGTTACCATCGCCACCCATTGCTCGTCCTCATGGTAGGAGCAGCTGTAAGCCATAGGCAGGGCAACATCCACAATATCGGCCATGTCTGTATAATGCTGTCCGTAGTGCAGGTCGGAAAAAGCAAGGTCATCATAGGCACCTTCCGGCATCAGAGCGGCGCTGATGGTGATATTGGGTCTTTCTTCCCTTGCGGCATCGGATAAGAGACGGGCGAAGACGCGTACATTCAGCCGCCGCGCCTCCGCCAGCAGGTGTACATCCCTGTCCCCGCAGCGATAGCGGTTGAAAATATATGCTTCATCCTTATGATCGCCGACAAAGGTCTTATCCATCATATGGCGGATGCGCCCGATATCGACACCATAGGCGGCGTACCGAGCCATGTCCTCCTTCGACCAGCCACAGATGACGCTGTTATACCGGATATAGTCAAGATGCAGCCCGTCCACCGCATAATGCTTTACCATATGGCGGATGATTCTGCACATATATCGCTGATATTCACAGTCTGTAATGCTGACGATCCTCGCATGCGGGCCGGACAGGTAATGATACAGCGCACGTTCCGGATAAGCCGCAGCATAGGCTGCATCGCCGGCAGAGGTGAACCATGCATGCAGACGCTGACCACGGCTGTGCGCCGCCTCCAAAGCTTCTTGAAGCAGATCGCGGCCGAGCACAGTCTGTTTGGCTTCCGCATAGGGAAAAATCGTGCTGCCGTTCAGTCCCTTTGTCAGCAGGTATACATCCGTAACGCCTGCACGGGCGCACATATCGAAAGTTTTTTCGACGCCGTTTTCAAGCAGGGAATCAGGCCACATCCAGACACCGAAAACTCGCATGGTCTTTCCTCCGTCACTTTTTCTGCTGCCTTACAGTTTCGGTGAAACATACACCTCATAGAACTGCATCCCGCCCCTGCGGGTAGGATCCAGCATCGGTGCTTCCAGCTCGTCAATTTTGTCCGTCTTTCCGTCTGCGTATTCCAAAAGTGCCAGTGCAACATCCTTGGCACGGCCGATCACCGAACCGTAGCGTAGAGGGAACTGCTCCCAGCCGTTGCGTTTATAGGAGGCAAGCCATTGCCTGCGATGAATCGCCTGCAGCTTTTCATACAGACCGATCAGCTCCGGAATATCCTTCTGGGCAATTTCACGGAGCGTGGAACGATCTTTTTGCGCATAGGCGCTGCGAATCTTCAAAATCGTCTGTGCCTTCAGAATGACCACGTCGAACAGGGCACGGGCATAGACACACTGCGGATGCTCGGCATTGGCAGACAGCATCTCCCGTCCCTCCTGATACCGCTTGATAGCAGCCTCAAGGTCAGGATTGCCGGGCAGCAGGTGATACAGTAGGTCGCAGTAGACCAGTCCCTTTCCCG
>CAVKHY010000069.1:0-13758 GCA_963656345.1 bacterium | reverse complement strand
TCCGACAAAGGAGCAACCAAGGGACTGTAAATGAAACTGCTGCCGGTTTGAATAATCACTGCCGGCATGGCAATGGAGCTGTAAATGCCGAGGACACTGCTTCCTGCATACATTTCCAGCAGATAGCGTGGAATAGATGCCAGCAGTACCATGAGCGCACCATTCAGCATCATGGGCCACGCTTCCTGCAGCAGAGGAAAGCATTGCTTCCAAGATACATTCAACTCAATAGGGACAATGCGGAGCGTTACCGGAACATCATAGCATAGGACAATGATGAGTGCTGCCCCGGCCATGAACGCAAGGGTTAGAAAGAGATTGTGCCAAAGCAGCATCGTGACGATAAACAAAATCAGTGTAGCTGCACCGCGCATCAGGAAGGAGTAGCAGCTGTAGTCCATCCGCCATGCCTTTTGTTGTTCCGCCGCCAAGGTGTCTACCAACGCTTCACTCAGCTTAAAGACCATATACATGATAATGCATAAACGCTGCGTCGACGTATATTGGTGATTGACAAAAACAAACCCAACGCAGCCGACAAGTCCTAGCAAGCAGGTGAACAGGCGCGTAGAAAGATAACGACCTGCCGGATATTTGCATGCTGTATCAGACACCTGAAAAACCCGCAATGAAAAGGTAGCAATGACATAAAACAGATTGGTGATGGAAATGGCTAGCGTCAGCATACCGCCCACTTCATAGGAGGCCAGACGAACGGCTAAAACGGAAATCAGCCACTGGCATACCAAATAGAACATGGAACCTATGGAGTTAAACAGCATATTCTTCTCTAAGGATTGACGATTAATGTTCTGCGTCATGCTGTTCCTTATCCTCGATCTTCTTTTCTTCAATGGCTTCATGCTGAACAAGGCGCTGCAGTTTGTATTCCAACTGGGAAAGCTTGATACTCATCAAAAATACCTTCACCAGCAGTACAAAGATAATGCATAGAAATACGAAGTTAACAGGAGAAGCAACGCCCACCAGATTCGCCGCACCGATTACCAAATCCGGAAAGGCACCCATGATGACCAGCAGTAAAGAAGACAATAGCCAGAAAACGGCATCCTGTAAAGTCACTTGGGCATTGCGGATCTTCTTCAGTACCCAAATAAAGGTCAGTACAGAAGCTGAAAGCAGAATAATGCGCAGGGTTACAGACACGGAATCAGCCCTCCTTTCTTCGTGCAAACTGGAAGACAAAAATGGAGCACAGCATATTCAGCATATAGAGAACAGAACGTGATAAATTCAGGTAACTGGTGCCTGCAATACGGTCATGCATCTCTACCTGAACCTCCGTCACCTTTGCACCGCCGCGAATCAAGTAGGCGATGGTGTCCGGCTCCGGTCCGTAATTCATCCCCATTGCAAATTGGTGAATCATTTTGCGGCTGAACAGACGCATGCCACTGGTTGGATCTGTCAATTTCACGCCTGTGGTCAATTTCATGCCATGGGATAACAGTCTGCTACCCAGCATTCTGCTGGTCATGGGTTTGGGCTTGGATACAAAGCGGGAACCGATGACGATATCACAGCCATCTTGCTCCATAGCTTTTTCCATGGCACCGATGAATGCTGCATCATGCTGACCATCTCCGTCAAACTGAAGCACCGCATCATAACCCTGTTCCCATGCATAGCGCATGCCGGCCTGAAAAGCGCCGGAAAGACCAAGGTTAACCGGGAGATCCAGCAGGTTAAAACAATTGCTTCGGCAAATTTCCGCCGTGCGATCCTTGGATCCGTCATTGACCACCACATAATCGTACTGAGGATAGTGATCAATGATCTCACGGACAACACGTTCAATGTTGGCTTCCTCATTGTAAGCCGGAATCAAAAGCATCAATTTCATGAGATACTCCTCTTACTTTGCAGAAAGATTGTTGCTCTTTTCACTGGTGCTGTAGCACTTCGTCAATATCCTGGCAATACCCTTGGGCCAGAACAGGCGGAACATTTGCTCATCCTCTCCGGTGCGAAGCGACGCCTCGATCACCCGGCTCGTTTCCGATCCTTCATGAATGCGGTGGCACATGAGAGGCTGCGGACAATAGCAGAACCGTCCTTTGCCGCGGGAAAGACGTTCCCAGGTTTGCCAATCCAGGTTGCTTTTCAAGCCTGCCTGAAATAGCGGAACAGGCAGCACCGCCTTGTGATAGGTCACCGATGGGCAGCAGATACCGTTACCAAATCGAAGTGCCCACCGCTTTGCAAAGGGGCAGGTTTGCAGATGGCGAAATCGAAGCGGCCATTGCAGGATGCGCTTGATCCACAGCAGCTTGCCTTTGGTGGTCTTATCTGTGCCCCGGAGCTCTGCATAGTCCGTGAAGAATAACTGAAAGCCGCCGTTCTCCATTGCCTTTTTCATGGCAGCCCCGTAGCCCGGCTCATACACATCATCTTGATGGCACAGGGTAACATATTCGCTGTCTGCTTGTACCATGGCAAAATTCCAATCTCCGTCAATGGAGCTCGGTGCCGGATTGATATGCAAGGGCAAATCGTATCGAGTGCACAAACTGCGGATGCTTTCATTCGGTGTGGAGGTGCATACCATCACATCGCTATCTCCACGCTGAGCAAGAATGGATTGAATGCATTCCTCCAGATAAGGGCTTTCTTTATAGGCACAAATGACAAAGGTATGCTTGTTCACAGCAATCCTCCAAGTATTCGTTTTCACCACGAGCATGGCATGCCGAACCGATCAGGCTATTCAGCATGGTAGATTCTGCGCAGTTCGGGCGTCATTTGATTGTCGTGCTCATAGACAATCAGCGGCGGTTCAGGATGCAGCATGGGCCTTGCATCCTTCAATGCTTCAATCAGCACCAGATTGGCCGGTTTATCCGCCCTCGGGTAAATCAAGCGAAACCGCTTTGGAGCAAGGTGTGCCGCTTCCAGGTCTTTCATAGCCTGCAGCATTTGCGGAGCGGGATAAACCATTGCAAACTTTCCTTTGCCTTTCAACAGCCGATGTGCCATGCGGAACCAGCCGATGATCCCTTCCTCACTTTGGTGTCGTGCGACGCAGCGGGCGTCATCCGGATTGCGAATGGTGGTACCGCTAATGCCGTAAGGCGGATTACAAATGATGGCGTCCAAGGTTCCGGGCGCAATCAGGTCAGCAGCGGCTGCTACATCCACAGGATGAACGTGAATAATATGCTCCAAGTGGTTCATCTTCACCGTGCGAAGCGCCATGTCGGCCATATCAGCCTGACATTCAAAGGCCTCAAAGCAGCATCCTTTCCCATGCCCGTACAAAAGCATCGGTAAAATGCCTGTGCCTGTGCCAAAGTCAGCAACAACAGCCTTTGGGTCAATTCTTGCGAAATCCGCCAGCAGCACAGCGTCCATGCCAAAGCGAAAGCCGCGCTGCTTTTGCAAAATATGCATGTCTGCCAACTGAAGCTCATCCACTCGTTCATCCGGCAGGATGGTTACCTCTGTCATACCCTCTTCGCCTCCTGCCGCACGGAAGTCCAACTGCCTCCCTGATATTTTATCATATTTTAACACGGAATACCACTAGGATCTTCGTCTTGGCATCCAATGGCCAAAACGTCGAATGTACAGCCGTTCAGAAACTTGCTTTTCATGGCAGAAGGTTTTATAATGTCCCTATCAATCTTGAAAGAGGAGCTTTACGGAATGAACGCAGAAAATCCCATTGGCGTTTTTGACAGCGGTGTAGGCGGCATCAGCGTCCTTGCCGAGCTGGAGCGTGAACTGCCTCACGAGCGATTTGTCTATTACGGAGATACCCTCCATGCCCCTTATGGTACGAAGACTCCTGATGAAGTGATGACTTGCGTCCGTCAGGTGATGACGGAACTTACTGCAAGAGAAGTGAAGGCTGTTGTTATTGCCTGCAATACCGCAACAAGCGTAGCGGCGGCAACTCTTCGCCAGGAAATGACGTTGCCGATTATTGGTATGGAGCCTGCACTGAAACCGGCATCTTTGGTTCGGCGTGGAGGTGGCATCCTGGTGTTGGCAACACCCGTAACCCTGAGTTTACCGAAATTCCAATCTCTGATGGAACGTTACGGTGAGGGTGCTATTCCTCTTCCTTGCCCCGGATTGATGGAACTGGTAGAGCAAAGAAATTTCCATGAAGCGAAGCATTATTTGCAGCAGGTCTTTTCGGCTTATGATCTGGCTGAGGTAGACGCCATTGTACTGGGCTGTACCCATTATGTTTTCCTGCGTCCTCTGCTCAGCGAGCTTTTGCCTGACCACATTCAGGTTATGGATGGCAACATCGGTACTGCGAAACAGCTGCGACGTGTGCTGGAAAAAAAAGACCTGCTTCGCCGTGACGGAGATGGCGACGTTATGTTGCTCTCCAGCAGCACCAGAGAGGAAGATCATGCCTGTATGTTGGAATTGCTGACCCTTGCGAGGCAATTATCTGTAGTTTCCGGCTTGTAATAAACCAAATAAAACATTCGAACATTATACAAAAGTGCCAAAGATAAGCTTTGCTGCAATTCAAAGCTTTTCTTTTGGGCATTTTTATGTTATAATCCTCACAACATCATGGTGTCGATGAATAAAAGTCAAAGATTTATTCTATACCCCATGGGTGGAATCCATGATAACAAGGAGGAAACGGATATGGCTGATTATTTGACCTCAAACATTCGCAACATCGCCCTCATGGGACATGGCGGCGAGGGCAAGACGACTTTAACGGAAGCTATGCTCTTCGCTGCCGGTATTATTGATCGTCAGGGCAAAGTCGAGGACGGAACGACGACGACGGACTTTGAGCCTGAAGAAATCAAGCGTAAATGCTCTGTCAGCGCCGCTTGCGCTCCTATCGATTGGAACGACAAGATGCTCAACATCATTGACGTTCCCGGCTATTTTGATTTTATTGGTGAAACTACCGGCCCCCTCCGCGTTGTTGAGACTGCCTGCATCGTGGTCAGTGCCGTAACAGGCTTTAATGTCGGTGCTGAGAAGGCCTTTAAGTATGCCGTAAAGAGCGGCGTCGGCCGTATGTTTGTTGTGAATCAGATGGACCGTGAGCACGCAAGCTTTGACAAGGTAACTCAGCAGCTGCGTGACCGTCACGGCAGCTGCGTAGTGCCTGTGCTGATGCCCATCGGCGATGGCGAAAGTTTCCGCGGCGTTGTGAACGTGCTGGAAAAGAAGGCCTACGAAGGCGCCTATAAGAAGAGTGTAGAAGTGCCGATGCCTGAAAATATGAAGGAAAAGGTAGACCGGGCTTTTGATTATTTGACTGAGCAGGCTGCCGCTGCTGATGACGACCTGATGATGAAGTACCTGGATGAGGGTGAGCTGAATTATGATGAAATCCTCAAGGGCTTCCGTAAGGGCATGAAAGATGGCAGCATCGTTCCTGTGTGCGCTGTATCCGCTGTAACCGGCGTAGGCATTGCACGCATGATGGACTTGATGGCGAAGTATCTTCCTTCTCCCGCCCATGACGGCATTGAGCATGCCGGCTTCAATCCTCGTACCGGCGAAGCTCAGGTGCGTGTCTGCAAGGATGATCAGCCTTTCTCCGCATTTATCTATAAAACCATTGCTGACCCCTTTGTGGGTAAGCTGTCCCTGTTCCGCATTTTCTCCGGTATGCTGACCAGCTCTACCATCCTGTATAACGTGAACAAGGATAAGACGGAAAAGACCGGCGGTATCTTCATTCTCCGCGGCAAGAAGCAGATTGCGAAGCAGCAGCTCCATGCCGGCGACCTGGGTGCGCTGTCCAAGCTGCAGTTTACTTCTACCGGTGACACGCTGGCGGATTATAACGCACCGATTCAGTATCCGACCCTCGCCTTCCCGCCGGTATGCATGAGCAAGGCTGTGTATGCCGCTAAGCAGGGTGAAGAGGATAAGGTTTTCTCTGGCCTGGCTCGCCTGATGGAAGAAGATCCTTCTATTACCTTGGAAAAGAATACGGAAACTACGGAAACCCTGCTTTCCGGCCAAGGCGAAATGCACCTGGATGTTATCCGCAACAAGCTTGCCAATAAGTTTGGTGCGAATGCCGTGCTGCAGGATCCCAAGATTCCTTATCGTGAAACAATCCGCAAGGTTGTGAAGGTGGAAGGCCGTCACAAGAAGCAGACCGGTGGTCATGGTCAGTTTGGCGATGTGTGGATCGAGTTCTCTCCTTCACTGAACGGTACGGACTTCGAATTCGAAGATGCCGTGGTTGGCGGCGTGGTTCCCCGCAACTTCATTCCTTCCGTTGAGAAGGGTCTGCGTGAGAACATGGCGCACGGCGTGCTGGCCGGGTATCCCATGGTGGGCGTTCATGCCAAGTTGTATGATGGCTCCTACCACCCTGTCGACTCCTCTGAAATGGCCTTCAAGACTGCTGCACGCATTGCCTACAAGAAGGGCTGTATGGATGCAGGTCCCGTGCTGATGGAGCCCATCATGCATGTGGAAGTGCTGGTGCCGGATGAGTACATGGGCGATATCATGGGCGACATGAACAAGCGCCGTGGCCGGATCATCGGCATGAATCAGGTGGATGGCATGCAGAAGGTGGAAGCCGAAGCACCTATGTCCGAAATGTTCAAGTATGCAACGGATCTTCGTTCCATGACTCAGGCTCGTGGTTCTTTCACCATGAAGTTTGAACGGTATGAGGACGTTCCGCCGAACGTGGCTGAAAAAATCATTGCTGCGGCTAAGAAGGACGACAATGACGACGACTAAGTGAGACAAATAAGGGGCTGAGCATACCATGCTCAGCCCCGCTTTTTAGTCCAGTGTGTATCGCAACAGATTTGTTTCCGGCTCCATGCCTAGGGTAATCACATGCCTTGCTGTGAGGTGAAAATCCAGCTTAACCAGGATATGCTTCATTCGTTCGTTTGTGTCGGACGTGTCAGCATAAAAATGTCGGATGCCGTAAACTTCCCTTGCCAGGGCAATGCCTTGCTGCATAGCTCTTGTGCCGTAGCCATGTCCCTTACACGTATCATCCCGAAGAATGATGCCAATTTCGCAGGTTTTGCTGTTTCCGTCAGCAAGCTTTAAGGATAAAGCACCAATGCAATCCTGATCATCAAGAAAAATGCCAAAGACCGGATGCCATTTCTGCTGCCGGCATTCATAATCAAAGCATCGATCCGCATAAGATCTGCAGTAAAGATATTGTTCCGTCATCATGAAAGCATCAGTCATATAGTGAGCGTAGAAATTGTGGTACTCGCTTCTCGTAAAAGGGCGAAGGTTGATTGCAGGCTGCATCAAAGCAAACCGTCCTTCCACGATGCTGCGGAAAGCACCCGACAAAGAGCTTCAAGACCGTGCAAATCTTCCGTATCAAAGCGGTTGAGCAGCGGACTGTCAATATCCATCACGCCATAAAGCTGTCCATCAAAAATCAGCGGAAGAACGATTTCGGCATTGGATGCGCTGTCGCAGGCAATGTGCCCCGGAAATTGGTGCACATCTGCAACAAGCTGAGATTTACGCTGAAGTGCCGCCGTGCCGCAAACGCCCCGACCCAATCGAATGTTTGTGCAGGCAACTTTCCCTTGAAAAGGGCCTAGAAGCAGGGTATCTTCCTTCAGCAGGTAAAAGCCAACCCAATTGATATCAAGAAGCGCCTCCCACAGCAGTGCAGCACAGTTGGCCATGCCAGCCACGGGGCTTGTACATCCGCTCACCAGCGCCGCTAATTGTTCCTTCAGCAACGCATACAATGCGCTCTTTTCTTTTGGCCAAGCAGGCGTGTCATACATTGAGGCATTTCCTTCTTTCTTCAGAGGACATAAAGATAAATGGCAAAGAAATGAAGAATGGTGCCGCCTAGGCAAAAGAAGTGGAAAATAGAATGGAAAAATTTCTTTTTCGATCCGATGCCGTATAGGATGGCACCCAGCGTGTAAACACATCCGCCTGCCAGAAGCAGGTTAACGCCACGAGCATCCATCAACAGCTTTAACTGTGGGAAGGAAAAGATCACCATCCATCCCATTACAAGATAGCACGCCACCGATATCTTAGCGAATTTCTTCAGACTGACGGCATTCAGCACAATGCCGACAATGGCAATGAGCCAAATGACCCCAAACAGCCACCACCCCATGCTTTCACGCAGGGTGACAAGGGTGAAAGGCGTATAGGTTCCGGCAATCAATAGAAAAATAGTGCAGTGGTCAAAAACCCGAAATACACGCTTGGCCCGGTTCACCTTCAATGCGTGATACAGGCAGCTCATTAGGTATAAAATTACTGTTGTTACACCAAAGACGATAGAGGAAGCCAGCTTAAATCCATCGAAAGGATTGCAGCTCTTAACAATGCAGAGCACCAATGCGGCAATGCCAAGCAAAGCTCCTATGCCATGCGAAATAGAGCTGATCAGCTCTTCAGCCAGGCTATAGGTTGGAATTGCCACACGGCGTTTGCGTTCTTCAGCACTGATCAATTTGACACCTCCGCCTTACTTGATCAGCCGGAAAAGAGAGACAACCTCGCCGACAATGGTCAATTCTTTGGTATAAATGGGCTCCATGGTGGGATTCTCCGGCTGCAGACGATAGGTAC
The DNA here is from genome assembly GCA_963656345.1 of bacterium. Classification (GTDB taxonomy): domain Bacteria; phylum Bacillota; class Clostridia; order Christensenellales; family Aristaeellaceae; genus CAKUFA01. The sequence goes on along the minus strand of CAVKHY010000069.1, from coordinate 5,196 downwards.
CGTTTTCTTCCTTGAAGAAGCGCTTCACGGTAGCAGAATCATCAATCATGGCGACAATAATATCCCCATTAGAAGCATGATTTTGCTGCAGCACGATAATATAATCGCCATCCATAATACCTGCATTAATCATGCTGTCCCCATGAACACGTAAAATAAAATGATCGCCACGGCCCAGCATTACTTCAGGAAGTGAAACATAGTCCTCCAAATTTTGCTCAGCCAGGATGGGCACGCCAGCCTGAACATGCCCCACAACAGGCACGGCCACCGTCGCATTACGAATGAAATTCGGGTCACCGACAACCTCCATGGCACGTGGCTTCATTGCGTCACGATGGAGCAAGCCGCGCTTTTCAAGGCGCTGCAGATGTCCGTGTACCGTAGAGGTAGACTTCAACCCTACTGCATTGGCAATTTCACGAACGCTTGGCGGATAACCCTTGGTCTGTATCTCCGACTTAATGAAATCAAGAATGCGCTGCTGGTTGTCACCACGAGGCCGCTGCACAATTCATCGCCACCTTGCTATAGAATAAGGATCAACTGATTTTATCATATTCCGCGCAAAAAATCAAAACAATTTCAAAGCGGTTTGTACTTGCAATTGCGGCATGTTGCTTTGCGGCCAAGATAATCGTTATCGCAGTGCTTCCGCTCGCTTCTCCAGGAACAGCCTTGCCTGTTCTGCATTGTCAGGCTTGGTGTCCTCCAAGGTCATCTGCACATAGGGCTTGTGTTCCATGCAATAGCGAAGCACAGCATCATAGTTCATTTCGCCAAGACCGGGAGCGCAGGCCAACAGCGCATCCGGCGTAGCATGATAGTCCTTCATGTGGACGACGGTAATCTCATCGCCCAGCAAGTCGATTGCTTCGTCAATCACTGCATCACGGCGCATCACATTATCCGGGTGGAGCAGATTCACCGGATCGAAGATGATCTTCAAATTCGGCGATTGGATAGCATCCAGTACCTTCCGAGCCCGTTTGCCGTCCGATACAATGTGCGTGTATACCGGCTCAATGGCCATGGTGGCGCCAATTTTTTCTGCGGCTTCCACCACAGGGCGCAGCCGATCAATGAATAGGGACAATGCTGCCTCTGTATGGCTAGCTGCAGGATCATACCGATAGGCCTCGTTCGGGTTGCCTGTTTCCGTACCGACGACCCCTGCCCCCATCCACCGGCAAAGCTGCAAGTGTGCAACATATTTTTTCAGAATTTTCTGATATTCCTGCTCATCGGGATGTGCCAGGTTCAGGTAGCACCCCAGCACCGCCACGTCAACCCCGTGGAGCATTTCATTCAGGTGCTTTGCCAGTCCGGGTGTTGCTGCAGCTGGATCCATGTACGCGGGTGAAATCGTCTTGCTCAGGGCAAGATGAACGCAGGTAAAGCCCTGCTGCTTTGCCAACAATGCTCGTTCTTCAATGGTGCCTGACGCCATATCATGCATCCGAATACCGATATTCATTTCCTTACGCTCCTTCCACATGGGTGACCTGTTCGCAAGAAAGAGTTTCACCCGCTTGCCCCGTCATGTGCACATTCTTCATCACGATGCGATTTACATATTTGGCAATGATGCCTTGGTTCAGGCAAGGCTCCACATTTTCTGCCATAGCCGGCGACATGGGCTTGCCCTGTTTGTCAAAAGTAAAGGTGACGTTTTCCATCTCCACCTGTTCGATGGGCTGTTCCGGCAAGCCAAGGAAATACCCTGCGCAGGCTCCGCAGTCTTCTGCCTGCACATCACGGAAAATCACCTTGCCCACCCGCGGGGTGGAATCATCTACCGGATACTTTTCTCGAGACTGCACCCACGGTGTATGACCATCCGGATCGCAGAAATACAGGCAGTTCACCACAAAGGGTGCGCCTACGTGCTCCATCTTCACCCGTTCAAAAACAATCTCATCGATCACGCCGTTCTTGCCCCGGCCTCTGCGCGTTTTGACCCGCAGACCACGATCGGTATTGCGCATCAAGCAATCGTGCACCAACACATCATGAACACCGCCGGCCATTTCACTGCCGATGGTTACGCCGCCGTGTCCATTCTCCATCAGGCAATGGGTGATTTCCACATGTTGACAAGGCGTCTTATAGGTGCTGCCCATGTAGATTTTCCCGGCCTTGATGGCAATACAGTCATCTCCCAAGGAGAAATGAGCACCTGCCAGCAGTACATTTCTGCAGCTTTCCGGGTCAAAACCGTCCGTGTTGGGGCTGTCCGCAGGAGCGGTAACAGAGATGCCGATAAACTTCAAATCGTTGCTGAAGTAGGGATGCAGGTTCCAAGAGGGACTATTGCATACGCTGACGCCCTGCAAAGTAACATTGCTGCAGCGGCACAGGAAAACCATCCGTCCGCGCCAAGCAATGTTTTTCTGCTTTCGGTTCACCCACCAATCCGCCTGGTCCGCTCTGCCGTTCAGCTTGCCGGGACCGTAAATGCTTACGTCTTCCACATCCACGCCGGTAATCAACGCAGCAAAAGCATCCAGCGGATTCCCTTCCCATGTGCCAAGGTTGTAGTCCCCAGTTTCGTCCGTTGTTTCTGTCATACCGGGAAGGATGGGGAAGCAATGACGATCCGTGTTCAAGCACAGCTCTGCGCCTTCTGCCAGTTCAATAGCAATATGGCTTTTCAGGAACAGAGGCGTTACCGCATACTTTCCTTTCGGGATCAGCACACGGCCTTTTGCCGGGCAGCATAGGATTGCCGCCTGGATGGCCGGCGTATCGTCATGGACGCCATCGCCCACTGCACCGAAGCGCCGCACGTTCAGGGTTACACTTTCAAAGGCGGTACGGAAGGAAATGGCTGCCAACTGCTCCTCCCCGTCCAGCACCTCCACTGTATATTCTGTATCCGGCCACAATCCGTACAGGTTCGTTACCACCTGATTTGTGGTCACGCAGCGCTCACCATTGATACGCAGCGTGTAGGGCTTCAAGGTATTGTACAATCCGCCATCTTCCAGCTGAAAAGCAGCACTCCTGCCCGAAACAAACAAACAAGTCAGCTTCATGGTTTATCCCTCCTGTCAGGCTTTTTCTTCGGCATTCAGGTATTCTGCATAGGCCATCATGAAAGGACCCACGCCCTTACTGTCATCACTGACCCGAGGCTCTGAGAGGTAATAGGCCACAGAGCCATCCCGCTTTTCTCCCGGTCCAAGGCCCGCCACCCAACAAATGTCAGTCAGGTGCAGGTTGCCGTTTTCGTCCGGCTGAAGCTTATCGCTCACCAGATGTTCAAAGGCTTTGCGTCCCAAAGCCGCATACTTTTCCCCATTGATCACGCCCAGGCGCACGGCTTTTAATATGGCGTAGGCCACCATGGCAGAGCCCGAGGTTTCCAAGTAATTCTCCGGTACTTCGCCGTGATCAATCACCTGATAAAACAGACCGGTTTCCTTGTCCTGATAGCGAAGGATACCTCGAAGGGTTTCCCGGAAAAGATCCACCAAAGCCCGATAATGCTCATACAACTTGTCCGGCCCCAGAATGCCGATGCAGTCGATCATCGCCATCAAATACCAGCCCATGGAGCGAAGCCAGAAATTCCTGGAGCATCCCGTTTCCTTGTTCGCCCACTGCTGCTGCTTAGCCATATCGCAGGCATGATAGCTCAGCTGCTTTTCTTCATCATACAGATACCGACGTACGTTGGCAAACTGCTTGGTAACATCTGCCACATTTGCCAATCCATCAAAGGTGGTTTCGTAGGCCATGTAGAACGGCTGTGCCATATATAGCCCATCCAGCCAAATCTGTTCGGGATAAATGGCCTTGTGCCAGAAATTCCCGCATGCACATCGAGGGTGCTGACGAAGCCGATCCATGTGGAACTCAATCGCTTTGCGATATCGCTCCTCTCCGGTTTCCTGCCATGCGAAGAACAGTGCCTTACCGCAATTAATGGAGTCAATGTTGAATTTCTTTTCAAAGGAAGGGATCGTGCCGTCTTCCTCTACCCGGCTGGATAAATACTCCAGCACGAACGTCCGATATACATCTTCCCCGGTGGCTTCATACAGATCGATGCAGCCGATCAGCACGCACCCATCCTCATAGTTCCAGTACTCCTTATAAGGCTTGTAGGCGTCAAGAAAGCTGATCACGTATTTTCGAACATCTTTCATGGACAGTCACTCCTCCTCGTATGGTAATGTAAGCATTATCAACTTAAATCCATTATACTCTTGGTTTTTTCCCTTGTCAACGGCGTGTCACCGTTTCCTGCAAGCGTTTAATTTGATACTTTTCTTTTGCCGTGAAGAAAGAAGTTATTTCTGTAAACGCTTTCTTTTTTATCATGACAGGTGTATAATGAGCTCGTCGAAAATTCTACGGATGTGAGGTGACAAACAGTGAAACGGCTTCCACGCGGCAACACAGATCTCATTCTCCATGGTAACCTTCTTCAAGCCATTCTTTCCATTGCCGTTCCCGTCATCATCAACAGCTTTCTGCAGACCATGTACAACCTGACGGATACTTTCTGGCTTGGGCGAATCGGCACTTCTCCCTTGGCCGCAATCAGCCTCGTAACCCCTGTGCAGAACACCGTGGTCAACTTCGGCAGCGGGCTTACCGTAGCAGGATCGGTGCTGATTTCCCAGTACGTAGGTGCCGGGCATCATGAAGAAGCGGAGAAGATGGCTAATCAGATTTACTTCTGCTCCATGCTGTTCTGCCTTGTCTGCGTCCTTGCGCTGGAAGCCTTCACGCCTGCCATTGTCACCTGGCTTGGTTCGGATGGTGAAACCTGGCAGCATGCCACCACCTACCTGCGCATCGTATCCTTCGATATGCCGTTTCTGTTCACCGTCAACATCTTTCAGGCCATTCGTCAGGCGCACGGTGATACGGTACAGCCCATGCTGATGAACCTGTTGGGCATCCTCATTAACATGGTACTGGATCCCTTGCTGATGGTCGTCATCCGCTGGGGTGCCGCCGGTGCCGCACTGGCCACGGTACTGGCTAAGGCCGTGCCTGCAGTCGTTGTGCTGGTACTGCTCACCAGACCGAATGCCCAGGTTCGTCTCCAGCGCACCAAGATGAAGCCGGAAAAGTCCAAGCTGCAGGAAATTGTCCGCATCGGTTTGCCGACAGCTTTGGGCAGCAGTGCCATGCAGTTTGGTTTTCTCCTCATGAGCCGAAACGTTTATGCTTACGGCG
>CAVKHY010000068.1:0-13828 GCA_963656345.1 bacterium | reverse complement strand
CGTGCTGTACCTCGAAATCGGCTATCATCCGGAACCGTCCCTAACAGGCAATAGGCACACCAATGTATTGCACTATCACACCTATGACCCAAGTTTCAGCTTAAGCAAAGAGGGTAAAGGCGGTAGGTCTGATGCATACCGTGCTACTGCAGCTATGAAAAGACATCTTCGACGCTTTCTTGTGGGGGTGAAATCATGATCAACGGCGATCCACATGATTTTGTGGATACAGTGTATTCAGGGCAAAACATCATCTACATCTTTCATGGTATCAAATACTGGTTCCAAGGATGGATGAAAGGTGAGAAAGGGCATATGGAAATTTTTCGATACGCTCCTCCGTGGGATGATGATGGGTTTATCTGGATTCATGATGATGTATCCATGCAAAAATGCTTGGAAGCCTTCTTGGATGCACCAATCTTTGACGGCAAAACTTTTTGGGAAGCTGAGTCGGAGATTGAATGGGTTGATGATTAATACCAACGAAACGTTCGTAACACCTGAAAACCTTTTCGCATAAAGGTGACCATCAACAATTCTAGGGTGGCGTTGGAGGGATCGCCCCCTTTGGGGTATTTTGATAAGGCGAACCATCAATGGAACGAGGGGCTTCACCCCGCTTACGTCCCTGCAAATGAATCTTCCCCCGCCTTGGTGCTCAGCTGCATGCCCTGCATCAGGCTGGTGATTTCGTCCCCGGACGAAAGGGGCATGGTGACCACGTACAGGGCTTCCGCCCCCTGAGCATGGAGGCGGATGGTGGTCTGGTTCTCCATCTTCACCGCCTTCAGCCCCGCCATGGACAGGCTGGTGACCTGGTTCAGGTGATAATCCCCTCGGTCAATCAGGGAGAAGGCCCGTGCCGGGTAAATGGTGCGCAGCTGCACCCTGCCCCCGTCCTCCATGGTATAGGTCAGATCCAGAATCCGGGCAAACCCGTTTTCAAAGGCGGTATCGTAGCTGGAGGCGGCAATGAGGGTGGGCCCTGTGCCGGCCACAAAGGACAGCACTGGGGTGGGGAAATGGCTGATCAGCTCCGGCAGCTGGCTTTCCGCCGTAATGCTTTCCGCCGGGGAGGGAGACAGCAGGGGCTGGGAGGCGGCATCCGCCACGGTAACGTCATCCTCGTCCGCCGTGGGCTGACCCAGCACCACCGCCAGGTAAAACACGGCGATCACAACGGCTGTCAGCACCAGGGACAGGAGCACATGCACCGTCTTTTTCAGCCAGGGCTTTTGCAGAAAGGTCATCGCTTCAGCTCCTCTCGTGCCGCCATCAGGTACACATCCCTGCCCACATCATTGCGGAAGACCTCCAGCAGGCATTCCGGGAAAAGGGTATCGAAGGGAGCAGGCAGGCAGGCGTCCTCCATGTTATGCAGCATCAGCGCCACAGGCTTGGCCAGGCACCTTTCCAGGGGAATGATGCGGATGCCCATCAGGGTGCCGTTGCAGGCGTTGGATCCCTTCAGGAACAGCTTCACATACTCCCTGCACAGCCGGGTCACGTACCGGCGGAGGAAGGCCTCTTCCTTGTCCCCTGCCAGCTGGCGGCAAAGGAGCAGCTGGGGATCTTCCGTCAGTTCATGGAGCATCTGCTTCCGCATGTCCGGGGTTTCGGAAGCCGGATCCTGAAAGACGTGGAGCAGGTAGCACTTAATGACGTGATAGTCCAGGTGCCGGGGATCCCGCTGCCACAGCCTGCCCAGGTGCAGCAGTTCTTCCTGAATGGACAGCTCCTGGGGGTACAGGGTCGCTGCCTGATCCAGCAGGGCTTTTTTCTTTTTGGGATCGGTTTGTTTTTCTGCCTGCAGGCGCAGGCTGTCGACAGATTCCATCTTTTTTCTCCTTAAAATGAAACAGAGGCTGCACTTATTCATGCAGGAAGAAGAGCGTTTTCAAGGGGGCTTGACTTCCTTGAAACCTTCGGGGGTGCCTGTTACTTTTCGTTTCTGCTTATTCCAAGGGGCTTTCCGATCGCCCCTTGGACCCTTCGGGGCACCTTGCTTTTGGGGTTTACCATTCTATTCGTTTGTGATGTTTCCAAGGGGGCTTTCCGGTCGCCCCCTTGACCCCTTCGGCGGCCGCCTTACAAGCAAAGTTTGGGATACTGTTAGGTTAAATAATTGTTTTTTCATAAAAGCTCAACTTCATCCGAAGGACGTGCCCGAAGGGGTGCAGGGGGCGACCGGAAAGCCCCCTGCAAAGCCTAACAACAAAATATAGTTGCTTGTAATCGGACTAGATTGACAAATCGCCTCAGCGAAAGATTTCCTTCCCATACTTGGCGGCCAGCCGATCCCTGTCGGCGGCAGAAAGAATCATGGTCAGCTCTGTGCCTTCGTCCGTATACGTTTCGCCGACCACCCGCCCCAGGGGGCGAATCTTGGCCAGCAGCCCGTACTGACTGAAGGGCAGCACAAGGGTCACCGGGGCGTGGGTCTTCTGCAATTCATCGGCGATCCGGCTGCGCAGGACATCCAGGCCTTCCCCGGTTTTGGCGGAAATCAGCACCCCGCCGGGGATGGGGGATGTTTCGATCCCCGTGTCGCACTTGTTAACGACTTCAATGCGGGGCTGCTCCGTGGCGCCCAGATCCCGAAGCACTTCCTCCACCGTGTCATGCTGCTCCTGCATCTCCCGGGAAGACCCGTCGGACACGATCACCAGCACATCCGCCAGGGCGGCTTCCTCCAAGGTGGAACGGAAGGCGCTGACCAGGGTGTGAGGCAGCTTGCGGATAAAGCCTACCGTGTCCGTCAGCAGATAGGCGGTGTGCTCCTCCGTCTCCACCCGGCGGCTGACCGCATCCAGGGTGGCGAACAGCTTATCCTCCGCATAGACCCCTGCGCCGCTGAGGGCATTCAGCAGGGTGGACTTGCCGGCGTTGGTGTACCCCACCAGCGCCACCACGGGAATGTCGCTTTTCTCCCGGCTCTTTCTGCGAAGGGAACGCTGCTTCTCCAGGGCATCCAGCCGGCGGCGAAGATCCGTCATTCGCTCCCGGATTCGGCGGCGGTTCATTTCCAGCTTGCTTTCGCCGGGGCCCCGGGTACCGATGCCGCCTGCCAGACGGCTCAGCACCACGCCTTGACCGATGAGCCGGGTGGACTGATATTGCAGCTGCGCCAGCTCCACCTGCAGTTTGCCCTCGGCGCTGGTGGCACGCTGGGCGAAAATGTCCAGGATCAGCGTGGTGCGATCCACCACCTTCACCCGAAGGATGTCCTCCAGGTTCCGCACCTGAATGCCCGTCAGCTCTTCATCGAAGATGCACAGATCCGCTTCCAGCGCCTGGCACTGGCGGCACAATTCGTCCGCCCGTCCCCGGCCGATGAACAGGGCAGTGTCCGGCTTGTCCTTCTTTTGCAGGAAGGCGCCTACCACCTGAGCCCCGGCGGTGTCTGCCAGCCGTGCCAGCTCCGCCAGGGATTCCTCGCTTTCAATGCCCATGAGCACGGCACGCTCGGGGGCGTCCGCCTCCTTGCCCTTGCCTTCACGGCCTACCACCTTGTCGCTTTCCTCAATCTGGGCGAGCCATTCCCGATCCGGCAGGCGGTACCACCGGGCAGTGTCCGTCAGCAGGATTTCCGCTCCCCGGGTCAGGAACGCAGACTGGACGAAGGTGGGCTCTCCGTCCTTCACCCCCAGGGCGGTCATGCCGTCGTAGCGGAAGGCACGAAGGGCGCTGAGATCCACATCGCTGAGGTGCCCGTCCCCGTTGGGATGGGTATGGAGGCACCGAACGCCGCTGAGCCGATCCGGATTCCGCCGCAGGCGGTAATCCCGCAGCTCCACATCCCGATCCGTACCCACGGACACGTCCACGATTTCCCCATCCCGGGTGATGTACAGGGCAATCTCCCGATTCATGGCACAGCTGGCCTTGGCCAGGAATTGCGCCAGATCATGGGGGAGGAACACATCCTCCTCCACCTGATATTGATACAGCTGCCGTAGCTGGGCAAGGAGGGAATCCCGAATCCCCTCCACCTTGCCGTGGATCCTTTCTTCCTTCATGCATCTTCCTCCCGGCGGCCCTTCTGCTTTTCCTGGATGAGTTTTTCATATTCGTTCACGGCACGGAGGATAATATCCTTCCAGTGCATGGGGATGGTCTCACGTGCCTTTTCCCCCACGGTCTCCAGCATGGGCAGGGCACGGAGGATGGTGTCCGCAATGGCCTCCGGGGTTTCATTGTCGCAGACGAAGCCGTTGACCTCATCCTCCACCCCTTCGGCGGCGCAGGAACCCTTCACCACCAGTCCGGGGGTAGCCATGGTAGCCGCCTCCCGGAGCACCATGGGGGCGTTGTCGTACACGGAGGGGAACACCAGCAGATCGGCACAGCGGTACAGGGCCATAAGCCGGCTCCGGTCGCTGATGAATCCTTCGAAGGTGCAGGCGTCCCCGATGCCCAGGGACCGTGCTTCCTCGGTAATGGCGTCAAAGTCCGGCCCGTCCCCGGCGGTGACCAGGCGGAAGGGCTGACCCTTTTGGCGAAGGATGGCCATGGCGCCCAGCACCCCGTGGAGGTTCTTCTTATAATTATGCTGCCCCACAAACAGGAACACGGGCACCCCTTCCCGGCAGAAGCGGCGTTTGGCTTCCGTCACTTCCTCCGCCTTGGGCTCCACCGGGTCGGTACCGTTTTCCATCACCAGGATGTTTCCATGATAGCCGTAATCCGCCAGCACCTGGGCGGTGGCGTTGTTCACCGTCCACACGCTGTCGCACTTATTATAGAAGCGGACAATGTGCCGCACCACTTCCTTGGCGATCAGCTCCGAGTGGGTCTTATCGTAAAAATCCTGATAGTACTTGCTGTGGAAGGTGGTCACCAGGGGGATGTCCCGCTTTCTTGCCACCCGCAGGGCTTCCTCTCCGGCGCTGAAGGGGCTGTGAGTGTGCACAATGTCGAAGGGGATGGCGTCCAGCTTCAGCCGGTAGCGCACGTCCAGCTTGGCCAGCGCCAGCCGGTAAGCCTCCCCGGGCAGGGGCAGGCTCTTTTGCAGCAGGGTGGGAAAGTCGCACACTTCCTCCCCGCTGGGGGCATTGGGGGCAATATAATAAGCCTGGTGGCCCAGGGCAATCAGGTTCTGGCAATAGCTGAAGGTCACACGGCCCACGCCGTCCACACAAGGGGGATAGGTATCCACAAATTCACCAACGATCATGGCTTTTCTCCTTTCATGGTCGTCCTCTTCCTGATTATATCATATCCATTCTGCCGGGGCAAGGCAAGGGGTCTTTCCCTGTCCGCAACTCCCCGGCGGTTTGACAATCCCCCGCTCCGGTGCTACAATGGCAAAGACGTGACAGACGTACAAATTTGGAGGTTGAAACGCATGAAGAAATTTGCCGCCGTGCTGCTGGCTCTGTGCCTGACCCTGAGCTGCACCGCCGCCCTGGCCGCAGGCAAGCTGGAGGTCGCCCAGGAAAACTATATCCCCACGGAATTCTACTCCGGCTTTGTGGGCTATCTGTTTGCCGAGGTGACCAACACCGGCGATAAAAACGTGGAATTTAACGATGGTGTGATCGAAGTGCTGAACGAGGACGGGGACGTGACGGAAACCGACAGCATTTATGCCGCCTATCCTTCCATCCTGGCTCCCGGCGAAACGGGCTATGTGATGAACAACGTCTGGGCCAATGACGCCGACAGCCTCAGCGACATTGCCGACCACACCCTGACCGTTACCGGCAAGACCAGCAAGGAAGAAACCTATCCCCGGCTGGATACTTCCGCCGTGGTGGAATCCTACGACCGCTCGGGCACCACCTATTACCGCGTGGTGCTCACCATTACCAACAATACCAGCGAAACCGTGTACGACGCCATGATGGTAGCCGGCGTCTATGATGCCGACGGCAAGCTGCTCTACGTGGGAACCGACGGCCTGTACAACGTGGGCATTCCTGCCGGCGCAGCGGTGGAGACCCGCATCGATGTGGACAGCACCGTGGGTGATTACTGGACGAAGAACGAAGTGACCCCCGTCAGCGTCAACAGCATCTGCTGGTACGAAAACGACTGATCAAGGTGACATGCTCCCCCCTTGCCAAAGGCAGGGGGGATTTTTTATGCAGCAAGGCAAAGCACTTTGCCATGAGTGTTAGCACATGTAAATGACGATGAACACGCCTTGTGTTGCCATACCAATGTACGGTTGGATTATCTGAAGCGAGACATACACTGCATCATTTCCCCCTGCACGAGCTTGTTGTGGAAGCTGCGGTTGGCATACGGAACACCCCCACGTCATCCATTGCCTTCTTATTATAATTGAATAAGCACAAGCCCTCCATACCATCGGTATCGTTTGCTTGTGCTTTGAGTGTACCCACCCCTGTCATTGCAGAACAGGGGGTGGATACCTGAATTGTCTCGAACGGCTTTGTCAAAAGGGAATGTTCCTCAATATTGGATACTCGGTATTAGGAGGCCACATCAGCCCCCAAACACCCCCAGCAAGGAGCAGACCACGCTGAAGCCGATGAAGGACACGGCGGACAGCAGCAGCTGATTGTACAGCTTGTCCCGGTCAACAGTATCCGGAGCACAGGCAACACAGATGCCGCCTACCGTGCTCAAGGGGCTAATGACCACGCCGTTGGTGCCCACAATGACGCCGATGACCATGGTCATGGCGGAGATGCCCAGCTTGCCGCTCAGGTCGGCGGCCAAGGGAATCAGGGTGGGCATGACCACGCCGGTGCCGCTGGATACGGCGCCCATTAATCCGCCCAACACAATCATAATGGGCTGAGAACTATTGGCGGTAATCACGTTTTCCAGCTTGTCGGACAGGAAGGCAATGCCGCCGCACTGGTTCACCACGGAGATCAGCACGGACATACCGCAAATCAGGATGATGGTGCCCCAGGGGATGGAAGCGATGGCCTTCTTCTGATCCACTGCCCCCACCAGCAGCAGAATGCCTGCGCAGGCGAAGCAGATCAGGCCAATATTCTGGCCAAAGAAGATGACCCCGATCAACACCACCAGAATGGCGGCAATGGTCATCCACTGCTTGGCGTCGAAGGCAACGAAGTGAGGCTTTTCCGCATTGGTCTGCTTGGGCTTCAAGCCGCCGAAGATGAAGTAGGCGGCAACGGAGAATACGGTCATGGCGGCGGCATAAGCGCCCCACAGGGGCATGTAGCCGGAGAGATCCTCAGCGATAATCCCGTTGGATACGGAAAGCTGCTGTGCCACAATGCCGTTAATGGCCAAGGGGGAAAGACCGCCCACCATAATGCCGCCCATGGTGACAAGGCTCATCATCAGCACAGAAATGCCGTTTTCCACCGCCACATACAAGGCGACAGGCATGATTACGGCCACGATCAATCCGCCGGCACCGGCAGCGGAGATGACCGCGCCGAACAGGAAGAACAGAATGGGCAGCACCTTGGCGTTGCCCCGTGCCAGGCAAACAATGTTCTTGGAAAGCGCCTGGGTGGTGCCGTTCAGCGTGGCGATGCCGAAGAGGAACGTGGTGGCCAGCACGATGAAAAAAACGCTCATGGGCCAGTTACTGGTCACAATCTTGCTGACGTTGATTTCCGTGCCGCAGGCATGGGCAATGAGGGCAAAGATATAAGCCGCCACCAGACCGATAACGCCGGCATTTTTCTTGGTGATAACACTCAGGGCAATAACGCCCACCAACACAATCAAAGAAGCAATAGCAATCATTTTCATATCCTCCCGCACGATCAATTCGCTTTGATTTCCTGGGCAATCAGGGCACCCATACGCTGACAGCCAATGGAAGGCTCGCCGGGGGCGGCGATGTCAGCGCAGCGGTAGCCTTTTTCCAGCACGGCGTTCACAGCCTGTTCCACCGCATCCGCTTCTGCCGGCATGCCCAGGGAATAGCGGAGCATCATGGCAGCAGAAAGAATGGTACCGATGGGGTTGGCTTTGTCCTGCCCGGCAATGTCCGGGGCGGAACCGTGAATGGGTTCATACAGCCCCCGGCCGCCATTGCCGAGGCTGGCGGAAGGAATCATGCCGATGGAGCCGGTGATCATGCTGGCCTCATCGGAGAGAATATCGCCGAACATGTTTTCCGTGACAATCACGTCAAACTGGGCGGGGTTCTTGACAATCTGCATGGCGCAGTTGTCAACGTACATGTGGGAAAGGGTTACATCCGGATAATCTTGGGCGACTTCCTCCACCGTCTTTCGCCATAGCCGAGAGGTGTCCAGCACGTTGGCTTTGTCCACGGAGCAAAGACGGTGGGAACGCTTCTGCGCTGTTTCAAAGGCAGAGCGGGCAATGCGGCGAATTTCCTCTTCGCTGTAGGACATAACGTCCGTGGCCACACGCTGTCCGTTGCGCTCTTCCGTCCGGTGTTCACCAAAGTACACGCCGCCGATCAATTCACGGACAATCACAAAATCAATGCCCTGCTGTACAATGTCACTGCGAAGGGGCGAGGACGGGGCAAGCTGAGGAAAAATCCGGGCAGGACGGATATTGGCATAGAGCCCCAGCCCGGCACGAAGGCGCAGAAGCCCTCGCTCAGGCCGATTTTCCTTGGGCACATGATCCCACTTGGGACCGCCCACAGCACCCAGCAGCACCGCATCAGCGGCCTTTGCCTTTGCCAGCATGTCATCCGGCAGGCTGGAACCGTAGCGATCAATGGCACAGCCGCCCATCCATACCTCTTCATAGTGAAAGGTGTGGTGGAAGCTTTCTGCCACCTTGTCCAGCACATGCACCGCTTCACGAACAATTTCCGGGCCGATACCGTCGCCGGGAATCAAAGCAATGTTCTTCTCCATCAGGAAAACCTCCTTGTTCTTTTCGGTTGATCTCCTTCGAAGAACCGCCGCCTGACCCGGCCGAGATCAGGGGAAGAGTGACATCGGGTAACAAAAAAGCCTCTTCGTGCTGATGCACGAAGAGGCGAATGACTCGCGGTACCACTCTTCTTTTACCGACTCCATCAAATGATGGACGGATCGGCGCTCCTTCAGGTACGATCCCAAGGGATGTATACCCTATCTCTGTAACGGGAGAAACCCGTTTCCACCTACCGAAGTCATCAGCGGAACCGCTCGAGGGCCAGTTCAGTCAGTTTGTTCAACGCCGCACTCCCAGCAACTGCGGCTCTCTGGAGGAAAACGTACTGCTTACTACTCCCTGTCAAAGCGTTGTGTTTTGACAAAGCGCATTATAAATGATTCGCCTGACCCTGTCAAGCGAAAGGGTGAAAAAAGTCGATTTTTGTGGGATAAGTATACTTGTACAAGAAATAAATATGCACAATTCACAGCATGAACCATGGAGGATGGATCAAGCAGATCCAGCATCCGAACGTTCGGAAAAGCAAATTGTTTTTCGAATGTATTTTAAGAAAACTGTATTGACATGCATGAGAGATGGCGATATAATGCCCTTCGTCAACATTCAACTGCGATGACCGGGATAAAGCTTCCGAAGGCATCCGTTTTCAGAGAGTCGGCGTGTGGTGCGAGCCGACAGCGGTTTCGGCAGTTATCACCTGCGAGCAGCTCAGTGAAAGTGCGCATGCATGAGTAATTCAGAGCCGGTGTCTCACCGTTAAAAGAGAGTGCGATGTCTTTCCGAAGGGAAATAGTCGCAGCGAGAGGTCGTTCTTTTTGTGAACGGCAAATGAAGTGGTAACGCGGAGGATTCAACGCCTTCGTCTTCATCCGTCCCCTTTCATAGGGCGGGAAGACGAGGGCGTTTTCGTTTGCAGAGGGATGTTGGCAAGTAAGAAGGGAGAGTGTTCGAAGATGAATACCCTGGTAATCGTCCTGATCGCTGCTGTTTGTTTGCTGGCTGCTTATTTACTCTACGGCCGTTGGCTGGCAAACAAATGGGGCATTGACCCCAAAGCTAAGACCCCTGCCGTTACCAAGGAAGACGGTCAGGATTATGTGCCCACGGACAGCAATACCGTGTTTGCCCATCAGTTTTCCTCCATTGCAGGTGCCGGCCCTGTAACCGGTGCCATTCAGGCGGCTGTATTCGGCTGGGTACCGGTGCTGCTGTGGGTGCTGCTGGGCGGCATCTTCTTCGGTGCTGTTACGGACTTTGGCGCCCTGTATGCCAGCGTGAAGAACGAGGGCAAGTCCATGGGTCTGCTGATTGAAAAGTATATCGGCAAGCTGGGACGGAAGCTGTTCCTCCTGTTCTGCTGGCTGTTCACCCTGCTGGTCATCGCTGCCTTTGCTGACATGGTGGTGGGCACCTTCAATGCCTACACCGTTACCGATGGGGTCACCACCCTGGTGGCCAACGCCCAGGTGAACGGTGCTGCCGGTTCCATCTCCCTGTTCTTCATCGGTTTCGCCATGGTCTTTGGCCTCATCGAGCGGAAGTGGAAGTTCACCGGCTGGAAGGAAACCGTGCTGGGTCTTGTATTCACCTTCGCTTCCCTCGCCCTGGGCATGATGTTCCCTGTGTACCTGAGCAAGGGCGCATGGGCACTGGTGGTCTTCGCTTACATCTTCTTCGCTGCCGTTGTGCCCATCTGGCTGGTGAAGCAGCCCCGTGACGCCATGACGGTGTACATGTTCATCGGCATGATCGCCGGTGCCGTGCTGGGTCTGCTGGTGGCACATCCTGCCATGAACCTGAAGCCCTTCACCGGTTTCACTGCCGGCCTTGGCGACATGTTCCCCATGCTGTTCATCACGGTAGCCTGCGGCGCCGTGTCCGGCTTCCACAGCCTGGTTTCCTCCGGTACTTCCTCCAAGACGGTTGCCAATGAAAAGGACATGCTGAAGGTAGGCTACGGCGCCATGGTGCTGGAGAGCCTGCTGGCCGTGGTTGCCCTGTGCGTGGCAGGTTCTATGGCTGCTGCAGACGGCACGCCGGCTGCCGGTACGCCCTTCCAGGTGTTCTCCACCGGTGTCGCCAGCTTCCTGACCAACTTCGGCCTGCCTGAGTATGTGGCCAACTGCTTCATGACCATGTGCGTATCCGCCTTGGCACTGACCACCCTGGACGCTGTGCCTCGTATCGGCCGTATGTGCTTCCAGGAGCTGTTCAGTGTGGATGACATGGAGCACGCTCCCCTGTGGCGGAAGGTGCTGTGCAACAAGGTATTCTCTACCGTAGTGACCCTGGCGCTGGGCTATGTGCTGACCCAGATCGGCTACACCAACATCTGGCCTCTGTTCGGTTCTGCTAACCAGCTGCTGAGCGCACTGGTGCTGGTGACCCTGAGCGTGTTCCTGAAGGTAACCGGACGGGACAACAAGATGGTATTCCCGCCGCTGGTTATCATGCTGGCTGTCACCGGTACGGCGCTGGTGGAAAAGACCATTGCTTTGGTGAACGCTTTCTCCGCCGGCACGGGCACCTTCATGGTGGAAGGCCTGCAGCTGATCCTGGCCGTGCTGCTGATGGTGCTGGGCGTGACCATCGTGGTCAACTCCCTCCGTGCTTACTTCCATGCCAAGAAGGATTCCGAAGGCGTGGTAGTCGCCGGCAAGCAGGCCTGAGCAAGTCTGAAAGGCATTGCCACATGATCGACTTGCTTGGAGCAGTCTAATTCCCGGTTCAGCATGACTTTAACAAACGGCAAGGTGCTGCACGTGCCGGAGAAAAAATATACCATGGTCAAGGAGCAGCTGGCCATGCGCATGCATCGGCAGAACCTGTGAAGGCTGTTAAGTACATCAACGGAAAACATCAACGCCCCTGCTTTCGGAAACGGAAGCAGGGGCGGATTTTTGTGTGGAGGAAGGGTTCCATCATAAAAATGACCTTTCCGTCCCCCTCCCCTGCTTTGCCCAGACGGACAAATATGATACAATATGCTGGAGCAAACCTTATCGATCTTTTGCCGCCGGCGGAATGGAGCATCATCATGAATCTCGAGCAGGTCAAGCAGCTGTTTTCTTCCAACGACTACAATGCAGGGATGCAGTATTACCAGGAGGGGCGTGTTCTGGTCATGACCATCTCGACCTCCGGTACATCCCAGGAAGTGGTCAGCATCGTGCGGGGAACAAGGCGATATACGGTGTGCTTTTATCTTGATAATGGGAAAATGAATGATGCGGATTGTACCTGCGAGAGGTTTTGGAATTACGGCATCTGCAAACATGTTGCAGCGGCAATGATTTATTATGTTCAGCACTATGCCCCATCATCAGGCGAAACAAATATCTATGCAAAACTTCTGCTGGACAGCTATTTACAGAAGTCCCAGAAGCCGCCGGAAGCTCCCCGTGAATTAGCCCATCTTGTCCCACAGTTTTCCATCATGAGAGGAAGCTATCCGAGTGTCACCTTTCGTGTAGGGTATAATAAGCTCTATGTGGTTCGAAGTATTCTCACTTTTCTGAACCATGTTCGTGACGGAAAAACAGAAAGCTACGGCAAGGGCTTGACCCTGAATCACAGCATTGAGCAGTTCGACAACGTTTCGCAGGAGCTTATCCAGCTGCTCATGAATGAGTTCCCCCAGTTCCGTACGCAGAACATCTTTGACTACAGCCGTTACGAATCCAGCTTCCGCAACAACAATGAGATCACCATTTCCGGGGATGCCTTTGATCGACTTTTTGATATTTTGAAAAGCCAGCCGGTGGCGTGTAAACATCAAGATTTTATCGTTCTAAAGGAGGAAGACCCGAAGGTCTCCGTCAGAATCACGAAAAAAGATCAAGGTGCAGAGCTTCAGATCATCACGCCGCAAAATTATACCTTCTTTGGCAGCAGCCGCACCTTTTATGCCGCCGGTGACAGCGAATTGCTTCGCTGCACAAGCATGTTTCGTGAAAAGGTCTATCCTTTGCTGAAGCAGGGGCAAAGCACCATCTATCTGTCCCAGGAGGATTTGCCGACTTTCTGCGGATGCGTGCTTCCGGAAATTATTGATCAGGTGCCCGTTGAAGATGAGGAGGCGTTGCTGCAGAACTATTTGCCGGATGAATGCACCGCCCGCTTTTATTTTGATCTGCAGGATGAAACATTGACGCTGAAAATCATCTTCGCCTATGGCGATAAAACCTTTGCGGCAGAATCAAACGTCAATCAAAAAGATAAAGTTCGGCGGAATGTCAAGCAGGAAGCAAGCATGGTGTACTTTGCAGAGCAGGTGTTCCGGCGAAATGAGAAAAATGGGTTCGAATTGACAGGCGAAGACGCTGTTTATGATTTCCTGACAGAAGGCATGGATCGTTTCCGTGAGCGGGGCGAAGTTTATCTCAGCGACCGTCTTCAGAACAAACGGATGATGCCTGCCCCGGTGAAGGTTGGGGTCTCGGTGTCGGATGGATTGCTTTCTCTGTCCCTGGATACCGGCGGATTCCCGCTGGAGGAGCTGCATGCCCTCTACCAAAGCATGCTGCTTCGCAGAAAGTATCACCGCCTTACCGATGGACGGTATATGCAGCTGAATGGTTCCTCCTGCGAGAAATTGGCGGAAATCACTCAGATGCTTCAGCTAAGTGAGAAGGATCTCCTGCGTGGCAGCATCACCATGCCCTCCTGCCGAGGATTGT
The DNA here is from genome assembly GCA_963656345.1 of bacterium. Lineage (GTDB taxonomy): Bacteria > Bacillota > Clostridia > Christensenellales > Aristaeellaceae > CAKUFA01. The sequence continues at coordinate 317 of CAVKHY010000068.1, read as the reverse complement.
ACCTGGATACGGTGCTGACGGGCAGTGAAGGCATTCAGGTTCGCCGGGATACCCATTTCCGCTCCATGATTCGTAATTTCAAAACCCTTGCGGAAAGTGACTACGCAGTGCCCAAAGAGCTAACTGCGGAACTCCGTCCTTACCAGCTGACGGGCTATCAATGGTTAAAAACGCTGGAGAGCTACGGCTTTGGCGGTATTCTGGCAGATGAAATGGGCCTGGGCAAAACGCTTCAGGTCATTGCCTATCTGGAAACCGTCCCCAACCGGCAGGTGGGGATGCCCAACCTGGTGGTGTGCCCTGCCTCCCTGCTCTAT
>CAVKHY010000067.1:0-13849 GCA_963656345.1 bacterium | reverse complement strand
CAACCCGACAAGCCCCACCATGCCGGAAGGGATGGAGGCCTATGCCTGGCGAATGCTTTGCTGGGATGCGGACGTCCCCCTGACAGACGAGCAGCGGATGCAGCTGGAAAGCTGCCTGACGGATTGTATGCAGCCTGCCGGCGTGTGCGGTTGGGGCTTCTCTGAGGATGGGGATCGGCTGACCATCATGCTGTGCTGCACCCATTTTCCTGCCGCTGCCCACCGGGAAACCGTGCTTTGGCTGTGCGGCCACGCTTTGCTGGAGCAGTGCAGCCTTTTGCTGGAGCAGGAAGGCACACTGACCATTGGCGAGGAATTTGCTTCGCCCTCCCTGTGGCATGCGGCCATGACCCCTATGCGGGAAATCTCCGACTGGTGGAACAAGGTTTCACCGATGACAGCATCGGATGCCCGCACCCACCGTGCAGGACTGCAAACGCTGATTAAGCGTCGGCAGTATGCCAGCCTCGGCGGCTATGTGACCCGGGCACTGCGCAACGAAACGGAAATTAATCGGATGTGCTTTGCTATGGTGCCGCTGGTCATTGAGGCAGTGTGGAGTCAGCATGCGGAAATCAGCCTGCGCAAGCTGACAGAAGAATTGAACTTGAACGAAATGACCCGGAAGCCTAAGGAAGCACTGCTTAGCTGGATTGCTTCCCTGCAGCCCCGGCTGCGGGCATGCCCCACGGTCTCCTCGGCGGCAGAACCGATTGACCGGGTGATTGCTGGGATCCGTGCAGACTGCTCGCTACCCTATTCTCAGGCAAACCTGAGCCATTCTTTGGGCCTGACCCCGGCCTACTTCTGCCGCCTGTTTCACGAAAAAACGGGCATGCATTTTTCCGCCTTCCTGACGGCTACCAGAATGGACAAAGCACAGGAACTGCTGCGGCAGGAAGGGGAAAAGTCCCTGCAGGACATTGCCCAGTCCTGCGGTTACCCCAATAAAAGCTATTTTTGCCAGGTGTTCAAAAAGTATACCGGCATGACCCCGGGAGAATTCGAACAACAATGTGCTTCCAATTAAAAATTTCCCTCTTTCAGGATGAAATGCCTTCGCTCAAGCGTTATGTCTATAGGGAGCATCCTATATGGCAAGCATAAGCGAAGGCCTTTTGTGAAGAAAGGAGATGATCTCCATCAGTCGGATCAGGCGTTTCCTTTGCCTGCTGCTTTGCTTCGCAATCCTGCCTGTGTGTACAGGCGCATATGGGGAGGATGCGTCCCCAACGGTGCGCATCTACCTGAAGCGGCTTGGCCTGACGGATCGTGCCGATCTGCACCTGGACGGGCTGTATACCGCCTTTGCATCCAACGTCTCCATGGGCTTCCCCGAAGGCAGCGAGATCACCCTGCAAATTCGCAGCGGCAGTATCTACCTATTCTATGAGGGGATGAGCCTGAACCTTGGCACCAAGGTGCAGCTGGTGCAGAATCAATCTGCGCAAGGCGGGCAGGAAGGCATTCGATTTGTGGAGGGCGGCAACCTGTACCCGGGTACGCTGACCTTTACCGTGCAGGATGGGCAGCTGATGCCCGTGCTGGCATTGACCATTGAGGAATACCTGCTGGGCGTCGTTCCCTACGAAATGAGCAACAGCTTTCCGCTGGAGGCCTTGAAAGCCCAGGCCATCTGTGCCAGAACCTACGCCATGGCGCACTTGGATGCTTCTGCCGCCTACGATATGGTGGATACCACGGCCAATCAGGTGTTCCTTGGCATTAACTACAGCAATGCAAACGCCATTCAGGCTGTGCAGGAAACTGCAGGCGTGGTGGGCGGATACAAAGGAGCACTGGCAACCTGCTACTATGCCGCCAGCAATGGGGGACAGACGGAAAAAGTTGAAACAGTCTGGGGCAGCAAGGGGGATTGGGGTTACTATCAAGTGACAGACGACCCCTATGATGTGGAGAACCCGGAAAGCCCTGTGAAGCGTGCCCGCCTGTACAAGAACGGTGAAAAGCTGCCGGATGCTTTCCTAAAGCTGTTGGCGGATGCCTTGCAAGGGGAGATGACCAAGCGGGGGATGGATACGGATGTGTCCTCTCTGCGGATTGACAGCATTACGGCAGTGAGTCTCTCTACGCCGCGAAGCAGCGATGAAAGCAAGCTGATGACGGAGCTGACGATTACCTTCAACTGGTCCGGCCGGCAGGTGCTGTACACCCCCGGTGCCACGGCCATTCCGGCAGCGGACGGGGATACGGAACTGAGCCTGTTCGCCTCTCCTACGCCGACTGCGGTTCCTGAAACCATGGTGACGGCGGAAGCAATCGCCACCCCTGCACCCACACCGGTGTACAGTGTGTTCCTCCCGGTAGCGGACAGCTGCACCCTGACGCTGAAGCTTTTTCCATCCGTACTGCGTGCCCTGAATCTTTCCATTTACGGGGCAGATAACGAAATTGTCACCGTGGTGGAAAAGGATGATCAGTTTGTGCTGGAATCCCGCCGGTACGGTCACGGCGTCGGAATGAGCCAGCGGGGGGCTCAGTGGATGGCATCCCACTACGGCAAAACCTATGTGGAGATTCTTTCCTTCTACTATCCCGGCATGACCCTGATGAAGGCGCCATCTGGCAGTGCGGTGCTGCCGACTGCCCAGGCGGAATTGGTGGAAACACCCGGTCCTGCTGCTACGGCCACCCCACGCCCCACCCTGATGCCTGCTACCTTGACCGACGACTTGCCTGCTGGAGCCTATCTGGCGGAAATCACCGGCATTGATGAGGACAGCAGTGTGAACCTGCGGGAAGAGCCGAACACATCCGCCACTGTGCTGCGGAGACTGTACTTACATCAGCAGCTGATTGTGCTGCCGGACTGCGAAGAAGACGGCTGGGCGCACGTGAAAACGGACGTCATGGAAGGCTACGTCATGGAAAGCTTTCTGCAAAGGCAAGAATAAGAAGAAAGGAGACACTTCATGAAAAGGCTGCTCTTACTTGTCACCGCTTTGCTGCTCATGACATGGCCGGTATGCGCAGAAACGATTTTTCAGCCGGGCACATATACTGCTGAGGCTGAGGGAAAGATGGGCAGCATCACCGTGGAGGTGACTTTCTCGGAAACGGCTATTGAAAGTATCACCATTCTTGATCATCAGGAGACCCCGGGCATCAGCGATGCGGCCATCGAACGAATCTCGACGGACATCATCACCTGGCAGTCCTTGGCGGTAGATACGGTGACTGGAGCCACTCACACCAGCAATGCCATCATCCAGGCGGTGACGGATTGTGTGCTTCAGGCCGGAGGCGACCCGATGCAAATGATGATCCACCCGGATTTTGTGGTGATTCTGCCGGAAACATAAACAGACTTCGGTCTGTTTATGTGGGAACGAAGATAGATGAAACAGACTTTCGACATACAATCATTACAGAATCCGTGCAAAATCGTAAAAATTTGCGAAAAATCTACATGGTTTGTTTACAGAATTGAAATACTTTGCTATAATCCACGTGATGAGAGCTCGGCTGTTGGGGCTCGAAATGCATTCCATATGGTATCAGGCTTTGCAGTGTGCCTCGGCTGCTGCAGGCTCTTGATAAAGAAGGAAGGAGAACAGAACATGAAACGGAAAGTGCTTGTCAAAGTACTGGCTCTTCTGATGGCGTTTAGTATGACGCTGGGCTGCGGAGCGTCTGCGTTTGCAGAAACGAGTGTGGCCAGCTTCATTACGGAAGCCACCATGCCGACCAGCCTGACACAGCTGATGACAGCCTCTAATGTGCTTGTGGAAAGCATCACCGTGTCTGCAAAGACTACGATGAAGGCTGGTGAAAGCGATTACCCCACGGTTACCGTTTTGCCGACCACGGCTACCAATAAGACGGTTACCTGGTCCTCCAATAACACTTCTGTGGCAACGGTCACCAGCGCCGGTGTGGTCTATGCCCGCAGCGCCGGTCAGGCACTGATTACTGCCACCGCCAACGATGGCAGCGGCAAGTTCGCCTACTATGTGCTGACCGTAACCCCTGCTTATGATGATGAAACCCGGGTATCCAAGGTTTCCATCACCAATAAGAACAGCAGCATGAAGATCGGCACCACCTACAATCTGGCGTGGAGCGTGGAGCCCAGCACAGCCACCAACAAGACGCTGACCTTCTCCAGCTCCAACACGGCTGTTGCTACCATCACCGACAAGGGCGTGATCACCGCCGTTGGCGCAGGCACCACCACCATCGTGGCCGCAGCCAATGACAACACCTCCATCGTCGACTCCTACGAACTGACGGTGGACGCCCTGATTCCTGTGACGCAGATCAATGTGACAGGCAAGGCTTCCATGGCGGTTGGTGAAACGGCAACCTTCACCGCCACCGTGCTTCCTGCGGATGCATCCTACCAGGGTGTTGTCTGGTCCAGCTCCAACACAAACGTTGCAACGGTTGACCAGAAGGGCAACGTGACGGTTGTGGCCAGCGGCACGGTGGTCATTACCGCTACTTCTGTAGCCGATACCAATGTGTATGGTTCCTTCGTAGTGGGCATTGAGAATGTGCCGATTACCTGGATCAGCCTGACCGGCAAGACCGGCATGGTGTACAAGGAAACTGCCTATATCGGCTATACCATTACCCCCAGCAATGCTTCCAACAAGAAGCTGCTGTGGACCAGCAGCAACACCTCCGTGGCTACGGTAGACCAGAATGGTAAGGTTACCGCCAGCAAAAAGACGGCCGGCACCACCATCATTACCGCAGCGGCACAGGACGGCAGCGGTGTGAAGGCAACCATGACGCTCAGCGTCAGCAAGACGGTCATTAATGTGAAGAGCGTAACCGTTACCGGCCGCAGCCTCATTGGCGTGGGTGAAACCATTCAGGCCGCAGCAACCGTTGCGCCCAGCAATGCCCACAATCAGGTGCTGTACTGGGTCAGCGACAACCCCACTGTGGCTAACGTGGATCAGACCGGTAAGGTGACCGCCTATGCTGCCGGCACGGCCATGATCAGCGCCATTGCCACCGACGGCACTTTGGTTCGCGGCGGCTATGTGGTGACGGTCAAGGACAACTACGTAAAGGTTACCGAAGTCAGAGCCAGCGGCAAGACGGAGTTGTATCCCAAAGCCGTCAGCTACTCTGCTTACGAAATTTATCCTGTGAACGCCGATGACAAGACGGTCAGCTGGATGTCCAGCAATGCAAATGTTGCCTCGGTGAACGAGTATGGCGTTGTTACCGCTCATTCCGTCGGCACGACCGTGATTACCGCCATTGCAAACGATGGCAGCGGTAAGTACGGCAGCTACACGGTAACGGTTTCCAACAATCAGGTGCTGGTCACCAAGGTGAACGTCACCGGCAAGCCTGCCATGGGCATTGGCGAAGTCCAGTACCTGGCCTATGAGATCTGGCCTGCCAACGCCACCGAAAAGTCCGTGACCTGGACTTCCAGCAATGCCAACGTTGCAACCGTCAATCAGTACGGCATTGTGACCGGTAAGACCTATGGTCAGGCGGTTATTACCGCAACGGCTATTGACGGCAGCAAGCAGTCTGCAAGCTTTATCGTCAACGTTGGCACCTCCAAGACCCTGGTTAACCGCTTGGAGATCTACGGCAAGGGCGCTCTGACCGTAGGCGAAACGGAATATCTGGCTTACGCTGCATGGCCTGTAAATGCTGACGACAAGTCGGTTATGTACACTTCCAGCAATGCCAAGGTTGCCTCCGTATCCGAATACGGTGTGGTGAAGGCTGTTGCAGCCGGTACTGCTCGCATTACGGCTATCGCACGGGATGGCAGCGGCGTTACCGCTTCCTATGATGTGGTGGTCAGCAACGCAGCAACGGTGCCTGTGACCTATGTAGGCGTATCTGGCCGCGCATCCATGATGGTTGGCGAAGTGCAGTACCTGGCTTATGAAATCCTGCCTGTGAACGCCACCAACAAGACGGTGACGTACACCTCCAGCAATCCTGCTGTTGCTACCGTGAACCAGTATGGCATGGTAACGGCTGTGGGTGTGGGCTCTGCCAATGTTACGGCAACGGCAAACGACGGCAGCGGCAAGCAGGCTTCCATCACCGTGACGGTTAACCCCGTGGCCGGTCAGGTGACGAAGATTGTCCTGTACGGCAAGGGATCCCTGGGCATCGGCTCTGTCGAATACCTGTCCTATGAAGTGTGGCCTGCTGATGCAGTGAACAAGGGCATCACCTTCTCCACCAGCAACAAAAAGGTTGCAACTGTCAATGAATACGGCGTTGTGACCGGCGTGGGCAAGGGTACTGCCACCATCACGGCAACGGCCAAGGATGGCAGCGGTGTGAAGGGCACCTATACGGTGAACGTCAGCACCAATACCCAGAAGGTGACCAAGATTGCTCTGTATGGCAAGGGAACGCTGAATGTGGGTTCCACCGAGAATCTGTCCTATGAAGTGTGGCCTGCCGATGCTGCCAATAAGGGCATTACCTTCGCAACCAGCAACAGTACGGTCGCAACCGTTAACGAGTATGGTGTTGTGACCGCTAAGGCGGCTGGCACGGCCATCATCACGGCAACGGCCAAGGATGGCAGCGGCATCAAGGGCACCTATACGGTGACTGTTGCTGCCATCCCTGTGACCTATGTGGGCGTCAGCGGTAAGACCAATCTGGTGGTTGGCGAGGTCAATTATGCCAGCTATGAGATTCTGCCTGCTAATGCCTCCAACAAGGGCGTGACGTACACCTCCAGCAATCCCGGTGTCGCTTCTGTGACCAGCAACGGTATTGTGACGGCTGTGGGCGTGGGCTCTGCCACCATTACTGCCACCGCAAATGACGGCAGCGGCAAGTCTGCTTCCTACACGGTGTATGTTTCCATCAACTAAGATTCTCTGGTTTCCAAGGGTTCCGCACTCGAAAGGGTGCGGAACCTTTTTCTTTGCGCAGTGACCGATCATGTCTTTTCTGGCAATCCTATGGTCAGAAAAAATATTTTTTGAAAAGATCGATAAATGCTTGACAAGCACACGAACCCATTGTATACTGTGAGCAAACAAATACATAATGCGTTACGTAATTCGTGCGTAACGCATGTATGGAGAAAGGGTGGAAATTTCATGAAGAAACTGGTTGCTCTCCTGCTGTGCCTGTGCATGGCAGTGACCACAGGCTCCTTCGCACTTGCTGAGGGATATACCCCCGGCGTTTACGAGGGCACCGGCACCGGCCGGAACGGGGACATCGTTGTATCGGTGACCTTCTCCGAAACAGCCATCGAATCCATTGAGGTTGTTTCCCATACGGAGACCGCAGGCATTGGCGACACGCCCATTGAGCGGATTCCTGGCGAAATCGTTAAGTATCAGTCCCTGGCTGTGGACGCCGTGACGGGCGCAACCCTCACCAGCGAAGGCATCGTAGCCGCTGTGGCGGATGCTGTGACCAAGGCCGGCGGAGACGCTGAAGCCCTGAAGCAGGTGGAAATTCAGCAGGAAGTATCCGATGCGCAGGTAGATAAGACGGCAGACGTCATCATCCTGGGCGGCGGCGGTGCCGGCATGGCAGCTGCTGTGGCAGCAGCCGAAAAGGGCGCCAGCGTCATCGTGGTGGAAAAGACGGCTGCCCTGGGCGGCAACACCGTTCGCAGCGGCGGCTACATGAACGCAGCTACCTACACCGCACAGAGCAACGGCATGACCGAAGGCCAGATGGAAACGGTCATGGAACTGGCAACGGAAGAACCCAAGAACGATACCCAGGCCAAGTGGCAGGCTACCGTGCTGGAAGAAGTAGAAGCATACAAGGCTTCCGGCGCTACCTACCTGTTTGACAGTCCCTCCCTGCATGCTTTGCAGACCTACAAGGGCGGCGACTATGAAGCGATTCCCGAGCTGATCGAGAATATGTGCATGAACGCTCCTGAAACCTTCGAGTGGCTGAAGGAAATGGGCTTCGACTGGCGTGATTATTCCGTGGCTGTTATCGGTTCCCTGTGGCCTCGTGCACAGATGAGCCAGACTTACAAGAGCGGCATCGGCTTCATCGAAGTGTTCACCAACCAGATTGCTGCCAAGAACCTGGATGTAGAAATCCTCTATGAAGTACAGGCAACGGATCTGACCGTGGATGGCGACAAGGTGGTTGGCGCTGTAGGCAAGGGCACGGACGGCACCACCTACAACTTCACCGCGAACAAGGGCGTTATCCTTGCCACCGGCGGTTTCGGCGCCAATGTGGAAATGCGTCAGAAGTACAACACCATCTGGGCAGACCTTGGCGAGAACATCCCCACCACCAACAGCCCCGCAATTACCGGCGACGGTATCGTGATGGCACAGGCTGTGGGCGCAGGCCTGATCGGCATGGAAAAGATCCAGCTGCTGGCTATTGCTGACCCGGAGACCGGTGCGCTGGACGCTCACGTGGGCGATGCTACCAGCATCTGCGTCAACAAGGAAGGCAAGCGTTATGTGAACGAGACCGAGCGTCGTGACGTGCTGGCCGCTGCTGCCCTGGCACAGACGGATGGTATCTTCTACATCATCTCTTCTTCTCAGAACAGCGACCTGGACGAGAATGGCTACAACTCCTACGGCCTGCATATTGATGACCTGGTGGCTGCCGGCGAAGTCTACCGTGCAGACACGCTGGAAGAGCTGGCTGTGCAGATCGGCATGGATCCTGACGTGCTGGTAGACTCCGTGAAGAAGTTCAACGAAGCTGTGACCAGCGGCTATGATCCTGAGTTCGGCCGCACCGTGTTCAACACCCATGCCCTCATCGAAGATGTTGGCCCCTACTATGCATGCCCCCGCAGCCCCGCTGTGCACCACACCATGGGCGGCGTGTGCGTGGATGTGAATACCCATGTGCTCCGCGAGGACGGCACGGTGATTGAAGGCCTGTACGCTGCCGGCGAAGTGACCGGTGGTCTCCACGGCTCCAACCGCTTGGGCGGCAACGCCATCACCGATTGCCTGACCAACGGCCGTATCGCTGGCCTGACCGTGGTGGAAGAAAACTAATTGAAAATTGTATCACTGGGAGAGGGGAGCAATCCTCTCTCCCTTTTTTTCGTTCAGCAGAGACGGCTTTCTGAAAATCATCTTGTATGCCTTGACAAACGGGAACGAAAAGAAGAAAATGGATTTGAAGGAACAAAACAATAGAGGAAGGGACGACAAGCAATGACAAAAAAGCAAGAAGAGCAAATGGAATTGCTCATTCGATTGAACGAACTGTCCATTGTGCTTGAAAACATCAAGGACAAGGATGCAATGAAAGCGATTGAAGAGCGCAGGAAGGTACTTCAGGAAAAATTGAAAATTTAAGCGTTGCCAATGGGACGCAAGGGGAAGAAAAAGAACCGTTACACGCTGAGTGAAAAACTCAAGCTAGCAACGGCTCTCGTCGCAATGGTTGCCGAACTGATTAAGCTTATCAGCGAGCTGGTCAAGCGGTAACCACCACACGGGGACAGGGGCGCAAGCCCCTCCCCCTTCATTATTCTATCATGTGTGTCTCATTGGCGCAAGGACAAAATGAGATTTTTCAAGAACACCTTGGCAAACAAACGTGTAAAGAAGAAAATGAATCTGCAGGAACGAGACAGGCAGGAGGTCGATCAGCAATGACAAAAAAGCAAGAGGAGAGATTGGAATTGCTCATTCGATTGGATGAACTATCCATTGTGCTTGAAAACATCAAGGACAAGGATGCGGTTAAGGTGATTGAAGAACGAAAGAAAGAACTTCGGGAAAAGCTAAACGTGCTCTGATTTTTGCAAAGCGAGAGTAAGGAGAAGAACATACAATGCTGACCACCTATCCTGCAATCTTCTGCAAAAGCGATCATGGCATGGTTGCCGTTCTTTTCCCTGATTTCGGCTGTGCAACCTGCGGTGATCATCTTGCCGATGCCATGGAAATGGCTGTTGACTGCATGGCAGGACAGGTGCACGCCATGCAGACGGACAAGGAAGAAAGGCCGAAGCCGTCACAACCATCGCAGGCGCTGCTGGAAAAAGAATGCAAAAAGGTCGGGGCAAACCCAATGCTGGCATGCTGGAAGAATGTATCCGTGGACGTGGAGGCATACGCAAAACAGCACTTTAAGGAAGAGGGTAAAACCTAATATGTGCACGTGTTCCGAAAAATGTTGGATTTTGTGTAATGCTGTGGTATCATATAACCACCATTAAAGAAAGGAGCGCAAGAAACAATGAGTTTGGCTTTAGGCATTTTGCAGGTCATTATTGCCATCGTACAGGTCATTCTTGCATATAGCTTGTACAAGGAGCGCAAGAAATGAAACTGAACCCGAAAAAGGGCAACGGCGGACACATCACCGCATACCTGACCGTCATCGGCAGCAAGGAAGCACGGGACGCAGGTTTCATTCGTGAAGACGGTACAAGCCGCATCCTGAAGAAGACCGTTGACCCGGAAAAACAGACTATTACCATTTCCATCGACTGGGAAGAAGAAGACAATCGCACGGACTAACCCCATGGAGCACCGCCACGGCGGATGCTCCTTTTTTGCGCGACCATCCTCGGCGAGTCGCAGCGGAAAATCATGCAGCGTATCCGCCGTGTCACCGGGCAGAGTGCCTATCAGGCAAAGCGTGTGGCACAGACAGAGCGGAACCGGGTACAGTCTCAAGCCCGCTGGGATGCAGCGCAGCAGGCGGAACAGCAGGGCGTGAGAACCTATAACGAATGGCGATGCAGATTCGTCAATTCCCGTGATGCGCACATGGAACGGCACGGCAAGCGAGTCCTGCAAGGGCAGACCTTCCCCGATAGCGTCATGCGCTACCCCGGCGACCCCAACGGCAGCGCAAAGGAGGTTATCAACTGTCACTGTTACTTGCAGGTGGGCGTGCTCCTTCATGATGAAACGCTGGACGAGAATGGGAACATTGTCAAGGCGGAAAGCTTGCAGGACACGAGCGAAAGCCACGGAACGGAAAGCGAGAAGCAGGGCGACAGCAGGAAAAGACCTATAACCAAGAGCACAAAGTATGCCGTTGATACGGGAACCATTGAAAGCCGTGGCTATGCGGACAAGTTCGACCAAATAGCGGAAACACCTGAAGAACGGCGGGAGTTCCTGAAAGCGGCCAAGGAGATGCTGCATCATCGTTCAGGGCAAAATGGCGAAGACTTGTATCTCTATAACCGAACCACAAAGCAGTGGACGAAATCCACCACAGGCAAGAAGGCAAGCGAAACGGAATACACGGAAGAAATAAAGAGTGTGATTCGAAAAACGAAGCAAGGCGAGTTGGTTGCATTCCATAATCACCCGGCGAGTATGCCGCCAAGCCCCGACGATGTGAACGCAGTTAAGCAAAACGGGTACGGCGAAGGGATTGTGTTATGCCATAATGGCAATGTTTTCCGTTATACCTCACCTCAGCGTGAAGTGAGTTCTTATTATTATAATGCGGAGGTTGCAAAACTTAAGCTGAAAGGTTATAATGAATATGAAGCACAGCTAAAAACAATGAAGAAATTATCGGAGTTGTTCGGCTTTACCTTCGAGGAGGTCAAGTAAATGGAATTCAAATATAAAGAAAATGACGTGCCCGACATGGCTCTAAGAGAAAAATTTTCTAAAATGACGCTTGAAGAGCTTGAAATTCTGTCAAATCAAGAGCTTGAGCGACTGAAAAAGCAATGGGCGCTTGATGATGCGAAGGAACAGGCAAGCAAGAAATAAAAGGTTTGCGGAAGGTGGGATAACATGAGCGTTTTCGACGTTGCCCGCTACATCCTTGACAAGCAGGGATGCATGAGCAGTTGGAAGCTTCAAAAGCTTTGCTATTACGCTCAGGCATGGACGCTTGCATGGAAGGAAGCACCTCTGTTTGACGAAGATTTTGAGGCATGGGCGAACGGTCCGGTGTGCCCTTCCTTGTTCTTCGCAAATCAAGGGAAGTACATGATTGCACCCGAAATGATTGACGGCAAGCCAAACGAGCTGACAGAAGACCAGAAAGAGAACATCGACATCGTGCTGAAAAGCTATGGTGACAAGGATGCATACTGGCTCAGGGAACAGACCCACAGCGAAGACCCTTGGAAAGATGCAAGGGGCAATCTTCCTGAAGGCGCAAAGTGCAGCAATGTTATCACGAAGGATGCAATGGGCTTGTATTACAGTTCGCTTTAATGAGCAAGAAGATTAAAGGGGCGGAAAAACGGAATGAGCAGAAGGTAACAAGTATTTCGTTCTCTTTTGACAGTGAAAAGATTTTGTTCGATTTTAGCAGCGTTGACACGGACGGCATATTCCGCTTTGACCCTCACAGAAGCGACTTCGATGCAGAAGCAATCTTTGAAGCCTTGCTTGCAATCAGCAAACAGACGTGGGCAGAAATCAAGCAAGCGACCCACAATAATGGCAAATCCAAAAGTCACGTTTTGTCGGAAGATAGTTTGACGAGGGAAGCATTCAAGCGAATCAATGCCCTTGGATTACAGGAAGAATCAGACGATATTTTTTCACTAAGAATCAATGCAAAAATCAGAATCATCGGGATTCGGATGCAGCAAAGATTCATTGTGAAGTGGTATGACCCTAAACACCAGTTTTCCCAATCAAGCCGCTAGGACATTCGTCCGGCGGTTTTCTTGTACCACGAAGGAGGAATGAACATGAACATGGAGAGAAAACATCTCAACGATTGCCACGAAGACATTATCAACGCTATGATGCATGCACACGAAGAGTTTAGCATCGAAATGTCAAGCAAGGAATATGACCGTCTGGGAACCCTGAAACGTTATGGGGAAACTATGAAAGCACTAGGGGAAGCCCTCAGATCAGTTGAAACTGCCCTTCTTGAGTTCGTCTAAAATGGAATTGTAAAGCGTTGCGACCGCTTTCGCATATTCCGCAGCGTCCTTTTCACACGTGACTTTAATGCCAATTGCACCTGATTCGATGGCTTTCATCGTCATGTCACGTGCTTCGGTTTTCATTCGTGCTGGTATATCTTGATTCATCTTTGTCCTTTCCCCCAGACGGCAAGCCCATTATATCATATTTCTATCCGCTGATGTATATGTTCAGCGGTTTTCTTGTACCCGAAAGGAGCGCACAGCATGGCAACCGTAAACCACCATAGCACGAACAACCACACAGGCTCCATGAGCCACAGCGCACGGAGTCAGTTCATCGACCACAGCAAGGAAGTCATGGCGCAGCTCAATGAAAATGCCTATGGCTTCCTTGTGGCAATGGGCACGGAAGCGGTAAAGTGCATCAATCAGCAGATGGAAAGCGGATACAGCAAGCCCATCTGGCAGACGGGCGACCTGATGCGGGACGTGAGCTATATTGTGCATAACGAGACCGCAAGCGTGGACGTTGGCAATACGTTGGAGTATGCGAAATTTGTTCACGACGGCACGAGCAAAATGGCGGGGCGACCCTATATCCGGGACGCTATCATGACCAACAAAGACCGACTGAAGCAAGTCGGCATGGACTACTTCAAAAATCTGTAAAGGCAATAACGGACGGAGCGACACACTGCCCTGTCCGATTGCATATAGCCAAGCCCAACACACCGGGCAAGGCAAACAATCAAAGGGCGACACACTGCCCCCGAAACAAAGGAGATTGAAAACATGGCAATGACGCACAAGTTCCTGAAGGCGCTGGGCATTGAGGACGACAAGGCGGAGGAAATCATCGCCGAACACGTCGCAACCGTGAATGCCATTAAGGCAGAGCGTGACGAGCTGAAGACCAAAGCAGACACCGTGGACACACTCACGGCACAGCGGGACAAGCTGCAAGCCGTCCGGCAGAAGTACAACAAAAAACTCCTTGAAGTAACACCTCAAGGAGTTTCATGGAGCTGATAGGCGGATTTGAAC
>CAVKHY010000066.1:5614-13919 GCA_963656345.1 bacterium | reverse complement strand
CTCTTCAACGGCATCTGCATAAAGTCGTTTGCTGAGACACTCACGCCAGAAGCTGCGTGCCAGGTCATTGATTTCCGTCTGCTTCATGCCGGTCAAGAAAGAAAGGGTTTGTGCCTTGGCATGGCTCACCTTATCTGGACAGCGCTTTTGCTGCAAAAAGCCATGCATGGCCTTGAATAATTGATACCAAGGTGCCTTGCCCCTGCGGATGCAATACAGCAGAAAAGGGACAATGGAATCTCCACGAGCCAAGGTGTTGTCAAAGTCAAAAAGAGCAAAGGGTAACGCTTGCAACAGTCATCGCTCGCTTTCCTGTCACAGGGGACAATTTTCGTTCAATAGCCGATGGGTATAGTGACGATCACCGTGCTTCATTTCCGCCATCAGCTGTCCTGTACCCAGCAGCTTGTATTTGTACGTTGTCAGCCCTTCAGGACCCATGGGACCACGCGCATGAATCTTCCCCGTAGCAATGCCCACTTCCGCACCAAAGCCATACACAAAGCCGTCCGCAAAGCGAGTGGATACATTCCGGTACACCCCCGCACTGTCCACTCGAGTAAGGAATTGTGCTGCCGCCTCATCGTCCGCTGTTACGATGCAGTCCGTATGATGGGAACCATAGCGATTGATATGCTCAATGGCCTGTTCCAGCGAATCCACCACATGGATGGAGAGGATGCGATCCAGGTATTCGGTACGCCAGTCCTCCTCGGTAGCAGGTTCACAATCAATCACAGCCTGTACCGATTCATCCCCTTTCAGGTGAATGCCGGCGCTCCGCATAGCTCCCGCCACCTTGGGCAAATATGCAGATGCAATCTCCCGGTGCACCAGCAGGGTTTCCATAGCATTGCATACGGCCACGTTTTGTGCCTTGCTGTCCACCGCAACGTTCACCGCCATGTCCATATCTGCTGCCCGATCCACGTACACGTGACAGATACCATCCGCATGCCCAAGCACAGGAATGCGGCTGTTATCCATAATGTAGCGTACAAAAGCGTTACTGCCCCGAGGAATGATCAGGTCAATGAGCGTATCCTCCTTGAGCATGGCGGCTACATCCTCCCGGCTTTCCAGCAGCTGGGCGAAATTTTCCGGTAAGCCGACCTGCTTCGCCGCCCGGCGGAGACTATTGCACAGGGCATGGTTAGTTTCCAGTGCTTCACGGCCTCCCTTCAGCAGCACGGCATTCCCGCTCTTCAAGGCAAGGGAGGCAATCTGTACCAGTGCATCCGGACGGCTTTCGAAGATCACGCCAATCACACCAATGGGGCACGTAACCCGATACAACTTGAGCCCTTCTGTAATTTCCCGTGCAAGGGTCGTCTGTCCGATAGGATCAGGCAGTTCAGCCAGTGCCTTCAAGCCGTCTGTTACCTGCCGGAGTTTCTCCTCGCCAAAGCGAAGTCTCCCCACCAGCGGTGCAGCCAAGCCGTCCTGCTTTGCCCGGGCAACATCGTTTTCATTTGCAGCAAATATGCCTGCCTGATCTTCCACGAGGCAGTCCGCCATGGCAAGCAGTGCTGCATTCCGCTTTTCGCAGGAAGCTGCCGCCAGCGTCCACGCTGCTTCCCGTGCCTGGCTGGCCATTTGATGGAGATCCATGCCATCATCCCCTCTAGTACTCAATGGCACAAGTATACCATATCGCACCGCAAATGCAAGAAATGAAAATGAAAAAGCAGCCGAAAAACATCATGCTCGGCTGCATCAAATCTCTTTACTGAACATTAGCGCCATAGATGAAGCAGAACACCACCACGGCGCACAGGAAGACCAGCAGAACATCCAGTACCCACACGGGAATGTTCAGCTTGTCGTAAAGGTTGGTGATCCAGTTGTGAGGAACCGGATCCTTTTTAGGATTCTTTTCTTCCATGTCTGCCCTCCAAAACAGACCTGCCGCCGAAAAGAGCGACAGGTCTGTTGATACAACATATTACTTGCGGGTCATGTACTTCCGCATGTCCAGGATGCAGGCAATCAGGATAACAGCACCCTTGATGATGTAGGTGATGTTGCCGGAGATGCCCAGGAAGGTCATGCCGGAGATAATCAGCTGCATCATGAACACGCCCAGCAGAACACCGCTGATCTTACCAGTGCCGCCTACGAAGGATACGCCGCCGATAACCACGGCAGAGATGGCGTCAGCTTCATAGTTCAGACCCAGGGTAGCGGTAGAAGAACCCAAACGAGCGGCTTCTACAAAGCCAGTGTAGCCATACAGAGCGCCAGCCAGCATGAACACGCCGATGATGGTTGCCATAACGTTTACGCCGGAAACACGAGCGGCTTCCTCGTTGGAACCCACAGCGAACATGTTCTTGCCGAAGGTAGTCTTGTTCCATACCACCCACATGATGGCCGTCACAACGATGGCCAGCAGCACATACATGGGCACGGAGGTGGTGCCGATCTTGAGAATGGACTTAGTAACAAAGTCGGTGGTGTAGCTGGGATCCAAGCTGGAAATCTGCTTGGAGTTGGACAGTGTCAGATAGGCACCGTAGGTGATCATCTGCATGGCCAAGGTGATGATGTAGGGATGCAGCTTCCACTTAGCCATAACGAAACCGTTAATGAAGCCAACGCAAGAGCCGATCAGCATCACCAGCAGGATGACCAGCGCCACATTTTGCGGAACGCCGTCCACAATGAAGCGGCCATTGGCACCTGCCTTCTGCAGCAGGATAGCCGCTACGAAAGCAGTCAGGCCAGCCACACGGCCGCCGGTCAAGTCAGTACCAGCCAGCACGATACAGCCTGCAACACCAAGTGCCATAGGTAAACGTACAGCCGTCAGGGAAATAATATTCACCAACGAAGGTACGCCGAAGAACTGAGGACGCTGAATCTGTACATACACAGCCAACAGCAGAATGATGATGATCATGGCGTGATCCAGCACCCAATTGATCACAAAGCTGCGCTTGTCCTTTGCGGACAGTGCGTTAAAGGAACTCATTTTCCCGGGCATTTCAGTCGCCCTCCTTATACATATTTTGCAGCAAGGGTCATAATTTCTTCCTGAGAAGTATGGTCGGCATCCACTTCGCCAGCCACACGACCACCGGACATGACAACAATCCTGTTGCACACGCCCAGCAGCTCAGGCATTTCAGAAGAAACCATAACAACTGCCTTGCCCTGCTTTGCGAGGTTCTGAATCAGCTGATAAATCTCGTACTTAGCACCTACGTCAATACCGCGGGTCGGTTCATCAAGCAGCAGCACATCAGGCTCAGTCAAGATCCAGCGCCCGAAAATAACCTTCTGCTGGTTACCACCAGACAGGGTGTTGATCTTCGTTTGCTGGCTTGGCGTCTTGATGCTCATAGCCTTGATCATGCTGTCCGTAGCCGCAGCCATCTTTTTGTCGTTCAGGAACGGACCGTTCTTGTACTTCCGCAGGCTTGCAATGACCGTGTTGGTGCGGATATCAAGGATACCAAGAATACCCGTCGCACGGCGTTCCTCTGTCACCAGTGCAAAGCCATTCTTAATGGCTTCGCGGGGGGTCTTGTTGGCAACCAGCTTGCCGGACTTATAGATCTTGCCGGACTTTCTCGTTGCGCTGCCGAAGATGCACTCCAGCAGAGAGGTGCGGCCAGAACTGTCCAAGCCTGCCACGCCAACAATTTCACCCTTACGGACATTGATGCTGGCATCACGCAGATTGGAATACATGCCGGACAAGCCCTGCACGTCCAGAATATTCTCGTCCCCGACCACGTTATCCTTCGGCGGGAAACGGTTCGTCAGCGGACGGCCAACCATCAGGCGGATGATCTCGTCCATGGTCAGCCCATTGGCCGGCTTTGTTGCCACCCACTGTCCGTCACGCATGATGGTTACTTCATCGGAAATGCGGAGGATTTCCTCCATCTTATGAGAGATGTACACAATGCCGCATCCACGATCTCTGAGCATGTTGATGATGCGGAACAGGTGCTCCACCTCGGTCTCTGTCAAGGAAGACGTAGGCTCGTCAAAAACAATGACCTTCGAATTAAAGGAAACAGCTTTGGCGATTTCCACCATCTGGCGCTGAGAAACCGTTAGATTGTTCAGGATGACTTTGGGATTCACATTGATGCCAAGGTCATCAAAAACTTTCTTGGTATCATTGTAGGACTGCTTATCCGAAACAAAAGGAAGTCCCTTGACCACCTTCGGATAACGTCCCAACCAGATGTTGTCCATCACAGAACGCTTACGTGCCTGGTTCAGCTCCTGATGAACCATAGCCACGCCATTGTCCAATGCTTCTCTGGACGTCTTGAAATTGACTTCCTTGCCATCCAAATAAATATGTCCGGCGTCCTTGTGATAAATGCCGAAAAGACATTTCATCAGCGTGGACTTGCCTGCACCGTTCTCGCCCATGAGGGCATGAACCGTACCAGCTTTCACACATAGCTGAGCGTTATCCAAGGCTTTCACGCCGGGGAAACTTTTGCAGATACCCTCCATTTGAAGAAGTACCTTGCCCTCAGCAGGTTGCTCCTCCTTATGAAGCAGCACATTTTCACCCATACTGCGCTTCTCCTTTCCGGCAGAAAGCCCTTTTTTTAGCAACGCTCGGGCTCTGCCTTTCAAATGAAACGGCGGAGGGACTCAGAGTACTGAGACCCTCCGCACTGAGTCATTCGAAATTCAAACTTCAGAATTACTCGCCGGTGTACACAGAGTACGGAATGTTAACGGTCCAGCCATCAACGATCTCGTAGTTCTCATTCAGGCCTTCGAACTTGTCCTTGCCGTTCACCAGGTTAGCGGTGATGGTAGCCACAGCGTCAGCCATGCCTTCAGCATCCTGCTTGATGGTACCGGTCATCTGCTTGTTGGCAATCAGTTCCTTAGCAGCATCGGTAGCGTCCACGCCGAACACGGGGATCACGGTGCAGCCTTCGCCGCCGGGCAGGTTGTAGCCAGCATTGACCAGAGCGTTCACAGAGCCCAGAGCCATGTCGTCGTTGTTGCAGATGATCAGCTCGACCATGTTGCCATTCGCCTCATTGTACTGAGACAGGATGGTCTGCATGTAGTCGAAGGAAGCGGTGTTGGACCAAGTGCCGTTCAGGTCAACCAGGTACTTGTTGGCATTGCTTGCATCATAGAACTCCAGAGCGGGCTTGCCATTGGCAGTCAGCACTTCGTCAGCGCACTCAACGCCGTACTTGGTACGAGCGATAGCTTCCTGGTTTGCTTCGTCACCCTTGAACATAACATAGGAGATCTTGCCGTCCTTGTTCAGGTCCAGTTCGTCGAAGTGTGCCAGCACATATTCGCCGATCATCTTGCCCTGCATCTTGCCGGCCTGGGTGAAGTCGGTGCCAACAAAAGCGCTCTTCTCATAGCCCTTGAACAGAGCAGCGGCTTCGTCGTTGTCGGTAGAAACAGCACGATTGAAGAACACAGCGGGGATGTCCTTTTCCTTGATGGCATTCATCAGGGTTTCGGCAGTGCCGATGGAGCCGGACTCAACCAGGTTCACAACGATGGCATTTGCACCGGTTACCAGAGCGGTGTTGATGTCGTCGGTCTGGGTCTGCTGGTTAGCATTGGAGTCCTTGTCAACCACGTTCAGGCCCTTCTCAGCCATTGCAGCGTCCAGAGCGGTACGCACGCTGGTGAGGTAAACGTCACCAAAGGTATACCAAGAAACATAGGTTTCACCCTCGGCGAATGCTGCACTACCAACCATGGTGAGTGCCATTGCCGCTGCCAGGATACCAGCCACGAGCTTTTTCATAGGGAAACACCTCTTTCTTTATTTCAACGAACTCTCGTTCGTTGATTAACACACGCAGCGACGACAAAAACAATCCGATACCTGTGAAGTACCTCCTTCTGCTTCCTTTTGCAGTCGTCTTTTATCGTCATGGTCGTCTTTTATCGTCACACCTATTATAATCTTTCCATCCTGCAATGTCAACCTTTTTTTGTATTAAATTTCTGGATACATACCAAATGATACAAAACATCTTGTCAGGCGCACCTCTTATAGGAAGCATGTGCCAATTCATCATTTTCCGTTGTGCTGTAAGGGTTTTTCATGAAAACACTTACACTGTTTTTTGCAACCTTTTCCTGCTCGCAAAGGCTTTGCACTGCTGAATTATTACAAATTCATGACGTATATTGTTACAAAAAAGATCATAATGTTTTTGGAATCGTTATCATTTTGCGGGAAGAAAAAACGCACTTCCTGCGTTATAATGGATGTAAGTCCCAATACGAAGCGGAGGGTCAAGCAGTGCAGCAAGCTCAAACCTGTGAGCGAAACGATGAGGCGTATTTCGAGGAGATCTACGAGAAATACGCCACGGATGTGCTGCGGGTCTGCTACTTCTATCTTGGCGACCGTCAAAAGGCAGAGGATGTGTGTCAGGATGTTTTTGTTCGGCTGATGACCACGACACCGGATTTGCAGGAAGGCCGTGAAAAGGCTTGGCTGCTGAAGGTGGCGCTGAACCGCTGTAAGGACATCTGGCGAAGTTCCTGGCTGAAACGCGTGGTCCTTGGTTCCCCTGCCTTTGACCTGATACCTGCCCCGGATGAGATTGATAAGCTGACTGAACAGCACGAGCTGATGTCAGCCGTCAATCAGCTGCCGCCTACTTTTAAGGAAGTTATCCTGCTGCACTATTACCAGGGCTTCGGTATTACGGAAATCGCTGAGATGATGCATCTGCCCGAAGGCACGATCTCCAGTCGTTTATCCCGCGGACGCAAAAGATTAGAAACCATTTTGAAAGGAGGCGACGCCCGGTGAAAAACATCGAACGTTTGCCAGAAGCCGCCGAGCGTGGTCTTGCCGGATTGAATGCCGGCGCAAGTCTCAAATATCGCATTATTCATGAAGCCGCCGAGAAAGAAAAAGCCCCTGCCCGCCCCCGGCATACCTGGGTACCGGCGCTGTGCTGCGCCCTTGTGCTGGTTCTGTGCGGGGCATTCATCCCCAGCGCTGTTTCCCGTCGGCAGAGCAATTTGCTGATTGTCAGTCAGCCTGCCGGTGAAGCAACGGACGCACCTGTGTTGAGCGCACAAAATTCCGGCATTGCCAGCGGCAGCTTGTCCACAGGCGTCAGTGCTCCCGCTTACAGCAGCATTTGGGAAAACAGCCAGAGCGGCACTTTCCCGCTGATCGGCCTGAACGGAGCTTACTACCGCATGCTGACCGTCCCTGCTTCCGTCAGTGACAGTCAGCTGGGCGCAAGCTTAGGCACGGTGGCAGAGTATACTACTGAGCCGGCACTGTCCGACAGCAGCATTATCCTCAGCAACTGTAGCGAATCCGGCACAAATGTATATGAGATCAGTGGCATGAGCGGCACACTGGTGGCTGCCAAGGTAAGCGGCGTGACCAGGCTTTTCCAGCGGGTCAGCTTCAACGGCGCAGCGCTGAAGAGCGGTGAAACCCTCAGCGATACGCTGCAAATTGCAGGCCACGTTACGGCCATGGAGCTAAGCGATGTGGGAACCATCACAGATGGGGATACGATTGCTTCCCTGCTGACCACCCTGTTTAACAATGCATCCTACAAGTCCAGCGGTTCCGTCAGCGGAAATCAGTCGCTACTGTTCACACTGGATAACGGATTCACCGTGCAGTTGGCTGTGAAGGATGATCGGTTCAGTGCCTGCGGCACCTGGGATTGCCCCGAATTTTTCGAAGCCTTTGCAGCAGCAGTGCAGTAAGGCGGTGGCTCCAAGCCTTCTCGGAGAAGATACTTTGGTATCTTCTTCTTTTTTACTGACTTTAATGCTCTTCAATGACCTTTTGCCATACCGCATCGATCAGTCGATAATCTCTCTTGGAGTAATCACCGTTCGGTTCGCCGTGCAAGTCGTTGCTATGCACAAAGAAAAGTATAGACGGTACCGCTATAATTTTCCAGATGCTATCTGTACCGTAGTGATTCTTCAATACAGAGGATGCAATTTTTTTCTTCTCTTTCAGGGATACAGAAGGATCCTGAAGCTGCCAGTAGCATGGCTGATAGCAAATGAGTCCGTACTCATACATCTTTGTCACCATCCGAATCCCCATATCCTCCGGAATCATGGCATCGTTGCCACGCACGGTTATAGGTGCAACGTTCACATACCTTCCGCCGTCGATCGTTTCAATGATTGAAAGGCCATGGTCCATCTGATAGGTTCCCATCCAGTAGTCATACAGGAGCAAATTGTCCGAAACAAGTTTCCCTTCCTCCATTGCTTCCCAATCGTTTTGTCCGTTCCAAACAGGCTTTGCATAAACCGCCAAAACGTATCCTTCACCATATTC
>CAVKHY010000066.1:0-5604 GCA_963656345.1 bacterium | reverse complement strand
GTACCAAAGGGCGTCTTTATACTGCGTCTCATTCAAAAATTTCAAAAAGTCTCCGCCCTGCAGCCGTCCCAGCACCTTGCCGCCCGGTGCCTTGCGAAAATTCACTTGATTATGAACGATCTGAAGCTCGTCGGAAAGGACAATTTCTTTTCCTTCATAGGAAGCGAAGATTTCATTCAGTTCTGCTGTACCGTCATTTGCAGATTCGGCGTACACGCCCATCAACGAGCAAAGCATGACCATCAGCAAGAAAATCGCTGTTATCTTTTTCATCACGATGTACCTCCCCTACCATCATAACATATCGGTATGAAATAAGCTACCTACTTGAAAAGCACCGCACAGTCCATGTTTTCCACTCATTCCCTATCGTTTTGAAATTCACAGAAAATTCATCCGCATTTGGTATGAACCAGCTTGACAAGCAGTCATCATCCGTATATGATGTGACTGTAAATCTTAATCCGGTCACAGCGATTGGAGGTTAATGATGAGCTATATCACTTTTGACCAGGTATGCAAGGATTATCCCACCGGTGATACGGTGGTGCATGCGGCTGATCACGTATCTTTCGGCATTGAAAAGGGTGAGTTCTGTGTGGTGCTGGGCCCCAGCGGCGCAGGCAAGACCACGGTGCTGAACCTGCTCGGCGGCATGGACAAGGCCACCAGCGGACATATTTTAGTAGGTGATAAGGAGATCACCGGCATGCGTTCCAACCAGCTGACGGAATATCGCCGACTGGATGTGGGCTTCGTGTTCCAGTTTTATAACCTAATGCCGAACCTGACCGCACTGGAGAACGTTGAGCTTGCCCAGCAGGTATGTCCCAAGGCGCTGAATCCCCGGGAAGTGTTGGAAAAGGTGGGGCTGAAGGAACGGATGAATAACTTCCCGGCTCAGCTTTCCGGTGGCGAACAGCAGCGCGTTTCCATTGCCAGAGCACTTTGCAAGAATCCCGCTCTGCTGCTGTGTGATGAACCCACCGGTGCCCTGGACAGCAAAACCGGCGAGCAGGTGCTGGATCTGCTCACTAAGCTTTGTCAGGACTACAACACCACCGTGGTGATTATTACCCACAATGCCAGCATCGCCCCTTTGGGCAACCGGGTCATTCGCATCCGCAACGGTGCAGTGCAGTCTGTTGAGATCAACGAGCATCCCGCTAAGGTGGAGGATATTACATGGTAAAAAAGCAATCAGCGGAGCGCAGGCACCGCAGTATGCTGCACCGAAAGTTGCTGCGCGACATAAAGCAAAACGCCATGCAGTTTTTGGCGATTGTGCTGCTCTGCGCCCTTGGCACATGGGTATTCAGCGGGCTGGACGCTACCTGGCGAATGCTGGATCTCTCCGCTGAAACCTACTTTGATGAATGTAATTTGGCAGACCTATGGGTAAAATCTTCAGGCTTCAGCAAGCAGGATTTATCCCGGCTGAAGAATCTGGCAGGCGTCAGCAGCATTCAGGCACGTTCCACATTGGAATACGACGCTCCAGATTTGGGCAGCGACGTCTCCCTGAACGTTCACGCCTATGACGGCGAGATGACGCTGAATACCCCCATTATCCGGGAAGGTTCCGCTCTGCGTGCTACGGACTTAAAAGGGTGCCTGATCGAGGAGCAGTTTGCCCAGGCGCACGACCTGCATGTAGGCGACTCCATCAACTTGTCCTACAGCTCTATCAGCAAGAATTTTATCATCCGCGGTATTGTCATGAGCGCCGAATATATCGTGACCACCAAAGACGTAACAGCAGACCCCGAGCATTACGGGTTTGCCTTAATCTCCGCGCAGGCAATGCCGGAAATGCCGCTGAACGATGTGTTGGTAAAGATGGAGGATGGTGCGGATACCGATACGGTCGTTACCGAAATTCAAGATCTCCTGCCTACTGCACTGGTGTTGACGCAGCAGACCCATGCTTCCTCCGTCATGGCACGGAATTACACCAGCATGTTCCAGAACCTCAGCTACGTTTTTCCCGTGCTGGCCTTTGCCGTTGCAGCCATGATCGTTGTCAGCACCCTAACGCGAATGATCGAAAACCAGCGCATTCAAATGGGCACATTGAAGGCGCTGGGTTATCGGGATCATCAAATCCGGGCCCATTACCTATGCTATGCCCTGTATCCTTCCACGGTAGGCTCCTTGGCCGGTGTCTTTATTGGTCAATATACCCTGCCGGATGTTATTTGGGGCATTGTCAGTCACAACTCCCGCTACGCTTATCAGCTCCGTGCCCCCATCTCCTGGCTTACATGGGGCATGATGGCACTCAGCATCGGTTTGAGCGTGATAATTTGCCTCCACGCCTACAACAAAGCAGCCCGTGAGACGACGGCCAACCTGCTGCGTCCCAAGCCGCCGAAATCCGGCAGTCGGATTCTGCTGGAGCGGATTCCCGCCCTGTGGCGGCACTTCTCCTTCAACGCCAAGATGATCGTCCGCAACCTGATGCGCAACAAAGGGCGCACCCTGATGGCACTGGTGGGCATTATCTGCTGCAACATGCTGATCATCTGCACCTTCGGGCTGCTGGATTCTTTTGACTACTTCATCGGTCAATACTACACCAGCACACTGCAATATGATGTTCGTGTTGACCTGGATACAACCCAGTCCGGCACCTTGGAAAGTTACCAGGCAAGGCTCCAGCAGGGAGCCGAAAAGATCGACGGCATTATGGAGCAGAGCATCAGCCTGCGTTTCGGCGGTCAGAGCCGAACCATGCTGCTGACAGTCATGCCGGATGATCAAACCTCCCTGCATCTGGGCACCGACGGCACCCTGCTGACCATGCCAACGGAAGGCGTCATTGTCAGTGCCAAACAATGCCAGGTCATGGGTATCTCCGTTGGGGATACGGTGGATCTGATCCTTGCCGGCGATGAGGATGCCCTGCACTTGAAGGTCATCGGCACGGCAGATACCAACATCGGACAAGGCGTCTTCATGGGCAAGACCGCGTGGGAAAAGCTGCGGAAGGGCGGCTTCACCGTCACTTCCCTACTGCTCACCAAGCCCACGGAAGACTGCATTTACCGCCTGAACGAGATGGATGAAGTCACTGCTCTCAAGTATCCTACGGAGCAGTTTAAGCAGACCATGACCATCATGGATTCCACCTCCGTAGCCTTCAGCATTCTATCCGGTGCTGCCTTGGGGCTGGCCTTCGTCATCTGCTACAACATGGGTCTGATGAACTTTACGGAACGTACCAGAGATTACGCCACTTTGAAGGTGCTTGGCTACCATCAAAAAGAAATCCGCAAGCTAATGCTGCATGAAAACGATATTACAGCTTTGCTTGGTGTCATTCTGGGCATCCCGCCGGGAATCATTCTGGTGGGCGTGATTCTGAAATCTTGTGAATATGATTCCATGGTTTTCGCCTCTAACATCACCATTCAGTCCATTGCCTTGGCGAGCCTGATTACCTTTGTATTCACTTGGCTGATTGAATGGTTCCTAACCAGGAAGGTTCGCTCCATCGACATGGTAGAAGCTCTTAAAAGCGTCGAGTAAAAAAGACTGAAGTCTGAATTCTAAAATTGTAAACAAACCGAAGTATAGAAAGGAAGTTGAACCCGTCATGAAACGAATTGCCGCCCTTGTACTTGCCTTTGCCCTGCTGCTTGTTACGCCCGCTTTGGCAGATATGGATCTGACCGGCTATTCCATCGCCAACGGCAACGTAAGCGCCGTTAACTACGTAGACATCGTTGCCCCCTATTCCGGTACGCTGGCCTCCTTTGACTTGGAAGCCGGCGATACCGTAACCGAAGGAGACACCCTGTTCACCATGCTGACCAATACCCTGTATGCCAGCGAGGATGCCACCGTTGCTACCATCTTTGCCGAATCCGGGGATGATGCCCAGACCGTTGCCTCCCGCTACGGCGCCGTCATTGCCCTAGAAGGCACAGTCACCCAGCGCATCAATGCCTCTACTTCCGGCGCATACAACGAGGAGAAGAACCGCACCATTCATATCGGCGAAACACTGTACTTCAAATCCGGCAACAACAAGGAAGGCGAAGGCACGGTGGTGGCTGTCAGCGGCACCAGCTATGTGGTGGATATCACCCAAGGCACCTTTGACAGCAACGCTTCCATGACGCTCTACCGTGACGACAGCTACAACAGCAAGGATTGCGTGGGTAAGGGTGTTGTGGTTCGCCGGGATCCCATTCTGCTTGCCGGCAGCGGACGTGTGGATCAGGTGCTTGTGAATGCAGGCGACAAGGTCACCCGTGGTCAGGCACTGATGACCTTCATGTCCCAGGATGCGGATATTGGTGCTTCCCCCATCGTTACTGCCCCCAAGAGCGGCGTTGTGGCTTCCGTGGCCGTTTCTCCCTGCCAACAGGTATGGAAAGGAGAATTACTGGCACGCATCTATCTGACGGACAAGCTGGAAATTGTTGCTCAGGTGGATGAAATGGACATGGCTGCCGTTCGAGTCGGCAGCAGTATCCCCTGCACCTTGGACACGGATGAATCCATTGTTTTCTATGGTACGGTAACAGAGATTTCGTCCTTGGGTGTTACCCGGCAGAATGCAGCCTACTACACCGTACACGTTGCCATCGATGCTTCTGCTTCTCTTGGCGCAAGTGCTTCCATTTATTTGACAAAGAAGTGAGGAACCATCATGGCAACTGCTTTCCGCGATGCAGAAAAAGAAACAATCATCGGCAAGCTGCGGCAATCCGCATGGAATCATGCCTGCGCAGAAGGCATGCGGAAAACCACAGTGGAGATGCTGGCTGAAGAAGCCGGCATCTCCAAGGGAGCCTTCTATCACTTCTACGCCAGTAAGGAATTACTATTCCTTGATATGCTGGAAACCTGGCAGCAGAAGGCATATGCTGCCGCAGCTCGTGTGCTGGAAGACAACGCCGATCTTCCAGCACCTGCGCGGGCTTCTCTGGGCTTTCGTGAAGCTTTCCGCTTCGTCGTTGCTCAGCCCATCGGCCGCTTCCTTGCAGAGGAAATTCCCATTATGCTTAGGCGAATTCCCGAGGATGTGCTGGCCGAGCATTATCACAGCCAGGAGGAATTTATCATCAATATTATCCGCCAGGTCGGCGTTGTGCTGACCGTACCGGAGCAAACGGCAGCGGCTGTGGTGGTGATCCTGATGCTTTCCCTTACCAATGCCGACCGGGTAGGCGAACATTACCAAGCGGGCATTGACGCACTGGTAAACAGTGCCTGCAAGCAGTTGATTCAGGAATAAAGTTTCCAAAACCAAGCAACCCCTCCGAAGGCTTTTCTCCTTCGGAGGGGACTTCTTTATGCACTTCGACTTAGCCGATGATTTCGCCCTTAGCATTGAACACAGGCAGCTTCTCCAGGTACTGAATGTCTTCCCGGTCTTGGGCATCGCCCTCAGCCAGAATCGCCATCCGGCCTGCGATGATGCCGCCTGCCTGCTTTACCAGCTCTTCGATAGCACGGAGGGATTCGCCTGTGGAAATCACGTCATCCACAATCAGAATCCGCTTGCCCTTCATCATCTCGGCATCTGCGCCGTCCAGATACAGGGTCTGTTCCGCAGCAGTGGTGATGGAATGCACCTTCACACTGAAAATG
>CAVKHY010000065.1:0-13961 GCA_963656345.1 bacterium | reverse complement strand
CGGTACGCACGGTGCGGTGAGAGGTCGGGAGTTAGTCACTCCCTCCTACTCGATTTCGACAAGGCAGTTGAACAATTGAAATCGTCATTTTATAATGGATGAGGAGGAAGCGGAAAAAAGAAAAGAGGCGTATGCATGGTTTACAGGATCAATGAAGTGGCAAGTATGC
The DNA here is from genome assembly GCA_963656345.1 of bacterium. Classification (GTDB taxonomy): domain Bacteria; phylum Bacillota; class Clostridia; order Christensenellales; family Aristaeellaceae; genus CAKUFA01. Next base: position 13,792 of record CAVKHY010000065.1, on the reverse strand, counting down.
TGGGCATTTCCCCACAAACGCTCCGCTTTTACGAACAGTACGGCGTCATGCTGCATGAACGCGTAGGGGATGGAAATTATCGTCAATATGGGGATGACAGCATTGACGTATTGATGACCTTGCGCAAGTATCGAAACTGCGGATTCACCGTTGCACAGACAGCAAAAATCGTCATGGAACAAAACACGGCAAAAACAGCGGAGATACTTGAGCAACAGGCGAAGAAACTGCTCCGGCAAGCAGAAATGAACAACCGTATTGCAGCCAGGATGCAGGAAAATGCCCAGCAAATTCATTTGCTCGCCGGAGGAACGAGGGCGTTTGAACCATGCAGGCGAAAGCAAATGTATATGATTCCTGTACGGGAAAGTACAGAAAGGAATCTTTCTGCAGGCATGATGAAACAAATTGGAGACATCGTTGCATGGCTGCCGCTGCTGAAATGGGTAACATGGTTTGACAAAGGGAAGAAAAGCGGAGGCAATGGATTTGTTGTACAGGAAGAGGATGCAGTTTTCCTGGGGATCGATCAGTGGAAAAACACCATAAAGCTTCCGGAAGCCATGTGTTTTAAGTGTGTGGCACAGTGGTCAGCAGGAACGCTTTTGAATGAGGTCGAGAAAGTACGGAATAACATTGAAAGCACAGGAGAACGCATATCAGATGCGGCTGTAGCCGTTACCACAGGCAATTATCATAATGGCGAAAAGACTGTTTCTTATGGGGAAATCTGGGTGGAAAGAAAAGTCGAAAAGAATTTTTGATAATTTTTTGCCAATATCCTTGACTCTCATATACCTGTAACCTTTATACTGGATGCAGAAGGATGAGAAAGTGCATAGATGAGCCAACGTGTATGCACGAGATGCGTCCGAAGAAGGAGGAAACCGGGATGAAAAAGGGTTTGAGCGTATTGGTGGCGCTCGTGCTCGCAATGGCGATGGGAGCATGTGCACTGGCAGAGGACTACACGGCCACAGCCAAGGGTTTTGGCGGTGACGTCACCGTAACCTTGACCATTGAGGATGGCAAATTAACTGCTGTGACTGCTGAAGGTTTGAGCGAAACGGAAGGCATTGGTTCTAAGGCGATTGAGCAGTTGCCTGCGGCAATGGTTGCCAGAAACAGTGTTGAAGTCGATGCTTATACCAGTGCGACTGTAACAAGCAATGCAGTGCTTGCGGCGGCGGCTGAGGCATTGGCGCAGTCGGGTGTAACACTGACGCCTGTGGAGACGGTGGAGGAAGCACCCCAGTGCGCAAAACCTTCCTTTGACGATCCTGATGTGATCGTGGTGGGCGCAGGATTCTCCGGCATGAATGCAGCTCTGGAGGCAGCAACGAACGGCGCCAAAGTGTACCTCATTGATAAGAACGACGATATGGGCGGATCCATCCGGTTCGCCGGCGGAACAACTTCTGCTGCGGGCGCAAGAATGCAGATTGAGGCAGGCGTTGAGGATTCACCGGAAAATTTTGCTGAGGATATCGTGCGGATGGGCGGCGGTACCAATGTACCGGAACTGACCAAGAAGCATACGGAGAATGCTGCCGCAGCGATTGACTGGCTTGATGATTTGGGTGCTGATTTCGGTGATCGTCAGCCCCAGATGTCCTCTTCCTATGATGCCTTCAACGTACCGCGGGAATATCGTGTTACAGGCGGCGGTAAGGCCATGGCGAATTTGGTAAGGCCTCTGATTGAAGAACAGGTGGCACAAGGAAATATTTCGCTGATGCTGAATAGCGAAGTGGCTGACATCATCCTGGAAGATGGCGCCGTCAAAGGCGTTGTCATGGTGGATGGCACAGAGTATCGTGCTGCGGCAACAATTTTGGCTACCGGCGGATACGGTCATAATGAAGAGCTGCTGCACCGTTACAACTATGCCAACGTGCTGACCATGTCTCCCAGCTTTGTGACGGGCGACGGCTATGTGTTTGCGGAAAAGGCAGGGGCTGTGTTCAACAACATGGACTATCTGCCGGCATATCCCGGCGGCGTTCCGGTAGGCGGCTTTGATGTAAGCTGTACTGCATCCGTGAAATATCCCGGCGTTATTTGGGTGGACAATACCGGCAAACGCATGGTGAAGGAACAGGATAACCTGGACAGCGAACGCAAAGCAGCCTATGCCAATGCGCCGGAAAATCTGGTGTATATGGTGTTGACGCAGGAAATGAAGGACACCCAGGATCCCATCTTGAGTGTTGGCGGCGGTTTCTCCGGAAAAACGGATGAAGGCTGGACTTACTTTGATCAGCTGCTGGCAGACGGCAACTGCGTCTACTACGGCGAAACCATCGAGGAAGTTGCTGAAAAGGCTGGCATTGACGCAGCAGGCCTGGCTGAAACGGTTACGAAGTACAATGAATACGTGGCACTGGGAGAAGACAAGGATTTCGGCCGGCCGGCTGAAACGATGATAGCACTGGAAGGTCCCTTCTATGTGATTAAGACTTGCCCATATGTGATGCTTACCAAGGGCGGGCCGCTGATGAACCCGGATGCACAGGTGCTGAATGCCGACCATGATCCGATCCCGGGCCTGTATGAATGCGGCGAACTTGCCGGCGGTGCGAATATTGGCGGAAGCGCGAATATTGGCGGCTTGGCAAATACCAGCTGCATTGTGTGGGGTAAGATTGCCGGCGCAAGCGCTGCAGCCTATGCGCTGAATGGCAAGTAATCTGGGAATCGAATAGAAGCATAGCCGGAGTTGCGGAGGAACAGAAGCTCTTTCGCAACTCCTTTTCGTTTCTTTTTACATTCCCTCGGTTTTTGATTTTACACACGGAAGGTATGATGGATCTTGTTCGGAGGAACAAAACGGTAAGCCGGCAGCAACGGAAGTTGACCGGGAAAAAGAGGAGGAACATCCATCATGAAGAAACTCGTCGCCTTGCTGTGTGCTTTGGTGCTGTGCATCGGCTGTCTGCCGGTGCTGGCCGAGGAAACCGAAACCCATCCTAAGTATGTGTTCATGTTCATTGGCGATGGCATGGGCAATCCCCAGGTCACTGCAACCCAGTACTATCTGGGCAGCATTCAGAACCCTGACAGCGATTTCCCGGTTCCGGCAGATCTGTCCTTTACGACTTTCCCTTATTTGGGTCTGGTAACCACCTACGATAGTTCTTCCTTCTGCCCGGATTCCGCCTCCACGGCCACATCCATGGCATCCGGCAAGAAAACCCTGTCCGGCGTCATCAACTATGACGTGACGCTGACCACCCCTTACAAGCTGATCACCGAATATGCCAAGGAAGCCGGCAAGAAAATCGGCGTGATCACTTCCGTGTCTGTGGATCACGCAACGCCCGCAGCTTACTATGCCAAGCAGACTTCTCGCAACGACTATTATGAAATCGCTCTGCAGGCACTGACCGGCACCACGGTGGATTACTTGGCAGGCGGCGGCTTCAAGCGCATGAACGGTGACGGTTCCCAGCAATCCATAATGGAAATTGCTGAAGAGAATGGCTGGACCATTCCCACCACCAACGAGGAAATCCGCAACCTGACGGCTGCGGACGGACGAGTGCTGGCTACCAACCCCGTATTGCAGGATTCCAAGGCCATCCACTATGAAATCGACCGGGAGCAGCTGGAGGCTGCCGGTGAAGACGTGCTGTCCTTGGCGGACTTCGTGCGCAGCGGTATCAATGTGCTGGACAATGACAATGGTTTCTTCATGATGTGTGAAGGTGGCAAAATTGACTGGGCCGGTCATGCCAACGATGCCGCAACCTCCATTCATGACACCCTGGCACTGTCCGATGCGGTGCAAGTTGCCCTGGACTTCGCAGCTGACCATCCCGGCGAATGCCTGATCATTGTGACTGCTGACCACGAGACCGGCGGCATGACCATCGGTTTTGCAACCACCGCTTACGATACCCACTTCCAGTACCTGTCCAACCAGAAGACTTCCTTCACTGCCTTTGACGATGTGATTGGGGAGCTTAAGGAGAACAATGCCACCTTCGATCAAGCCATGGAAAAGGTGGAGGAACTCTATGGCCTGACCCGGGAGGAAGGCAAGGATCTGTCCCTGACCGAAGCAGATGTGGAAAGTCTCCGTCAGGCATGGGAAGTGACCACCGGCACAACGGAAGTGGCCGAGGATGAAGCGGCACTGCTGTATGGCGGATACAATCCCTTCTCCATGGCGGTCAGCCACATCATGAACAATAAGGCTGGCCTGTCCTACACCTCTTATGCCCACACGGGTCTGCAGATTCCAGTGTATGCCTGGGGCGTAGGCGCTGAGAAGTTCTCCGGCCTGTACGACAACACGGACATTTTCAACCGCACCATGGAAGCTATGGGTCTGACGGCTGACGCAGAGTAAAGAATCGAAGCAAGTACAAAGGGCAAGGGATGCATGCCGATCCCTTGCCCTGCATTTGGTTTGAACAGGAGTGCGACCATGATGAAGCGAAAAATGAACCGGAAGAACCGTATGAACTGGATACTGTGCCTGGTAACGCTGGTGGTCTGCGGTCTGCTTTGCCTGCTGCCGGATAAGCACCTGAACATTACCAGCAACTTTCCTCGGGAGCAGGTTCGCATTGAACAGGTGGACAACAGCATGCTGGATTCCATCGGCATCGTATACAATGGCGTACAGCCTTGCGTGGTCACGATTCTCACGGGGGAGTATGCCGGACAACAGTTTACATCCTATAATTATCTGAATTCCGCATTGGATAAGGATAAGCTGTACGGGGTAGGGGATACGGCCTGGGCTATGCTGCAAACCGGCGGCGAAAAACCTGTGGTGACGCTGATTGACCACTATCGCATGGGCACGGAAGCAGCGGTGGTAGGAGCCCTGGCGCTGGTGTTGATTCTCTTCGGCGGCGTGATCGGCTGTGGAGCTATGGTATCTCTGGTGGCAAGCGCAGTCATTGTGTGGAAGCTGCTGATCCCCCTTCTGCTGGATGGGGTGGATCCCATGCTTTCCTCTTTTGTGACTGTGCTGGTGCTAACCGTGCTGATTGACGTGCTGGTGGCGGGCTTCACAAGACGCTGCCTGACGGCCATTCTCGGCTCCATTGCCGGCACACTGGTTACGTGCCTCAGCGCATGGGGGTTGACCTATCTGCTGAAGCTCGACGGCGGGGATCTTCCTTATGTGGTGCCGCTGCTCAGCCAGTCTGCCATGCAAGTAGATACCCGGAGCTTGTATATTGGCATGATGTTTCTGGCAAACTCCGGCGCCTTGATGGACTTGTCCATGGACATCAGCGTATCGCTGGAGGAAATTCATTATCACAAGCCGGACATCAGCTATCCTGCCCTGATGAAGTCCGGGCTACTGGTAGGGCGAAGCGTGCTGGGTACCATGACCACCACCCTGATGCTCGCTTACTCCGGTAATTATCTGTCCATGCTCATGTATTTTGTGGGGCAGGGGACGCCGGTAATGGATATCATCAACCTGAAATACGTTGCATCCCAGCTGCTGAATACCTTGGTGGGTTCCTTCGGCCTTGCTGCTGCCGCACCCCTGACGGCACTGATCGCTTCAGCCATGTATCTGCGTGCACCCAAAAAGAAAGCAACGGACGAAGGAATTTCTTGTCCCTCGTCCGTGCCGAATAATTGAAATCTTACTGATAATCCGCCGCAATCTCCTGAGCCAGCGCATCCAGCTGGGCTTCGCTGTCCGCATTCAGGGCAGACTTCATGCTCACGGTTTGCTCGCAGAAGGTAATGTTCTTGCTGCCTTCCAAAGCTTTGCGAATCACCTTCCCGGCCATGGGTGCCCAGGAACCGTTTTCGATGATGCCAACCCGGCGGTTTTGATAATCACGTTCGACCAGCGCATGGAGGAAGGTGCTCATAAACGGAAAAACATCCCCATTGTAGGTGACGGAAGCCAGCACCATGGTATCGTACCGGAAGGCGTCCTCCACGCATTCCGCCATGTCCGAACGAGCCAGATCCACAGCTTCAGCCTGAGGCACACCGGCGGCAACCAGCTTGGCACACAGCTTCTCTGCTGCTTCCTTGGTGTGGCCGTAGACGGAAGCATAGAAGACCATGACGCCCTTGCTTTCAGGCTGATAGGAAGACCAGGTGTCATACAGATTCAGGTAATAGCTGAGATTTTCCGTCAGCATAGGCCCGTGCAGGGGATAAATGGCGGCAATATCCAAGCTGGCGGCTTTCTTCAGCAGTGCCTGAACAGGCTTGCCGTATTTGCCTACAATGCCGAAGTAGTACCGGCGGGCTTCGCAAGCCCAGTCTTCCACTGCATCAAGAGCACCGAATTTTCCGAAGCCGTCGGCAGAGAAGAGAATTTTGTCCGCATCATCATAGGTGACCATGACTTCCGGCCAGTGCACCATGGGCGCCATAATGAAGGTCAAGGTGTGGGTACCCAGGGGGAGGGTACTCATCTCCCCAACCTCCAGCGTGTTTGTCAGGTGAAGCGCGGGAAAGAACTGCTGCATCATGGCGAAAGCCTTCTTGTTGGATACAATGATGGCTTCCGGATATTTGTATGCAAAGAGCTCAATGGAACCGGCATGGTCAGGTTCCATGTGTTGCACCACCAGATAATCCGGGGCTTGACCGCAAAGCACTTCATCAAGTTGACGCAGCCATGCATCTGCCTTGCGCAGGTCAACCGCATCCATTACGCAGGTCTTGTCATCCTTGATGACGTAGGAATTGTAGGACATGCCCTGGGGCACCACATACTGACCTTCAAACAGGTCGATGTCATGGTCGTTGACGCCAACGTAAAAAACCTTTTCTGTTAGCTGCTTCATGGTTCACTTCTCCTTTGCTGTTGTTTGTGTCTCGGCAGCACATGCCGGACAAAGACCACGGAAAAAAACATCATAATCCAGAAACTGCATGCCGTGAGTGTCCCGTATCCTTTGGATCAGGTCGGGAAGAACGTCCATGTCCACATCCGACACCTGACCGCATTTGATGCAGCGGACGTGATAATGATTCTCCAGCGTAAAATCAAAGCGATCAGGTCCCTCCGGAACTTCCACCTTGCGAATCAGTCCTTCGTCCGCCAAAACGCCCAGATTTCTGTAGACTGTCCCTTTGCCGATATTGGGATGGTCTTTTCTGATGCAGGCGTAAATCTCGTCGGCGGTTAAGTGCCGCCTCAGCTGGCGGACAGTGTTCAGCACCAAATCTTTTTGAATGGTGTGCCTTCTCTCCATAGATCCTCCTTGTTAGGATGAAATCTTAATTAGAATTATAACGGGTTTCCAATGGCCTGTCAATATGAATACGTGGCGCAGAAAATATATGCATTTTTTTTTTTTTTTTTGAAAATGATGGAAAAATAAAGCTGAATATGGTAGAATGGTGTCGAACAAACCGGGACGACTGAAACGAAGCATCGGATAATATATGAGCGAGGGATCGGACATGGGTGATATTCCATATAGGAGAACAGGAAGTATGCAGGTGAATAGGAATGACTGCTCAGATCAACAAAATTCGCAGGTTGATGCGCAACCGGAAGGGGAAGAAGTGATTGCAGCAGAGATTGCCTACAAACGACAGGGCAATGCAGCCTGTAGGGCTGATTCATTGACAGAAGCACAGATTGATGAGAAACTTGCTAGGGTAAGCAGCGAACTGGAAGCCTACACCAAGGTACATAAAGAGGATTATGTTCTTGCCATTACCAGCGGTCTTTTTGCAGGCATCATCGATGCTCTTTATGTAGGTGAAATCTCCTTTGGCGAAGAGGAAATCAAACTGTCCCATCAGCAGGTTAACAACTTTATTCAGAAGTTTGCTGAATTCAGAGGTTTGGGCGGAGAGCAGCTGAAGGACAGCATTGACAATTTAGAAAAGAAATTCAAGGTGGCACAGGATAATGTCTGGCAGAGTGCCCACATTGGTGTAGGAGCGGTCAATCATCATTTGGCGGACTTTGCCCATCACCCGACACCGGTAGGACTGTTGTCGGCCATTATTGTCCAGTTCCTTCGTGTGGGCACCTTCGTCAATAAGAACGGCGAATGGCATCTTCGCTTTGTGAAGACGAGTGCAAAAGATCTCGCTGTCACGTTGATACCGGCTGTTCTGACGGGTATGTTGAATTGGCTGGCAGCATTGGGCGCAAAGAAATATCAGGAGAATACCGGGGAGAAAATCCCGAAGGCGCTTCGTGGTATTGTACATTTCGCTGCATCTGCTCCTTGGCTCATTGATATTGCCAGGTGCGCCGACAACTGGTTCGGACACCTTATAAGCGATATGGGCGGCTCCAAGAATACAGCCGGTGGGGGAATGGGCATTCCGGGTGTGTTGATGTCGCTTTTGTATGAAATCGCAGGTCTGCCAGGACTGAAGGATTCTAAATTACCGGCTTTTGTGAATGATCTGTATGTAAACAAAAGAATCAATCTGCGGCACGAACTTTGCCTGTTTGAAGGGCTTGGCAAACAAAGTCTGCCGGTGATTTTCAACGAGGTTTTTACTCGAGTCCTCTTCTTTGCAAGTTGCCTGGGTCTTCAGTGGAATGAGCACAGTAACGTACATGACATTGACTGGGAAAGCGTCATGCCCTTTGGCAATCCTGCCATTGACCGCATGATGACGATTGCCACCATGACCTTTACCATGGCAGACACCGCCGATGCGGCAGTGCATGCGGCCATCGATTCCTGTGGTAACTGGCTGCTGTTTTCCAAAACGTTCATATCAAGATTTAATTACATCGGCGCAGGCCGAGCGGCACTTTCCGTCATAAAGGAAGTGCGGAACGGGCAAAAGGAAGCACAGCTGCAGCATGAAAAAATGCTCCTGACCGAGGCAAAAACAGCGCATGTGGTAGAAAGATTCACGGCATACCGCAATGCCCTTGAAGAGCGTGTGTCCAATTATCTTGCAGAGGACATGGAAGCCTTCTTACTTGGCTTTGCAGATATGGAGAAGGGCATGGAAAGCGGCGACGCTGACCTTGTGATCAGGGGCAACGTGACCATTCAACGGGTGCTGGGCAGAGAACCGCAGTTTACCACCCGGCAGGAATTCGATGCATTCATGGATTCGGATGATCCACTGATTCTGTAGGAGGCAATCATGGCGAAATTTGATTTAGGGAAAGTATTGAAGCAGGCTGGAAGCACTGCCGCAAAGGCAACAGAGAAAGCAACTGCAGCGGCAAAAGCTGGCATGAAAAATTTGCAGGAAGCGGCAAAGCAGCAGACAGATAAGATTTCGGAACAAATGAAAGCAGAAGCAGAAAAGAAAAAAACAAAGGAAGCCATGAAGCAAGCGGAAAAGAAAGCGGCAGAAGAAAAGGCTGCCATCGAGGCCGATGGCGTAAAGGCGATTGCTCCGCAAAACGCCATGAAGGTTTTCTACTACCTGATGGCAGCGGATGAAAAATTCGCAGCCGAGGAAGAGGAGCAGTTCCGACTGATCGGGAAGGAAATCGACCTGAATTTTGATGCCCATCAGGAGGCTGTTGTGAAAGAATGCAAGGAGCAGATGAAAAAGGTCATCGACTCCGCAGATTATTATGATACCCTTCAGGATGGCGTGGAGGATGCACTGTCAGGAGAGCAAACGTCCCTTGATGGCTTTATCACTCCCAAGCTTCTGCTGTGGGATTTGTTGGTTATTGCCAATAGCGATGATGAGTATCACGATGCGGAACGCAAACTGATCAAGTATGTGGTCAGAAAGCTGAACATTCCCAAAGATGTTTTCCTGGAAATGGAAAGCAGCCTCCTGACCATCCGGGACATCGAAAGAGAGATAGAATGGATAAAAACCACGGACAGACCTTATCTTGCCATTGACAAGCAAATAAAAGAACTGGAAAAGCGCAGGGAGGACGTTCTCTGTGCGGTAAAAGCATTGATTACGCTGTAAGGAGGAGCTGAACATGCCACTACCCTTGGTATTTATAGGCATTGCTATGGCAACCGGCGTTGCAGGCGCCGGGAAAGCAGTGAAAGCTGGTTTGGATACTTATGATGCAAAGCATATCAATCAATCCGCCAACCAGGTTGTCTCCGAATCCACAACCATGCTCAACGCACAAAGAGAGGCGTGCAGCGAGGCACTGAGGAAGCTGGGCGAGGAAAAGATTTTCCTGCTGAACGGCAACATGACACAGTTTCTGGATACCTTCATGAAACTCAAGAATGTTGATCTCCGGGAGACGGAGGGCTTGAGCGAGCTCAGCAAACTTCATATTGACCAGCAGGATTTTGTGGAGCTGAAGGAGCTATGCAACTTTGCCGCTTCCCTTGCCGGCGGCAGCGTGGCAGGAACGGCTTGGGGAGTGGCAGCCGCATTTGGTGCATACAAGGCGGCAGGCCTACTCGCATATGCATCAACAGGCACAGCAATCGCTTCGCTTAGCGGCGCAGCAGCGACGAACGCAACAATGGCTTTCTTCGGCGGCGGTTCTCTTGCTGCAGGTGGTTTGGGGATGTCTGGCGGCATGATGGTTCTAGGCGGCCTAGTTGCCGGACCTGCATTGCTTGTGATGGGTCTTGTGGCAGGCGATGCTGCAAAGAAGAACCTTGAGCAGGCAAAGACGAACCAACTTGAAGCTGTTCAGCTTGCAGAACAGGACACAGCGTCCAAGCAGTGCGAAGCGATCCGCCGCAGAACGTACATGCTCTATAACTTGCTGGCTCGGCTGGATACGTATTTTATGCCAAGCATTTACAAGATGGAAGACATCGTAAAGACAGAAGGGGAGGACTACAGCCGATTTACTGCGGAATCCAGGAAGGCGATTGCTGCCTGCGTAAGCATTGCAGTGTCCATCAAAGCCGTTCTGGATACACAGCTGCTGACGGATGACGGCCTCCTGACCGATGCCTCCGCAGGTATTGTGGTAGATACAGAAGCGTTTGTGAACAAGTTGGTGCTGGCACGATAAAACGAAAGATCATTCGAAACGGTCTCTGCATGAGCACAAAAAAGCAGAGGCCGTTTTTTCGACCTCTGCAGGGGATTACGAGATGAGATGGTTACGCGGCCTTCTTAGCCTTGCACTCCTTGCGCATATCCAGCAGCAGGAGCACCAGTGCCAGCAAGGTCAGAGCACCCAGGGAGTACTCCACAATGTTCAGGGTCATCTGCCACCAGGGTGTTACAGCCACGATCTTGCTGTTGCGGCTGATGCCGTCCATGCCGCGGGAATGCAGCACCGTGTAAAGCACCCGCTTGCTGGACAGGCGCAGTGCCTGAGCTACCAGCTTGTTGGGGTTGGAACCGTTAGGACCGTAAGCACTGAACTGGGAAATGTCATCGCCTACATAGTTGTCAGGAATGTCGTTGCCGGCCAGTACTTCGTTGACCTTCACCATGTAGGTATCGTCATACATGTCGGTCACAGCGAAACCGCTCATGCCTGCTTCGCCACGGAGCCAGTCGGTCATCAGCTCGCTGTAAGCGCCTGCCCACTGAGCACCCAGACGGTTGAAGGCGGTCATGACGCACTTGGCGTCAGCCTTGACGATGGGCAGCTCGAAGGCACGGAGGTAAATCTCACGCAGAGCCTGCTCGTTGACCCAGGTGCCGATGCCGGCACGGTTGTTTTCCTGATCGTTCAGCACAAAGTGCTTGTTGTACACATATACACCCTTGCTCTGGATGCCGATGGTTTCAGCAGCGTCCACCAGGCCGGTCAGGATGCCGTCCTCGGAATAGTATTCGAACACACGGCCGGCATAGGGGGAACGGTGAATGTTCAGCCCCGTGCCGTACAGTCCGGCGTAGCCTGCCCACATAGCGTCCTCACCGATGAGCTCGCCCACTTCACGGATCAGGTCATCGTTGAAGGTTGCGGCAATGATGCCGTTGCAGGGATAGCAGGTGCCCTTGGCATTCTTCATGGGGTCGTTGGTCTGGGTCGCATAGCCGTTTTCGCCCACAGAGTACTTCTGCGTCACGCCGGAAGGACCGTTGTGGTCGGTGGTCAGGGGCTTGCCAATGGAGTCAAGGTCGATGGTCATCCGCAGGCCGTTGGCGCACAGCTTAGCCATTTCTTCATAGGTCAGCTGATCCATGAAGGTATCCCACATGGGATCGTCATAGTCATACTCCAGCATGTTGATCAGCTGCAGGCCGGCGCTTACACCCATGGTAGGCCATTCAGCATTGGCATCATCCGGCAGGTCGCTGTCGTCTAGGATGGCATCGGAAGCCATCTGAGCGGTCATGGTCAGCTTCACGTTACCGGTGGTAACAGTGCCTTCCCAGTTGCTGCGGGAGTAGTAAACAACGGAGTTGTCGCCGCGGCCTTCATAGCGATTGATGTCCGTGTCGGCAAAGAGGCTGGTCACGGTGGTGCCCGTGCCGTAAGAAGCGGCATAGGTGGTGCTGTCGAAAGCAAGATCCATGGCGTAGGTCAGGGAAACATCGCCATCGGCGGTCATGCCGTCTTCGGTGGTCTTGCCCTTAGCAGCCAGAATGTTGTTGGCAGCAGCGTGGCTGTCGTCGGCCACGGTCAGGTAGTAGCTTCCTTCGTCCAGAATGTACACACCGGTGCCGGTGGCATCATAGCTGGTCAGGTAATACTCGGGCACGTCGATGGTGAGCACTTCGCTGGCACCGGGCTCGAGGATCTTCGTCTTGTTGTAGCCAACCAGCTCCACGGCGGCCTTTTCAATGCCGTTGGCCTTGTCGTAGTCGGTATAAGGCTTCTGAGCATAGACCTGCACGGTCTTCTTGCCGGCTACGCTGCCGGAGTTGGTGACCTTCACGGTTACGGAGTAGTTGACCCCCGTGCCTTCGCCGGACTTCACAACCTTCATGTCGCTCATGGTGAAGTCGGAGTAGCTCAGGCCATAGCCGAAGGGATACGCCACGTTGTCCGCATAGGTGAATTTGCCTGCGTTGGCAGTGCCCAGCACCACGTCTTCATAACGGGTTTCGGTGTACTTGTAGCCAACGTAGATGCCTTCCTGATACACAACGTACTGATTGTACTTGTTGGCGTTGGTACCCAGATCGTAGCTGGTGGAATCGGCATAGGTGTAGGAGCCGAAATTGTTCATCACAGGATCCAGCTGGTTATCCGTCCACCAGGTATCAGGCAGAGAACCGGAGGGGTTCACCTTGCCGGAGAGCACATCGCCCACGGCGTACAGACCCGTCTGCCCCACAGAGCCAACCCACAGGGCGGCGTCCACACCGTAGGCAGGATCATTCAGGAAGCCTACGGACATGGGGTTTGCACTGTTGATGATCACGGTAATGGAGCGAATCTTGCCATCCTGCTTCAGCTCGTTCAGGCCTTCCAGCACGGACAGCTCGTCTTCGTTCAGCTTCAGGTAGTCGTCATCCAAGGCGTCGTCGATGGTAACGGTTACGTCGTTGCCCTCGCCGCCTACACGGCCTACCACATAAATGACGTCTTCACCGTTGCCGATGGTATCGTCATTATTCTTCTTTACCTTGCTCCACTTGACCTCGCCGATCTCGTGGCTGTTCCGCTTGGCTTCCTTTTCCACATAGTAGTCAAGCAAAGCCTTGTCCACCACATTGAAGCCTGCGTCCTGCATCACATCGTAGTAGTTGGCTGCACCGTCGGCATCCACAGCGCCGGAACCGGTACCGCCGTACACGGGATCCAGAATGGTAACGCCAACCAGCGCCACATCGCTGCCGGCCTTCAGGGGCAACACGTTACCCTCGTTCTTCAGCAGCACAATACCTTCGCCTTCTACCTCGCGAACCTTGGCCTCACCGGCAGCCTTCAGGTCTGCCAGAGAAGAATACTGGCTCTCGTAGTAGCGGGCGTAACCTTCTTCTTCACCATCCGCCAGGG
>CAVKHY010000064.1:0-14035 GCA_963656345.1 bacterium | reverse complement strand
TTCATCACCAGCAAGCTGCTGTCCGGGGCGAAGAAGCGTGCCGCAGCGGCAAGAAGCAGCTACCAAATCAAGGGCATCCGCACCGCATTGGAAGAGGTTCTTCTGCCGAAAGCGGCAGAGATGCCCAAGAAAAAGCCGGAAACTGTGCCGACCCTGAATGCACTGACGGACTATGGCACGACCGTGGCAGGGAAGCTGCAGGTATCTGCTGACAGTGCGGCTCGCCGCTTGGCACCTTTGCTGATGCTGATGAAAATCACCAAGGCGGAAGCAGGGGACGAGGCTATTCAGCTGAACCTGACCATGACCGTCGGCAATTGGAAGGCCATGCTGGCCGATGCGGAGGAAACAGCTCGCACTAACATGCAGAGCATGCTGGGTGTGCCGGATTTCACCCGGGATGATGTGGATCGGGTGCTTTGCGAGGCCATGGCAGAGACCTTCCTGACCTACGCCTATGACAGCAAAAAGCCCACCACCATGCACATGACCGTTGACCTGGTGGCTGTTGCCAGGGAGGGAGCCGCGGCTGCCGATGACTTAATGGATTTCTTCGGAACCTACATGACGGCTGTGGATGCAACTGTTGACAGCCTGATGACCTATGCATCGACGCTCCCTTACTATCCTCAAATTGATCTGATTGACACAGGGATCCTCACCGGTGCATCTGATGAAAACGGAAGTAGGGTCTTCTTCGATACCAAGGGCAGCGATCAGCACGCCTATGTGTTGGTGGAGCGGAACGGAGAGCAGGTGCTGTCCGGGTTCATCCATCAAGGCGTGCGGCTGCAGGTGACCTTGCAGCCCGGCAGCTATCGGGTGTATTTCACCACAGGCAGCGATTGGTACGGAGAACGGTACTTCTTCGGCAAGGATGCGTCCTGCGGATATTTTGACGTAACCGTGGGCACGGATGACAACACCCGTATCCATCTGACAAACAGCGACGACGGCACCCTGCAAATCACCGGCATCACATGGGATCAGCTCCGCAGCGAAGCCGGCGTTTGGTAAGTGACGGAAAGGAAGATTCTTTATGGATAAGCAAGCCTATCTCCTTGAACAGCTGAAAACCTTGACCAACATCCCCAGCCCCACGGGCATGACCCGGGAAGCTACGGATTATCTGCTGGCGGAGCTGACCCGCCTTGGGTTCGCTCCTGAACGTACGCCCAAGGGCACGGTAACCTGCTGCATTGGCGGCACGGGTCATCCCTTGGCTATCTCTGCCCATGTGGATACATTGGGCGCTATGGTGCGTGCCATTAAGCCCAACGGCTGCCTGCGGTATACCCAGCTGGGAGGCTACAATGACAATGCCATTGAAAATGAGAATGTGATCATCCACACCCGCAACGGCAAGCGGTACAGTGCTACGGTGCAGTCCACCCATGCCAGCCGCCACGTGTGGGGCAATCAAAGTGCCACACCGAGAAATGATGAGTCCATGGAAGTGGTGGTGGATGAGGAAACCTGGTCTAAGGAAGCCACGGAGGCGCTTGGCATTCGCCCCGGCGACTTTATCTCCTTTGATCCTCGCACAGTGATCACGGAAAGTGGGTTTGTGAAGAGTCGGCACCTGGATGACAAGGCTTCCAGTGCCGTGCTGCTGACCTTGGCACGGGAAGTGGCGGAAGGCCGGGTGACCCTTGGCCGGAAGGTGACGCTGATCTTTACCGTGTATGAAGAAGTGGGCCACGGCGCATCCCCCGTGTACAAGATGGACGTTGAAGATCTGTTGGCAGTGGATATGGGGTGCGTAGGCGATGATCTTGGGTGCCATGAAACCCAGGTATCCATCTGTGCAAAGGACAGCGCAGGTCCCTACGATTATGACTTTACCACTGAGCTGGTGGAACGTGCCCAACGGCTGAAGCTGGACTACGTGGTGGATATTTATCCCGGCTATTCCTCGGATACGGCTACGGCACTGAAGGCTGGCCTGGACGCTCGCTACGCTCTGTGCGGACAGGGCGTGTATGCTTCCCATGGCTATGAACGCACCCACATTCGAGGCATGATGAATACCTTGGCATTGGTAACAGACGTGGCGGAGCATGTGAAGTAAGCCAGGGCCGCTTTCCATCCAAAGCTTAAGTGAACCCACAAGAAAAGCACAGGTATCGTTTTAGCCTGTGCTTTTCTTGCGCGCATTATTCGCCGCTGCCGGGGGTGGGCAGGGAGGCTACCGGTGTGGGGGTAGGCGCCAGCGTGGGTGTGGGTTCAATGGTGGGCGTAGTCAGCACATCGGCATAAAGGGCTTCCAGCGTGGCGACGGTAGCCGTGCCGGTTACCTTTAACCCGGCGGCCTTCTGGAAATCCTTCACGGCCTGCACGGTGCCATCCAAATAGGTGCCGGAACACTTGCCGTGATAATAGCCCAGCTCCGTCAGCTTCATCTGCATCCAGTAGACTGCCTCGGAAGAATCGTTCTTCTTCAGCTGTTCCAAAGGCATGGGCGGCAAACCGTCGGAAACATAGACGGGGCTGGCGGTAGGCTCTGGCGTTTCCTCCGGCAGCATGGTTTTGGTGTTCAGTGCCGGCAGCTTCAGGGAAGCACGAAGTTCCGGATCCGCCGGCATATCTTCCACAATGCTGACCACTGTGCCTTCACCGCAGTTGTCGTAAATCCACTTGGCATCAGCCACGGTTAAGCGGATGCAGCCGTGGGAAACCCGCTTGCCTAGATTTTTGTAGCTGCTTTTTGCTAGCGCCTTGGTGTCCACTGCATTATAAATCACGGAATGGAAGGCAATGGAGGAGTTGATCCGCGTCCAGTACCGGGCATGACCGCCCCACTTGGGGAAGTAGCACCATTTGGCTTTCCGGCCTGTCAGCACCCAATCACCCGGATCACTGGGGTTGGACTTGGTACCGGTGGAGCACAGCATTTGCCGGACAATCACCGTGTGTTCACCGTTTTCATCCAGTCCGTAAACGGTGGTTACCTGATTGGCTACGTCCACTGTGATGGCATAGGGCACAGGGGTGGGCGTGGGCGTAGGCTTGGGCGTGGCATCCGGCAGCACCACGGAGGCGTCGTTGAAAATCAGGTTCCAGGTCACTTCGCCTACAATGCCGTCCACGGTCACGCCGTTCTGCTTTTGCAGAGTCTTGACGGCGGTCATGGTTTTGCCGAGGAAATTGCCGCTGATGGGGCCGGAGTAATAGCCCAGTTCTGTCAGCCGGGTTTGCAGCTGCTTGACCAGCGTTCCGGTAGATCCCTTGGCCAGCCGCTCCGTATAGGCGACGGTTCCCTGCATGACGGTGCCTGCATCGGTAGTCTCGCTTGATTCCTCTGATGCTTGAAGGAGAATCGCCAGGGTATCCACATCGGCAATGCCGGTAGCGTCTTCGCCATTGGCTTCTTGATAAGCCCGGACGGCTTCTTCCGTGGCCTCCAGATATTCGCCGCTGACTTTGCCTTTGTAGTAGCCCAGCACTGTCAGTCGGGTTTGCAGCTCCTTGACATCATCTCCGATGCAGCCTTTCTTCAGGGGGCGATACTGCGCCGCGAAAAGCAGACTTTGGGTTTTTGCATCCGCTTCGCCGGTTGCGTCCAGACCGAAATCTTCCTGGAAGGACTTGACGGCGGCTGCGGTGGCTGCATCATAGACGCCGGTTGCATCGCTGGTCAGGTAATACAGATCCTTCAGGCGATATTGAAGGGTGCACACGTCATCCCCTTCGTCTCCTTCCTTTAGATCCCGATCCTCCGTCACGGTGATTTCGAACCCGTCGTCATCCAGGTCATCCACGGGAACAGCCTCTTCTTCGCCTATGCCCCCCAGGGGCAGCAGGAGGAGCAGAATTGCCAACAGTGCCAGTAAGCTGCGTTTCATTTGTTTTCTCTCCTATTTTTACACAAAAGCAGATCAATGCCGCTGGACTTCTTCGATCATTTCCAGCACCCGCTTGGTGCCGTCCGCCGGCGGGGCAGCTTTCACGTTAGCGGCCAGAGTTGCCCGATCAGCCCAGGTTTTCTTCAAGGCATCTGCCAGCGTGTCGGCGGTCATGTTCTCCTGCAGCAGCACCCGACAAAGGCCACGTTTTTCATAGCTTTGGGCATTGAGAATCTGGTCGCCCCGGCTGGCTCCCTTGGGGTAGGGAACAAGCAGCAGCGGCTTATCCAGTGCCTGAAATTCGCACAGGGCGTTGCTCCCTGCCCGGGACAGTACCAAATCTGCTGCAGCCAGTACATCCGGCAGATCTGCATCCAGAAATTCCACCTGCGTATAGCCGGCAGTGCCTTCCAGCGATGCGTCCAGATTGCCCTTGCCGCAGATATGGGCGACGTCAAACTGCTCGGTCAGCTGTGGCAGGGCTTCCCGCAGGGCTTTGTTGACCGCCTGCGCGCCGGAGGAACCGCCCATCATCAGCAGAACAGGCTTGCTGCCGTCAAAATGCAGCAGTGCCAGCCCTTTAGCACGGTCGCCGTGGAAAAGCTCCGGCCGCAGGGGTGTGCCGGTCATTTCGGCCTTTGGGCCGAGCGCAGCTGCACATTCCGGGAAGGTGGTGGCAATTTTTTTAGCAAATGGTTTGCAAAGCTTGTTGGCAAGGCCGGGGGTCAGGTCACTTTCATGGCAAAGGACGGGTACATGATGCACCCATGCGCCGAAGACCACCGGCACAGCCACGAAGCCGCCTTTGCTGAACACCACGTCCGGCTTGATCTTCCCGATCACATGGGAGGCCTGAAAAGCCCCGGCAATCACCCGAAAAGGGTCGGTGAAGTTCTGCCAGGAGAAATAACGGCGCAGCTTGCCGCTTTTCACCGCATGATAAGTGACCCCGGGAACGGAAGCCATCTTATCCCGCTCCATGCCTTTTTCTGTGCCGATATAGTGAATCTCATACCCGCTTTCCTGCAGGTGAGGAATCAATGCCAGATGAGGGGTTACGTGTCCCAAAGTGCCGCCGCCGGTGAGAACAATTTTCTTCATACTACCGTGCCCTTTCAGCAGAATGCAAAAACAGGCGCGGCGCCAGTGAATGCGTCGCGCCTGTACTGATGCTATCATACATCAAACAGTCGTTTTCGGCAAGACCAACAAGTCATTCCTCGTCGGGAAGATCTTCCTCCAGCAAGGCCAAATCGTCTTCTTCATCGAAGGATTCGGCATCCTCCCCGGCAGAATCTGCACTGGCAGCAGGGGCTGCCTGATCATTGGCCTTGAAAAGCTCCTGACGAATCACAGCGTCAATTTCATCTGCAATTTCGGGATGACTCTTCAGGAACAGACGGGTATTCTCACGCCCCTGACCGATGCGCTGATCCTTGTAGGAGAACCAGGCGCCGCTCTTGTGGATGATATCCCGCTCTACGGCCAGATCCAGCAGGGTGCCTTCCTTGCTGATGCCTTCGCCATATACAATGTCGAACTCAGCCACACGGAAGGGCGGCGCAACCTTGTTCTTCACAACCTTCACCTTGGTGTGGTTGCCGACTACGGTGGAGCCGTCCTTCAGCTGCTCGCCCCGGCGTACGTCCAAGCGGACGGAAGCGTAGAACTTCAGCGCCCGGCCGCCGGGGGTCGTTTCGGGGTTGCCGTACATGACGCCGACTTTTTCCCGCAGCTGGTTGATGAAAATGGCTACGCAGCCCGTTTTATTGATGATACCGGCCAGCTTCCGCAGAGCCTGGCTCATGAGCCGTGCCTGCAGACCCACAAAACTGTCGCCCATTTCACCGTCGATTTCCGCTTTGGGCACCAGTGCGGCAACGGAGTCGATGACCACCACGTCCAAGGCGCCGGAGCGAACCAGGGCTTCCGCAATCTCCAATGCCTGCTCGCCGGTGTCCGGCTGGGAGACGTACAGCTCATCGATGTTCACGCCCAGCTTCTTGGCATAGGCAGGATCCAAGGCGTGCTCTGCATCCACAAAAGCCGCAATACCGCCTGCACGCTGAGCTTCCGCCACAATGTGCAGGGCAACGGTGGTTTTACCGGAAGATTCCGGTCCGTAAATCTCCACAATCCGTCCACGGGGAATGCCGCCGACGCCCAGGGCTGCATCCAGCGTCAGGCAGCCGGTGGGAATTACCGGAATATTCTGGTCGGTTACATTTTCACCCAGCTTCATCACAGCACCCTTACCGTACTGTTTGTCCAGATCCGCCAATGCATGCTCCAGCGCCTTCAGCTTTTCCTCCTGAGGATTGTCACCGGACTTGACTGCTTTATCCGCCTTAGCAGCGGCTGCTTTCTTGGTTGCCATGATTCAAGATTTCCTCCTAACCGGTTCATACTTATAGGCATGCGAAGGAATCCTTCGCAATCATTCCGTCTCCTGCATGGTATCACGGATAACCATGGTTTGCAAGGGGAACACCCGAAAAAGACGAACTCAGTTTCGTGTTTTGCCATGGGCAAGGGTGCTTGCGGCTGCCACGGGTCACCGCTTGATATCGTAATTCATGTTCATCAGGTTCTTGATGGTCTGCACATCATCGATGATGTTGGCGTCACCGTGGATGGTGTGCTTCAGCACGCTGCTGGCAACGGCAAAGTTAACCATATCCATGGGACGGAAGTTGTGGATCATGGCGTAAATCAAACCGCCGGCAAAGGCGTCGCCGCCGCCGACACGATCCAGAATATTGAAGGTATACAGCCGGCTTTCGAAGGTGTGTCCTTCATACCACATGAAGGCCTTCAGACTGTTTTCACTGCCGGAATGGGCGTAGCGGACGTGCCGGCCGATGCATTTGATGTTGGGATACCGCTCCACAAAATACTGGAAGATTTCATCCTGTTGCTCGTAGGAGGGCTGAAGAGGAACGCCGTCCTTCACATCCCCCTTGGTATGATCATTGTCATCCCGCCACAGGTGATAAGGCTCAATACCCAGCAGCACATCCACATAGGGAAGACATAGGGTGCAGAAGTCCCGAGCCTGCTCCCAGCTCCACAGGGTGGAGCGGAAGTTGCCGTCAAAGCTGACCGTCATACCCTTCTCCTTGGCCACCTTCAGGCAATCCAGCACCAGCTTGGCGCAGTTGGAGCCCAAAGCCGGAGTAATGCCGCTCAGATGGAGCCAGTCAAAGCCGGTAAGCAGCTCATCCAGATCCACCTTGGAAAAGTCGTATTCGGCCATAGCGGAATGCTTACGGTCATAGATGACCTTGCTGGCACGGATGCCGTAGCCTGTTTCCAGATAGTAGGTGCCCAGCCGGTGGGAAGGCGTTTCCTCCGGCGTGGAAAGAATCACGGGGGTGCAGTGTACATCGTTGGAGCGGAGCATGCGCACGGCACTCTTGCCCAGAGAATTGTTGGGCACCACGGAGAAGAAGGTGCTGTCGATACCCAAATTTGCCAGTGCCAAGGCAATGTTGGCCTCACTGCCGCCGTAGCTGGCCTCAAAATTGGTAGCGACCCGAATCTTATCGTAATTGGGGGGCGTCAATCGGAGCATGATCTCCCCGATGGTGATGAACTTCTTATTGGTATCCAATTCTCGAAGCAGTGGATTGGAATGTTCCATGCAGATGTCCTCCCTTGACTTTCTTCATACCTTTTTTATTCGCCGTGGCTAAGAAAACTTCCTGCTGAAGATACGGCATTTTCCAATGAAAACGAATATGTGTTCGTCAACTATTGACAATAAATGATAGTTTTGATATGATATAGCCAATGCGTTAGGAGGGATGAGCTGTGACGGAGTATTCAATGACCTTTGGCAAGTGCTTGGATCAGTGGATGCTGGATCACGGCCTGTCTGCGGCAGAGGTGGCGGCAATTTCCGGCACGGGTAGCACGACCACCATTTCCCGCCTGCGCCACGATCAATGCACGCCGAAGCGCTGCCTCTCTTTCCTGGAGGCATTGTTAGCTGCCCAGGATGCTCCTGTGTCCCCTCAAGAAGAAACTCGTTTTCGCGCGTCTCTTAATGTCAACCGGATGCAATCCGGCATGGTGGATCATGAAGAAGCCTTTCAGCGTATCTTCTTTCCCATCGCGGGAAGCCGGACAGACTTGCTGCTGCGTCAGCTGCAGCCCCTGCTGGAGGATGCACTGGAAATCCATGTGCTGACCTTCCAGCATTCCAGCGCAGTTCTTTTTCAAGATTTGTTAAGTCTGTTGGATACCTTCGGCGACCGGATGCATGTCCAGTGCTGCCTGCATATGGTGCAGAGTGAGGAAATGCCCGGCTTTATTGCGGACGCCATGCCTGTCCTCTGCGATACCAGGTGCCGGGTGTCCGTGCTGCCGGAACATGCCAGCAGCCCGGGAGATTTGTCGATTCTGCGCTGCCGAAAAAAGGATACATGGCAGGAATGGCTGCTCCTTGCTCAGCCATCCAAGAAAATTCGTATGATGAGCTTGCCGGACGGAGGCTTGTACGATTTCTTTCAGCAGGTGGCAGTGGATGCCAAGGATCTGAACTACGTGTATGATCTGTCGGATTTCCGCAGCTGCGCAGAGCATCTGGAAGCACTGTACCAAATGGAAAAGGATACGGAAACCTGCATTATGCAGGAAGACCTGCCCTTTGCCTGCATGCCGATTGAAATTCTGCATGGCGCATTCCGCAACGAGCGGGAGGATCACGGCACCATGGTGGATCTGCGGCGTATCAGCTACCTTCGGTGCGCCAATATGCTGACCAAGAAGCGGGCAACCCACCTGCTGCTGTCCTGCAAGGGTATTGAGAACTTTATGGCAACCGGACAACTGAAGCGGAAAGTGATGGAACTGCGCCCTTTCACTGTGGAGGAAAGAAAGGCGATTCTGATCGCACTCATCGCCTATGCAGAGGAGAATGAACAATTTGATTTGCACCTGTCTGCGGAAGAACAGCTGTTTGCAAGTCATCATGTGTCTGCCAACATGGGACACGGCGTGGCACTGATGCCCGGCAATTATGAAGGATTCCTGCATTGCGATACCTTTGTGCAGGACGCAGGCTTTGCCAGATCTATGCGTCGGTATTTCTGCAAGACGCTGATTCCCTGCCATGCCATGAGCAAGGAAGACAGCATTGCTTTCCTGAAGGATTTGGTGGGCGACCAAAATACAGGAGAAAAACAAGACTCGCAGTAAAAAACGGGTTGACAAGCAGGACGAGCTTATGTATAATAGCCCCATCCTAAAGGAAAGGGGAGAGCCCGGATGAGCAAGGCTATCAGCATGATGCCCATGGAGATGTGCATGCGTCGCATGTGCATGCTTTGCTGTGCCAAAGTTTCGATGGGCTTTCAGATAAACGGCTGAGTCGGACGGGTTCGTCTGATGGTTTGGCTGTAGAATGAGGAGCTTCGTCGAGAGGCTCCTCATTTTGTTTTCCTGAAGGAATGAAAGGAGATCGTTCCATGAACCGAGCAAAGCGGCGGCTGATCCGCTGCAATATCCTGAACGAGCGAATGTGACCTGTCAACACGGAAACCCGATTCACTGACTGCATCGTACCATGAAACGAAACGAAAGTAAGGAGAGATTTTTCCATGAAGAAGTTCCTTTCTCTGATTCTGGCTGCTGCCCTGGTTCTGTCCTGCACCGCTGTTGCCCTGGCTGACGGCATCACCATTGCCGTTCCGAACGACCCTACCAATGAAGGCCGTGCCCTGAAGCTGCTGGAAGCCAACGGCATTATTACCCTGAAGGAAGATGCAGGCATTACCGCTACCGCCGCTGACGTGGTGGACAACCCCAAGAACATTACCTTCCAGGAAGTTGAAGCCGCAATGGTGCCCAACGTGCTGGCTGATGTGGACTATGCCATCATCAACAACAACTATGCACTGGACGCAGGCCTGAATCCTGTGAACGACGCCCTGCTGATTGAAGACGCCAACTCCCCCTACAGCAACGTGCTGTGCGTGAAGGAAGGCAACGAGGAAGATCCTCGCACCAAGGCACTGCTGGCCGCACTGACCAGCCAGAAGGTTGCTGACTACATCAATGAGACCTTTGCCGGCGCTGCCATCTCTGTGGTGGAGAATCCTACCGATGGCTACGATGCTGATGTGGACTATGCTGCTCTGGCCGGCACCACCATTACCGTGGCTGCTTCTCCTACCCCCCATGCTCAGATCTTGGCTGTTGCGAAGGAAATCCTGGCTGAGAAGGATATCACGCTGGACATCATCGAGTACACCGACTATGTGCTGCCCAACACCGTGGTGGAAGATGGTGAAGTGTTTGCCAACTACTTCGCTCACCTGCCCTATCAGGAAAACTTCAACGCTGAAAACGGCACGCACATCGTGTCTGTAGGCGCGATCCACGTGGAGCCTATGGGTCTGTACGCCGGCAAGCAGGCTGACCTGACTGCTTTGAAGGGCGAGTAATTTCCTATTACATTGCCACATCGGCTGCTCTGAACAAGGAACAGCCGGTGTGGCTTTCTGCACGTAACGGAGGAGTTTCATGATCGAGCTGCGTAACCTGTCCAAAAGCTTTTCCACTTCGGACGGTCCGGTGGATGCACTCAAGCACGTGAACCTGACCATTAACAACGGGGACATTTATGGCATCATCGGTATGTCCGGCGCAGGCAAGAGCACCTTGGTGCGCTGCATTAACCTGCTGGAAAGACCCAGCGAAGGTTCTGTGTTGGTGGACGGCAAAGATCTGGGGACGATGAACAAGAAAGAGTTGCGGGCTGTACGCCGCCGGGTCACGATGATCTTTCAGGGCTTTAATCTGCTGATGCAGCGCACCTGCCTGAAAAATGTCATGCTGCCGTTGCGCCTGGCAGGGGTGGGCAAAAAAGAAGCAGAAGAACGTGCCATGAAGCTGCTGGAAACGGTAGGCTTGCCGGATAAAGCCAATGCCTACCCGGCACAGCTCTCCGGCGGACAGCAGCAGCGCGTGGCCATTGCCCGGGCACTGTCCACGGATCCGGATGTGCTCCTTTGTGATGAAGCCACCAGTGCTTTGGATCCCAAAACCACCCATGCTATCCTGGAACTGATCCGAGACATCAATGCAAAGATGGGCATCACCGTGATTATCATTACTCACCAGATGAGCGTTGTGCAGGAAATCTGCAGCCGGGTAGCCATTCTGGAACACGGCACGGTGGTGGAAGAAGGGGACGTGGCGGAAGTCTTCGCCAACCCCAAGGCGCAGGCCACCCAGAACCTTGTTTATCCGGAAATGGCGCAGGGCAACATTTCTCCTGCCCCTGGCGGTCAGCTGGTGCGGCTGGTATTCAATGGCGCCAACACGGTGCAGGAGCCTTTGCTGGCACGCATGGCCATGGAAAAGGGCATTGCCGCCAGCGTGCACACGGCTTCCGTCCGTGCGGTAGGGGAAAAGACTTACGGCTACATGCTGCTGGAAATCCCCGGCGGGCCGGATGAACTGGCGGCGGCAGTAAAGTACCTGAAGGCAACCCCCAACGTAAACGTACAGGTAGAGGTCACCTATGCAGCTGATACAAAGGAGGAACAGGCATGAACTTCGCGAATGCATTTACCCCGGAAAAGCTGCAGGAAGCCTGGGCCATGTTCCTCAGTGACTTCCCTCAGGCTTTGTGGGACACGGTGTATGTAACCTTCCTGGCGACTTTCTTTGCCATTGTGATCGGGCTGCCTTTGGGCATGATCCTTGTGGCAGGGGATGCGAAGGGGATCCGTCCGATGCCCAAACCCTTGATGAAATTCCTGAACGTGGTGATCAACCTGCTGCGTTCCATTCCGTTTCTGATTTTGATTGTCATGGTCATTCCGCTGACCCGGTTGATCATCGGCACTTCCGTCGGCACGGTAGCTTCCATCGTTCCGCTGGTGGTAGCAGCTTTCCCCTTCGTGGCACGGCTGGTGGAATCCAGCTTGCGGGAAGTAAACCCCAATATTATTGAAACGGCACAGAGCATGGGTGCAACGCCTATGCAAATCATGCTCCATGTGCTGCTGCCGGAAAGCGTGCCTTCCCTTATCAACAATTTCACCCTGGCCATTACCACCATCATGGGATACACGGCCATGAGCGGTGCCATTGGCGGCGGTGGCTTGGGCAAGATTGCCATCACGGTGGGCTATCAGCGATACAAGTATGCAGTGCTGTATCTGGCAGTGATCGTGCTGGTGATTCTGGTCCAGATTCTGCAGTCTTTCGGCACATGGCTCAGCCGCAAGTGTGATAAGCGGCTGAAGCATTGATACAACGGGTAAGCATACAAAGACTTTGGCTGCAAGGGTCAAAGTCTTTTCTTCATAAGTAGGAACTCGCCGGAGCGTTGATTGATTTTCTTCCCAAGCCATCGTATGATGGAGCACGGAAAGGAGCGAAGGACATGGACAATGCCAGCGTAGGAAAGCTGATCTATGCACTGCGGAAGGAGCTGGGTATGACCCAACTGCAGCTGGCCGAGCAGATGCATATCAGCGATAAGACGGTTTCAAAATGGGAAAGAGGTTTGGGTTGCCCGGATGTTTCTCTCCTTCCGGAATTATCACATTTGTTGGGCGTTGACTTGGCCAGCCTGCTTGCAGGCAGCCTGAATGAAAAGGACGCTCAGGGAGGAAGCATGAAGAAAACGAATTTCTACGTTTGCCCGAATTGCGGCAACATCATCACCGGCATGACGGAGTGCAGCATAAGCTGCTGCGGAAAAAAGCTGCTCCCGCTGGAGGCACAGAAGGCGGACGAGGAGCATGCACTGACCGTTGAAAAGATCGAGAATGACTATTTCCTTACAACCGATCATCCCATGACCAAGGAGCATTACATTTCTTTTGTGGCACTGGTGACCGGGGACACGGTTGTGATGCGCAAGCAATATCCTGAGTGGAACCTGCAGGCACGGATCCCTATGATCGGCCACGGCAGATTGGTGTGGTACTGTACACAGGATGGACTGTTTTACCAAAATATCTGACGGAAATTTTCCGGAATTTTCTGACGCAAAACCGTCAGAAAAGACAAAAAAGGGATTGAATTTTTTTCTTGCCTATGGTAAAATTACAGAGTTTCATCAAAGTGGGTTCGTGGGCGGCTGCATGTCCGCAAGGATGTGTTCCACGAAAACGCTGATACGTCTTCTGCATGCGCTTTTCATCCGCACCTTCCAATTGGCGGATGGAGAGCGCCGCCGCGCGCTTGCTTTCACCGAGCGCAGGCAAAGAGCGTCTGGCGTTCCGGCCACTCCGGGGTGGGTTGCCCCTGAGAGGTACCGTGAAATCCAGGTTCTTTCAAAGGGTCGATAGAAATCGGCCAAGCAACATACGGAGGTGTTTTACACACATGGCACGCATTGCGGGCGTAGACCTGCCCAGAGAAAAGCGCGTGGAAGTCGGCCTGACCTACATTTATGGCATTGGCCTGTCCACTTCCCAGAAGATGCTCGCGGAAGTCGGCATTGATCCCGACGTTCGCGTTAAGGATCTCTCCGAGAATGACATCAGCAAGCTGCGTGACTATATTGAGCATCACCTGAAGGTGGAGGGCGACCTGCGCCGTGAGGTGTCCCTGAACGTGAAGCGGCTCATGGAAATCGGCTGCTATCGTGGCGTTCGCCATCGTCGCGGCCTGCCCGTTCGCGGACAGAACACCAAGACGAATGCTCGTACCCGCAAGGGTCCCAAGAAGACCATTGCCGGCAAGAAGAAGGCCACCAAGTAAGGATCGGTCTCACGCGACATTGACGCCCACTGACTGTGGGCACGGAGGGATGAATCAATGGCACCCAAGCAAAAGCTTAAGAAGGTTTCGCGCAAGCGTCGCGAGCGTAAACTCGTGGAGCGTGGCGCAGCCCATATCCGTTCTTCTTTCAATAACACCATCGTGACCATTACCGACACGCAGGGCAACGCCTTGTCCTGGGCATCTGCCGGTGGTCTGGGCTTCCGTGGAAGCAAGAAGTCTACGCCCTTCGCTGCGCAGACTGCTGCTGAAACCGCTGCCAAGGCAGCTATGGAATATGGCCTGAAGACGGTGGAAGTGTTCGTTAAGGGCCCCGGTTCCGGCCGTGAGGCTGCTATCCGCTCCCTGCAGGCCGCCGGCCTGGACGTGAGCATGATTAAGGACGTGACGCCCATTCCCCACAACGGTTGCCGTCCGCCCAAGCGCCGCCGCGTGTAAGG
>CAVKHY010000063.1:0-14547 GCA_963656345.1 bacterium | reverse complement strand
CCCCGGATATTTGGGAATTGATTTGGAAGATTGTCCGTCTCCTGTGCCGGAAGTATGGGTTCGACGACCTGACCACCGACTACAACGAAAATCATGGTAAGAATGGTCGGTTTGCAAGCAGCAATGCTTCCGGCACGTCTTCTTCCAAACAGGAAGGAAAACAGCAATCGGCGCAGAATTCTGTCAAGGCAAGCCTTCAACCTAAGGGTGCAAAAACGCCTGATGGGGAAAAGATGCTTGCCTTATTCCGTGCGAAAAGTGTCAAGCTCAATCTTTCCAAACAGGCTCAACATCGGACAGCACAGGAAGCCAGAGAGGCAACGGCGAAAGAGCAAGCAAAGCATCCCGGCGTGGATATTATGCCCAAAAGCTACTTTACGAAGAAGTTTCAATCTGTTGAAGCGTCAACACTGGATAGAATCCGCAAGGGGGACTTTGAGGAAATCGCCGGTCGGCATCATTCGACCAGGTTTCAGGTGGTTTTTGACGATGCTGTTGGCAAGGTATACAACAAGGATACCGGAAAATTTGAAGCTTCTCATACGGTTGAAGCGGTTTATTCCAAGTCTGACGGTTACCATATGTGGCCTGTATCAGACGATCGAAAGGGGCGATGATTGCCATGTATCCACGCTATGAAAGCATCCGGAAGGTTGCGCAGAATATGCGGAAGTTTCTTGCTATCGACCATCCTGTGCGATGCACCTTTGATGACGACAGCAATGATGTGATCATCGGTCTTCCTTTCGATTGGAGCAATAACAATGGCGTTTTCATCATCCTGATAGACGAAAAGCCAAAGTATGGCGCCATCGTAGGCAGAAGGTTTGAAATCTCCTTTGAAGACTTTCAGATCATGCACTACGAGCCCATCGAAGTGAACGACTTCGACTGGCAAGCCTACCTGCCGGAGAAGAAACGCTTACGGGAAGAAGACGAATAATGGGTTTCCTTTATCCATCCCATGACGGGGTGGATTTTTTATACCCTACGCAAAAGAGGTGATCCCATGCCCACCGATTCCCTTCGTACCATGGCACTGTATGCCGATGGCAGGCAGATTGCTGCCGGTGCCCGGCTGCATCTGGAAGGCCGCTCCACCATGTCCTGCACGGCGGACAAGTTTGTTCTGACCCTGACCGGGTACGAGGACAGCGACCTGAACGCCATGCGTCAGGCGAAGACCCTGACCGTCACCGGGGAGCAGGATGCCCTGCTGGCAGAAGCCCCGGCGGCGGAGATCCGCACATCGGTGGAAAACGGTGTGGAAACCTGCACCGTGGTGCTGCTGGATGGGGGCGACTTCTGCTGCGGCTGCGTGTCCGTGGCCATTCGCAAGGACACCACCCTGGAAGAAGCCCTGTCCACCCTCCTTGCCCATTGCGACAGTCCTTTGCCCCTGGTGACCAGAGTGAACGCCCCCATTCGCTTTTCCCGCGGGCAGGTGTTTTTCGGCAGAACCGTGCAGGCGGTGAAGGAGCTGGCCAAGAGTGCCGGATACCGTGCATACGTGACCCGGGGCGGCCTGTATCTCACCAAAGCATCGGACGCCGCCGCCGTGCTGGATCTGTCGGAAGACCTGCTCATGGAGACCCCTGCCGTGCTGGACGGGGTGACCATTGCCCAGACCGCCGTCATGGGCTTTCAGGTGGGGCAGTGCCTTCGCCTGCCGGACGGGGACGCCAAAGTGTACCGCATCCTTGTCCAGGCCATCGAGGCAGACAGCTACACCGGCACATGGTCCAGTCAGCTGGTCTTGCTGGACGAAGCCGCCATGGAAGCGGACGCAAGCAACGATGCCCAGGGGCTGACGTGAATGGATAATGCGGAATGTTGAATGCTTAATTCGGAATGCGGAATGTTGAATGCGGAATGGAAGCAACCTAATTCCGAATTAAGAATTCCGAATTCCGAATTACGAAAGGGGTGACCCCATGAAGAACACAACCCTTGACGAGCTGGTGCAAGCCCCCGGGGCGGCGCTGGAAGCCCTGAAGAGCGCCATTCGGCAGGAAATGCACTGCGCCCTACCGGGGATCGTCACCGCCTATGACAAGGCTACTCAGACCGTTACCGTGAAGCCTGCCCTGCGGGATCGGCTCAGCGGCGGCAGGCTGATCGAGCTGCCACTTTTAAGCGATGTGCCCGTGTTCTTTCCCGGCGGGGCAGACAAGGCCATGACCTTTCCCGTCAAGGCCGGGGACGAATGCCTGGTGGTGTTTTCGGATGCCTGCATTGACGGCTGGTTCCAGTACGGGGGCACACAAAATCCCGTGTCCCTGCGCCGGCATGACCTGTCGGACGGCTTCGCCTTTGTGGGCTTCAGGAGCCGGAAGAACGCTTTGCAGGACGTGCCGGATGATCCTTCCTTCTTTGGCGCATCTGCCGGGCAGGACGGCAAGTCTGCCTACGAAATCGCCCAGGAACACGGCTACGAAGGCACGGAAGAAGAGTGGCTTGCCTCCCTGAAGGGGGACAAAGGCGACAAAGGCGATAAAGGCGACCAGGGAGAGCAAGGCATACAGGGCGAACCCGGCGCCAAAGGAGACAAAGGCGACCAAGGAGAACCGGGTATTCAGGGTGAGAAGGGCGCAGACGGCCTGACCACTTCCGTCAACGGGATTGCCCAGGTGAACGGGAATGTGACCCTGACAGCGGATGATATTCCTCTGGGGGATGCTACCGTCACTGATGCTGTGAACGGCAAGGCTGCCGCCGTCCATACCCACGCCATGGCAGACGTGACCGACCTGTCCTTTCCCGTGACCAGCGTCAACGGGCAGACGGGAGATGTGCAGCTTGCCATTCCTCCCGCCCCCACCGTGACCCAGAAGGACTATGGCGGGGCATACTTCAGCAAGGACGCAAACGCCAGCGTGACCCTGAGCAACTTCACCGTGACGGAAAGCGGGCTCTATGTGGTGCAATGGTGCATCCAGATGGTCACGGCACTGACCGGGCGCAGCTTTGCCCAGTTCTACGGGAAGCGGGTCAGCTTCGCCAACGGGGCGAGCTACCCCTGTATCCTGCTGACGGCCATTGGGTGGTTCGACGCAGGAACGACTTACCCCTTGACCCTGTATGCAGACACCGGAGGGTATATGCAATACGAGAATATTTCCTCAACGGTGGTGAAGCTGACGTAAAGAGCAATGCGGAATTAGGAATGCGGAATGCGGAATGAAAGTCACGCAAGGCATGGGGATGGTTTGGTACAGCGTGGTACACGATGGTACAAAGAAAAACACCGGCATAACCGTGGCAAAACATCGGCATTGACTTGGTACTAACTTGCGTCAAACTTGCGTGCCAGATTTTAGGACGCAAGTTTGAAAACGCAACAAAAAGTCTGCAATCACAATAAAAAGTGTGCGAACGCAAACATTTTGTTTGATTTAGCGAAGAATTTCTCACGATATCGTGAAATTGTCCATCCTTCCGGGATGGATTTTTTGTACCCCAAATGCCAAAAAGAAAGGATGATGTGCGCATGGGATGGACGGACAAGCAGTGGCGCATGCTGCTGGAAGTCGTCCTTCGCCTGCTCTACCGGCTGTATCCCAAGATAACCATGGACGTGTGGGAAGAGTCGGAGCACAAGCGAGACAAAGACGGGAAGTTTTCTTCCACCGGCGGCGGCGGGGGCAGTTCTGCCGAGGAAAAATCACCGGAAAAGCTGAAAAAACAGGCCGAACATGGTATAATAGAAGAGGGCAAAAAGTACGCTCTGCCCGCAAAATACAAGGCTTTGACGGACAGCGACGTGGATGCCTACTTCACCAGTGACGACGGCAAGTGCAGCCTCACCAAGACCTTCCAGAAGCTTCCCCTGGAAGCCAAGCAGACGATTGTGCACGGTTTCGACACGGCGGAGAAGCTGTTCGGGAAGAAGTTCCGCATGCAGTCCATGACCTGCGGGAAGCTGAAGGATGGTACCTACGGTGAATATATTCCCGGTAAGGTTTCCATTACCTACGACCCTGCCAAGTGTGCTGAAGGTGCGGACAGCGGCGAGTTTTACGCCACCACTGTCCATGAATTGACCCACCATATGCAGTACCGTGGCGGCATGGATGCGAAGAAAATCGTGAGTGCCGTGTGGCGGGATAAGAATAATTCGTACAGGCAGCAAGACTTCAAAACACGTCAACTGCTGCGAGAGTTTGTAGGTGGCGAAGAGGATAATATCTACGACCCTGAAGAAGTTGTCGCTTATGCCATTGAGCGAGCAATGACGGACAAAGATTCTGTGCATTCGAATGGTGTACTGGAAGCGATTATTAACCAGTGCAAGAAAAAAGGCTATCTGAAGGAGGAAACGTAAATGGTGAAATATCGCATCGTGATGCCTAAGCACTTGAAGGAAGAAGATAATAAGATCTGGGCAATTATGGCTTCCAGACACGATCCTGATGAAGAAATATCGAACGAAGCTTTTCGTGCAGAGCTGGATGCTCTTCGCAAAGCTTACGGTTCGCCAGAACTGAATGCATGGTGTGCAAGACAACGCGAAATTTATGAAGAGAACCGCCGTGAAGGCAGAGAGCTTTCCTGACAATCTGACATTCCCCACTGACCCCGACAGCCTGACAAAGGTTGCCGGGGTTTTCTATACCCAGAAAAGAGGCGGTGAATGAAATGCCCTCCGTAACCTTTACCCTATCCAATCCCAGGGCAACCAACGGCCAGAGCTACGTGGACGCTTACCTGGGCAACGGGCGAACCGTGCTGTGGGATTATGCCGGCACGCCCATCAGCAACGCTACCGTCACGGCGGTTCGGTTCAACTTTTACGGCAATGTGCTGAGGAAGAGCGGCACAGCCAACGTGACCATGAACGGTTCTTCCTTCAGCATCGCCCTGACGGCCACCGGCGAAACACGGCAGAACTGCACCTTCTACGCTTCCGGGGCGGTGATGGATGCTTTCACGGCATCCAGCGGCACCCTGACCATGGGGCTGGTGCTGCCCAGCAATGCCTACTTCCGGTCCTCTGCTTCCACCGCCACGCTGGAGGTGGAGTATGTCATCAACATCACCCAGGCTACCCCGCCCAGCACCTTCTATCCGGCTTCTGCCGTGGGGGAAGGCAGTGTGGCGCTCCAATGGTCGGGGGCAGGGGCAGGCATACAGAACGCCATTACCGGCTATGAAATCCAGTGCGCGGACAGTGCCGACAACGCCGCCTATGGGGACTGGGCGGCCTGTGCTTCCGTCACGTCTTCCTCTGCCGCCGGTTCGGCTTCCGTGCCGGTGAACACCACCCGGGGCGCATGGCGAAAGTACCGCATCCGCACCCTGGGTGCTGCCGGGGCGGACTGGTACAGTGAATGGAAAGTCTCTTCCGCCGTGCGAACCAACACCCTGCCCAACGTCCCTACCAACCTGACCGTCACCCCCACGGTGTACGAGTCCGGGGCGATTGCCCTCAGCTGGACAGCCGCCACGGATGAAACGGACAGCGTGCCCCTGTACCGCCTGGTATCCGCTACCTCAGCGGACGGGAGCGCCTGGAGTGAATACGCCGCCGCCGGAGAAACGGCGGCCTGTCAGCTTGCCCTGTCCCCTTCCCTGAGCCGGGGCACGTTCATCCGCTATGCCGTGTACGCCGTGGATTCCTTCGGCATGGCGTCGGCCAGCCCGGCAGTCTTCCAGTCCGTCATTCGCAACCGTGCCCCCGGCGTGCCGGGGAAGGTCACCGCCTCCCCTGCCCTGTACGAAAGCGGCAGCGTGACCCTTTCCTGGTCTGCCGCCACCGACCCGGACGGCCAAACCGTCACCTATCAGGTAGCAAGGCAGACGTCCTCTGACGGCTCCACCTGGAGCGAGGCGGTCACCTTGGCTTCCGGCTCGTCTACCCTTACCTGCACGGATGCCCCCACCCTTTCCCGGGGCTCCTTCGTCCGCTATCTGGTATCGGCGGTGGATGCTTTGGGGGCGGCTTCCGCTCAGGGGGCAAGCAACACCGTTCAGCGGAACCGGCTGCCCTCTGCTCCTTCCGGGGTGGAAGCGACCCCGACTTTGTACGAATCCGGGGGCATTACGCTGACATGGCCGGCATGCACCGACCCGGACGGGAACCTTGCCGGGTATCAGGTGCAGCAGCAGCTTTCTGCCGATGGGGTCACCTGGGGAGACTGGGCGGACGTGACGACCGTCACCACCAACACCGCCGCCGTGTCCCCTTCCGTGAACCGTGGGCAATATGTCCGCTTCCGGGTGCGGAGCGTGGATACCCTTTCCGCCGCTTCTGCCTGGGCAGAATCCTCTTCTGTCCGGCGAAACCGGGTGCCCAATGCCCCGGTGATCCTCTGCGCCGGAGCCCTTGACCGGGTATCTGCTTCCCCCGTGTTCGCCGTTACGGCAAGCGCCGAGCCGGACGGGGAGTCCATGACCGTGCAATACATGGTGGAAGCTTCAAACGGGGCGCAGGAGCTTGCCTGGACGGATGCAGGGGTGCTTTCCTCTTCCGGGGGCAAGGCGGTTTTCCGGGGCAATCTGGTGCTGGAAACGGGGACCCATCGCTTGCTGGTGCGCCTGACGGACGCTTCCGGGGGCGTGTCCCCTTCTGCTAGCAGTGCCTTTACCGTGGGGGCAATCGACTGGGCAAGGACCATTGCTTCCGGCACGGTGATTGCGAACGAATCTATCAGCCACCAGGCGGACATCAATGAATTACTGACTCAGGTGAACCTGTGCCGGGCACGTGTGGGGCTGGAAAATATCACCCTGCCGGGCACGGTGGGAGCCTTTGCCGACTGGCAAAAGCAGATGAACGCCCTGGCAGAGGGTATGAAGGACTGCCATGCCGCCCTGAAGGAAACCGCCGAGGCGGTGACCGTGCCGGTGTACCCTGCCGCCGCTGCCGTGAACGCTGTACGAAATCTGTGCGAAGGAGTGTGACCGGAATGATGCTTTGCAGACCCATTGATGAAGATGGGGACATGACCCCGGTAGGCGCATCGTCTCAGATGCTTTCCGGGGTACAGGCCGTGTCCGAGGCGGTGAAAAGCCGTCTCCACCTGCTCCTGGGGGAATGGTGGGAAAGCCCGTCCCTGGGCTTTGTGGTGCCGAAACTGATCTTTGACGGGGTGCGTTCGGAAGAAGGGCGCACCCTGCTGGCCAATTACATTACCGCCTACATTGCGGACACGGAAGGCGTGACCGCCGTGAAGGACGTAGCCACCAAGATGGAAGGCCGTGCCATGAGCTACAGCTGCACCGTGGTCACGGAGTATGGAGAAGTGGAAGGGAGCGTGAGCAGTGATGCCCTATACATCGCCGTATCTTGACGCATCGGGGATGCACATCCCCACCTATGCGGAACGGATGGAAAGCCTCATCGCCGGGTACAAGCAGATCTTCGGCACGGACGTGTATCTGGAAGCGGACAGCAAGGACTATCAGCTGCTGTCCCTGTTTGCAAGAGCGGTGGACGACCTGACTGCCGCCGTGACAGACGTGTACAGTGCAAGAGATCCCAATTATGCTTCTGGCAATGCCCTGGATCTGCTCCTGCCCCTGAATGGCATTCGGAGACGTTCTGCCACCTATGGCACCGTGACCCTGACTCTGGTGGGTGCGCCGGGGGCGGTGCTGCCTGCCGGGATGCAGGCCAGGGACGATCAGGGCTATCTGTGGCGCATCGGGGACAGCGTGACTCTTGGGGAGGACGGGAAAGCGGAAGCTTCCGCTACCTGCCTCACTGCCGGGGCGATTCTTGCCCCTGCCGGCACCATTACCACCATTCACACCCCCACCAGCACCTGGAACAGCGTCACCAACGCCGAACCTTCCGTGCCGGGGCGGGATGTGGAGACGGATGCCGCTGTCCGGGAGCGGCGAAGCCTGTCCGTGTCCCTGCCCAGCCGGGGTATTCTGGACGGCCTTCGTTCCGCCCTGGCGGATCTGGACGGGGTGAAGTTTGTGTCCGTGCTGGAGAACGCCGAGGGCGAAGCGGATGCCAACGGGCTTCCTGCCCATTCCGTGTGCGCCGTGGTGGACGGGGGCACGGATGCTGACATTGCCAAAACCCTGTACCTGAAGAAATCCCCGGGGGTGAAGACCTACGGATCTTCTTCCGCCGTGTACACGGATGAATGGGGCAACAAGAACACCATGGGCTTTACCCGGCCTACCGCCGTGCCCGTGACCGTGAACGTGACCCTGAAGAAGCTGGACGGATGGGACAGCGACACCATGCAGGCGGCCATTAAGAAGGCCGTCACCGCCTCCATTGCGTCCCTGGGCATTGGCAAGCCGCTCATCGTGTCCACCCTGTACGGGGTGATCTTCACGTCCTGCGGCACGTCTGCCCCGGCCTTTGCCGTCACCAGTCTGACGGCGAAAACGTCTGCCCAGTCTGCTACCGGGGATGCCATTACCGCCGCCTATAACGAGCAATTATCCACAGATTCGACCCATATCGTGTTGAAGGTGGTGGAATAAATGACCACCCTGCCTTATGAAGAACTTGCCCCCAGCTGGAACCGGAGCAGGCCGAAATGGCTGGCCTTCCTGCAAATGATCCTCACCCAGGCCACGGACATGATGACCATGCTGGAAAACTTCGAAACCACCTTTTCCCTGGATGCCGCCGTGGGTCCTCAGCTGGACATGCTGGGCAGCATGGTGGGGGTATCCCGGATCCTGCCCTTCGCCCCAGTCTCCGCTTCCCGCACCCTGGGGGATGAAGACTACCGTCTGCTGATCCGTGCCGCCGTGGCGCAGAACATGTGGGACGGGACGAATGAATCCGCTTCCGAGATCTTCAACGTGGTGTTTCCGGCTTTCGGCATTACCCTGGAAGACAAGCAGGACATGAGCATCAACGTGGTGATTCGGGGCATGTTCACGGAGATTCAGGCGGAAATGATCAACGCCGGGCTCATGATCCCCCATCCTGCCGGGGTGACCATGACCTACGAGATCCCGGAAACCCTGGTGTCCACGGACATCATTGTGCAATCCGGCGTGTATCAGGCCGGGCATATCGTATTCACGAAAATCAACGCTTAAAGGAGGTTAAAGCATGGCAAGAAACATTGAGAATACCCTGACCGCCAAGGGGGCGGCGCTGATTGCCCGTTCTCTGGCGGAGGGGAAGGCTGTTACCTTTACCGGGGCAAAGCTGGGCACAGGGCTTGCCCCGGATGCAGACGACCTGAGCACCTACACCGACCTGCTGACCTACTACGACGATGCGGAGGTAGCCGGGCGGCGGATGGACGGCAGCGGCAACCTGATGGTCACCGTTCAGTACTGGAACGACCAGGTGCAGGCCAGCACCTACATTGAAGAGCTGGGCTTGTTCGCCTGCCTGGAAGGCGAAACGTCTTCCATCCTCTTCAGTTACCTGACCTTTGGCAAGTTCCCGGATCTGATTCTGGCGGCGGCGGATTCTTCCGTTCAGCGAACCTATGACGTGCCCTTCCTCTTCGGCACGGGGGAGGCCGTCAGCGTCACCATTACCCCTTCCGCCCTGCTGCCGGCAGAGGATGCCGTGACGGAGGCCGAGGCCGGAAAGCTCCTGCGCCTGAACGATGACGGGAAGCTGCCCTGCGACATTACCGGGGATGCCCTGACCCTGGGAGGACATGGATCGGCCTATTACGCCGCCGCCGACCACCGGCATGACAACGCCACCGCCGAGGCAGACGGCTTCCTGTCCAAGGAAGACAAGCAAGCCCTTGACACCTTGGGCAATCGTGTGACCCAGAGCCTGACCGCCGCATCCACCCCCACCTTCGCCGGGCTGAAGATCGCCGGATACATTGACGGCGCCCTGTTCCGATGAAGGACAACCCCCTGGAAGGCGGCTATAAGGGCTTCTTCATGGAGGAAAGCCTGTGGCGTGCGGAATCTTCTGACAATTCCACAAGCCGGGATGCGACCAAGTTAAAAAGAGGGCGGCGAAGGAGTCCAGGGGGCGATCGCAGGCTTCGCCTGTTCTTTAGCCCCCTTGAGACGGAAACCCATCAATCAGCAAAAGCAAAATCAAGAAGGAGATGCAAGCGTGAAGACCATCTCAAGAGATGAAATCCTTGCCCTGTTTGAGCAAATGCTGACAGAGCATTGGTCCTATTCCCCGGGAGGGGCAGAACAAGGCACCGTTGATTGCAGCGGCGCCTTTGTTTATGCCTACGGAACCAAAAAGATCGACCTGTACCACGGGAGCAATTTCATGGCACGGAGCGAGGCCATGCACCTTCTCCCCCTCACCCAAGCCACCCCCGGCATGATTGCCTTCAAAGCCCGGGAACCCTCCGAAAAGGGCTACAGCCTGCCGGAGAAGTACCGTCAAGGGGGCAAGAGCTACACCGGGGATATTCGGGACTACTATCACGTGGGGCTTGTGAGCCGGGACGGAACCCACGTGCTCAACGCTCAGAGCACGGAAACGGGCTTCGTGTCCTCTGCCCTGACGGCGAAAAACGGCTGGGATTATGTGGGCTACGGGATGCATATCGACTACGGGGAGGAAGACACCACCCCCAAGCAGGAAGAAGGAGAAACAACCATGGAGCAAGCAACGGTAACAGCCACCAGCGGAACCACCGTGAACATGCGGGTGAAACCAAGCATGACCGCCACCCTTGTTGACCGGGTGCCCGTAGGGGCGCAGGTGGACGTAGTCAGCAGGGGCAGCGAGTGGAGCATTGTCAAGTACGACGGCATGACGGGCTACATGATGACCCGCTTTTTGACCACGGGCGAGAGTCAAACGGATACAAGCGAGCTGGCAACCCTGAAGGAGCGTGTACAGAAGCTGGAAGAGCGTGTGCAAGCCCTTGAAGGGGGCGTAGGCTGATGACCATTAACGGAATCACCTTCGATATGCTGTGGACGTACCTGTTCGTAGCGGTTGCCCTGTGCGGCATTGTGTCGATCGTCCTGGGGGCGGTGGAGAAGATCGCTGCACTCTTGCAGCGGAAGCGAAAGCCCATGACGGACGCACGGACGGACATCATGACCATGCTGACCAACGACAAGCACCGTCTGGACGCTCATGACGTGGCGCTGTCCGAGCAGACCCGGCGGCTGGACAAGCTGGAAAGCCGGGCGGGCACCATGGAGCAGGGGCAGAAGGTGCAATGCAAAGCCCTCATGGCGCTCCTTGACCATGAATTGCACAACGGCAATGCTGACCAAATGTCCGAGGCAAGCCGGGAGATTAACGACTATCTGCTGTACAAGTAAAGGAGGGAAAGCAAGCGTGTGCTGAAAAAAAGGAGACTACTGCAAAAGCAGCAGCCTCCCCGCCGTCAAGCATGGGCAAAGCGCGTGCGCAGAGCTTCCTGAAGCACCTGCGAACAATTAACCCCATTTTTCTGTACAAGGCGATCCATCCACGCAGGAATGGATACGTTCTTGCGCACGGCGCGGGTATCCGTTGCCATGCGATAGGCTTCCGTGTCCACGGACACGAGGGTCGTTACAGCACCGGCAGGGACTGTCAGTGCTTCGGGTGCGGTGGGTGCAGGAATGGCCTGATGCTCATCCTCCAGCACGCACAGGCAGCCGTGCAATGCATCGGCAATCATGTCCAGCGTTTCCGGCAGGTCTGCGCCTGACGTAACACAACCGGGAACGTCAGGAACAACGGCGCGGAAGCCGCCCTCTTCCTTGGGGGTAAGATAAGCAGCATAGACAGCTTTCAAAGAACAACACCTCCAATAATCATATAGTCTGTGTAAACGCCACGGCATACTATCCTGTGAGGGGCGAGGCTGGTCACTGGAGACCAGCCTCTTTGAGGATGTACCGGGCATCGCTTTCGTCAACCTTGCCGCGCTTTACGGGGATGGCTTTTTCACCGTTCCAATAAATGTCGTGGCTGGCACCGTGACGCTTTAGCGTATAACCACCGGCTTCCAACTTCTTGATGACGTCACGCCGGTTCAATCCTTACCACCTCCGATTACTATTATACACAATATTAAGTAAAAGTCAATGGATTTGCGCAATATTGTGTAAAAATATTTTGTCGGACACGTTTTTGCACCCAAAAATGAAGAAAGGAGAGGATTCTGATGATCCGTGCCCCATGCCTTTGACGGCAAAAACCCGTAAGAACCGAACTTTTTAGTAGAAGAAAGGAATTGAGAACATGAGCGTTTACCTGTCGAACATGAACGACAAAATGAAGGATACCAATGTGACCCTGAGCCGAATTTCCTCCAGCCTGAGCCAGCTGGCCGTCAGCAACGCAGGCGACCTGAACAACCCCACCACCATGCAGCGGCTGGTGAAGCTGGGGTTGGGCGAGCTGGCCTACCCGGTGGGCAGTCAGGTAACAGTCCCCCACAGCGTGTATGGGGATCTGGTGTTTGATGTGGTGGCTCACAACTACCACAAGAACCCGGATGACCCCAGTGCACCCACCATGACGCTGTGCACCCACGAGCCCCTTCCAGA
Source organism: bacterium (assembly GCA_963656345.1). Lineage (GTDB taxonomy): Bacteria > Bacillota > Clostridia > Christensenellales > Aristaeellaceae > CAKUFA01. The sequence goes on along the minus strand of CAVKHY010000063.1, from coordinate 2,130 downwards.
AAAGACATCTGATATTAACTTTGACATTAGTGAGCTGCTGTGGGCAAACACCGGGAAAACGGCACTGCCGGCAGGGACGTACAACTTTTCCCTGCTTTACGGTGGCTTCAGTCAATGGATGATGTACACGACGGACATTGACGGCACGTATCAGTTCACCATCACCAAGGATATTCCGGCGGGAGGCGGATTCCGGCACAGTGCCATTGGCTCCAGTGCATGCACGACCAAGAGCAAGGTCACTGGCGGCACCATTACCACCTACGGAAAGAACGGTGCAAGCCTGGAATCTGCCATTGTGGTTACGGAAGGAACTTCCGGCACCTCTCTGGGCACGGCCAGCGGCTATCAGTCCAAGTGCACGAACACCATTGGCACCTTCAACTCCACCGGCCGTAACTACTCCGGCAGCAACAACTGGGGTCAGAGCGACGTGCGCCAGTGGCTGAACAGCACGGACGCCGCCAATAAGTGGTGGAGCCAGCGGACGCCTTTTGATCTGCCTTCCAGCTATCTGAACAAGGCGGGCTTCCTGAACGGGTTCAGCCGGAGCTTCCTGTGCGCCATCGGCACGGTAAAGAATGCAAATGGCAGCAATGGGGTGTACGAGTATGGTATGGAGCGCGGCACTTCCTACACGACGGAAGACAAGATGTTCCTGCGTAACTATAGCGATCCCTATGATGAAATGGCAACGGAGCTGCACGGCCTTCGGTATGGTCCGAGTTTTTCTTCTCAGATGCTGAGCCTTTATTCTGTCAAGTACAGTGAAGATTACTGGGGCACCGGCACTGGCTATGCGAACACTGATAACGACATCCAGCCCATGTGCGTTATTTATTGAGGAGGGAAGAACCATGATGAACGAGACTGAAATCAGGAAGGTTTTTCGGGTTTGCCCCGAATGCGGGTGCATGTTCTGTGTCATGAAGGACGGCACCCCGGTAGAACTTGCGGAAGTATCTTACCCTCTCACCTGCCCTAACTGCAAGGCGGAGCTGGAGGAAGAGGGAGAGGAATAATTCGAAATGCGGAATGCGGAATGCGGAATTAGAACGTCCGGATCCCTAATTCCGAATTCCGAATTAAGCATTCCGCATTGATTGAATGGAGTGATGCCCTTGAACTTTTCCCCGGATATTTGGGAATTGATTTGGAAGATTGTCCGTCTCCTGTGCCGGAAGTACGGCTTCGACGACCTGACCACCGACTACAACGAAAATCACGGCAAGAATGGTCAGTTTGCAAGCAGCAATGCTTCCGGCACTTCTTCTACCAAGCAGGAAGGAAAACAGCAACCGGCGCAGAATTCTGTCAAGGCAAGCGTCCGTCCCAAGGGTGCGCAGACACCCAAGGGAAAGGAAATGCTTGCCTTGTTCTGTGCGGAACGTGTCAAACTCAATCTTTCCAAACAGGCTCAACACAGGACAGCACAGGAAGCTAGAGAAGCAACAGCAAAAGAGCAGGCAAAGCACCCCGGTACGAAAGTCCTGCCCAAAAGCTACTTTACGAAGAAGTTTCAATCTGTTGAAGCGTCAACACTGGACAGAATTCGCAAGGGCAACTTTGAAGAAATCGCCGGTCGAGGTAATTCACCGCGGTTTCATGTTGTTTTCAATGATGAAGTGGGGCGAGCATACAACAGGGATACCGAAAAATTTGAAGCTTCTCATACGGTTGAAGCGGTTTACTCTAAGTCTGATGGCTATCACATGTGGCCTGTGCCGGACGATCGAAAGGGGCGATAATTGCCATGCATAAGCACTATAGCAGCATCAAAGAAGTTGTACAGGACATGCGAAAATTCCTTGCCATTGATCAGCCTGTACGATGTACCTTTGATGACGACAGCAATGATGTGATTATCGGTCTTCCTTTTGACTGGGGTTCGGAAGGTGTCGATGTGATCCTTCTAAACGAGCAGTCCAAGTACAGCAGTATCGTTGGGGGAAGGTTTGAGATTCCTTTTCTTGATTTTCAACTCATGGACTACGAGCCCATCGAAGTGAACAACTTTGACTGGCAATCCTACCTGCCGGAGAAGAAACGCTTACGGGAAGAAGACGAATAATGGGTTTTCCTCATCCATCCCATGACGGGGTGGATTTTTTGTACCCAAAATCAAAGGAG
>CAVKHY010000062.1:5867-14626 GCA_963656345.1 bacterium | reverse complement strand
GCGGATTCGGGTCTTTCACCCTTTAGAAACGGGCGCCGCCGGGCGCACGCAAAAACAGATGCGGCCTGCACACAGACTGCATCTGTTTCACTATTCGAAACTATCTAGTCAGCCCCAAACTTCTTCGGCGATTTCCTTGACCAGTGCCAACTTGGCCCACTGCTGAGCTTCCGTCAGCTTATTGCCAATTTCGCAGGATGCAAAGCCGCACTGAGGGCTCAGGCACAGGCGATCCAAGGGAATGTACTTGGCAGCATCATGGATTCGGGCAATCACTGCCGCCCTATCTTCCAACTCGTGGCGCTTGGTGGTGATCAGGCCGAGCACCACTTTCTTCTCGCCGCTGACAGCTGCCAAAGGTTCAAAGCCGCCGCTGCGGGCGTCATCAAACTCCAGGTAGTAGGCATTCACATTCTCCCGTGCCAGCAGCGTTTTGGCCACACTGTCGTATGCACCGGAGCTGGCATAAGTAGAGTGGAAATTGCCCCGGCAAACATGGGTGTTGATAACCAGATCCTCCGGCTTGCCTTCAATGGCCAGATTGTTGGCAGTGAGCATCTGCTCCTTGATCGCTTCCAATCCCTTTTCATCGGTACCAAAGATCGCGCAGGCACGAGGATCCACCAGCATGCCCCAGCTGCAATCGTCAAACTGCAGGTTGCGGCAGCCGGCGGCATATACATCAGCAATCACCTTGCGGTAACCAGCTGCCAGATCCTCCACCAGTTCTTCCGTACTGGCATAATATTTGGCGGTATTCTTCATGGCAAAGGGCATGACCATCTGCTCCAGGAATTGGGCGGGAGCGGGAATGGTCAGCTTGGCAACGGTGTTTTCATCTTCCAGTTCCTTGACAAACTTGAAGTGCTCCACAAAGGGATGACTGTCCACCCCGACCTTGCCGGTAAGGTAGGTGTCATCCAGCATGGCATTTTCTCCATGGAAAGGCAGTCCCTTCTCCGTACGGCTGTGGCCTACGCCATAGAAGCCCCACATAAAATCCAGATGCCAGGTCGCCCGGCGGAACTCACCGTCCGTGATAACGTGATAACCGGCAGCCTGCTGCTTGCGCACCAGCTGGCGGATTGCAGCGTCCTCTGTGGCTTTCAGCTCATCAGCACCGATCTTACCGTTCTGAAAATCTGCCCGAGCCTGCTTCAACTCGGCAGGGCGGAGAAAACTGCCCACATAATCATAGCGAAAGGGGGTGTTCGTTTTACCCATCGTAAACCAAATCCTTTCATAACAAGAGATAGGTTGATTATAGAGAGTGGAATCGTATTCGTCAAGTTTATTTTTGGTACATTGAACGAACAGTTTTTATTCTATGTATGGCATTTCAACCTGGACAAGCACAGAGGAGGCTATGAGCGTAAACTTCACGAATCCAGATGCCCCTCAGTATAGCGTTCGCTTGCAGCCGCTTAATCTATGGCTCATTGAGCCTTGATAGATGCGACGTGATCCGCAGAATTTCTAACATCCGAAAAAACAGTTGCACAATCGAGTAGACAACGGTATCATAAACAGGACGGATGCAATCATCATCCGCCCTGTATGTTTGTTTCGGAAGGAAGCTGGCAATTGATGAAGGAGCAAATTCACACTCTGCTGGAAGAAGGCATCCACAGCGGCTGCTTTCCTTGCGGAGCTGCGGCGGTAGGCTGCGGCGACAAGGTTTTTATGATGGAGGCAATGGGACATATCGCCCTGCCTGACGGACCGGAAGCCACCGTGGAAACTCGGTTCGACATGGCTTCCTGTACAAAGATTATGGGGGCAACCATCCTGGCACTGCAAGGGCTGGAGCAGGGGAAGCTGACCCTTGATGATACCATCGGCCGCTACTTTGATGCGCCGGAAGCCACCAGGAACATTACCGTCCGTCAGCTGATGACCCACACTTCCGGCATGGTTCCTCACCTGCTTTTGCAAGAGCAAACCGATGATCCGGCGCAGGCACTGCAGATCATTCTGAACGCACCCTTGGCAGGGGAAGCAGGCGTACCAAGATATTCCTGCATGGGGTATATTGTTCTCGGTAAAATTATAGAGAAGATTTACGGCGATTCCCTGGATAGCCTTGTTAAACAGCAAATCTTCGATCCACTCGGGATGACCCATACCAGCTATCGTCCCACAGGAGGCAACTTTGCCGCAACTGAGAAAGACCCTGTCACCGGAAAGTTGCTGCAAGGCGTGGTGCACGATGAGAATGCCAGATTTTTAGGCGGCGTGTCTGCCAATGCAGGCATTTTCTCGGATATTCGGGATTGCATCATTTTTGCGCAGATGCTGGCAAGGCATGGCGCACCCTTGCTGACGAAAGCCACCATGGATAAAGCCATTCACAACTATACTCCAGGCTTTGACGTGCACAGAGGGCTGGGCTTCCATCTGGGCGGCACGGAGTGCAACTATACCGGAGACTTAATGCCCGGCTGCTCCTTCGGGCACACGGGCTTTACGGGCACATCTATTGCGGTGGATCCTACCACCGGGTTCTTTGCGGTGCTGCTGACCAACCGGGTGCATCCTACCCGGGAGAACATCAGTCAGCTGCGTTTCCGGCGACTGTTCCACAATGCGGCTTACAGTGCGTTTCTGCGGGAGTATGGCGAAGACGTCTGCATGTAAATGCATGACTTGAAACAACGGGAGGAAGGAACTTTGCGCAAGGGAGACGAGCGAAAACAGGAGATTTTGACGGCGGCGGAAAAGCTGTTCTGCACCAGAGGCTACCAGGAAACCAGCGTACAGGATATTCTGGACGAGCTGAAGATAAGCAAGGGCGCATTCTACCATCATTTCAAAAGCAAGGGAGCCGTGCTGGAAACCTTATGTACCCAAAGGGCAGAAAAGGCAGCGGAGCGAACCCGGGAAGCCCTGTCGAAATCCGAAGGTACCTTGATACAACTGAACATCGTGCTGCAGGGTGTATCGCCCTTGTGCATGGAGGAAGCAGCTTTCCTCAGCATGCTGCTGCCTCAGCTGTTCACCCATGAGGGACGCACTGTGTGCGTGGCCTATCAGGAAGCACTGCACTCGGCATTCCTGCCCATGATGACGGAAGCAGTAAGCTCTGCGGCAGCCGCCGGGGTGATCGCACCGGCCGGTGGTGAAGAACTTGCCGACCTGCTGCTAGTCATGATGAATCATTGCTGGATGCACGTAGCAAAGATGCTGCTGTCCCAAATTGATCGGGCAGTACAGCTGTCCCCGGCGGCTCTGCTGGATACGCTGACCCTTTACCGTGCCGCCATGGAGCGGCTGCTGGATGCGCCCTTCGGCTCCATCAACTTGTCTGACTTGGAGGCGTGGAGCGAGGTAGCCCAGGAGGTTGGGCGTCGCATTGTGCTCCCGGCCAAGGGCTGAAAAAAGCACTGTACAAATTTCGCAGAAGTCGATATAATCAAATATACGGTTCCGTCCGTGTTTTTATTGAAAGGAGTAACAACATGAGCAACATTCCTACGCCTCACATTACCGCCAAGGCAGGCGATTTTGCCGATACCGTACTGATGCCCGGTGATCCCCTCCGTTCCAAGTACATTGCAGAGCACTTTCTGGAGAATCCTGTGCTGGTAAATAACGTCCGCGGCGTGCAGGGCTACACCGGTACCTATCACGGCAAGCGTGTATCCGTCATGGCTTCCGGCATGGGTATGCCTGCCATCGGCATTTACAGCTACGAGCTGTTCAATTTCTACGATGTGGACAACATCATCCGCATCGGCTCCGCCGGCATGCTCAGCCCCAAGCTGAAGGTGCGGGATATTGTGGCCGGCATGAGTGCCTACACTGACTCTAACTTTTCCCATCAGTTCGGTTTTGACGGCACGGTGGCTCCCTGCTGCTCCTTCGACCTGCTGCGCAAGGCAGTGGAAATGGGTGAAAAGCTGGGGCAGCCTGTTGTGCCCGGCGCCCTGTACTCCTCCGATGTGTTCTATGACGCATCCGGCAGCAATGCCAAGCTGGCCAAGCTGGGCGTGCTGGCTGTGGAGATGGAGAGCGCAGCCCTGTACATGAACGCTGCCAGCGCAGGCAAGAATGCACTGTGCCTGTGCACCATTTCGGACAATCCCTTCACCGGCGAAGGTCTGACCGCCGAAGAGCGCCAGAACTCCTTCACTAAGATGATGGAAATCGCGCTGGAAATCGCATAAGCTTCAAGACAGTACATCAAGGGGCAGATGAATTTCATCTGCCCCTAAAAATATTCCCCCTGCTTTTTCTGAAAGCAAGGGGGAATACGCCAACTCCGGCAAGGCATTCGCCTTGCCGGAGTTTTATTTGATCAGATTACTGATTGGTTTCGTCAATGACTTCCAGGGTGACGGTCAGATCAATGTACTCACCGTCAGGAATGTCTTCATCGGAGCCCAGGTCAGCCAGCCCGGGCACACGATAGACCTTCACGTTCAGGGTATCGCCGGCCGCATAGGAGAAGACCAAGCTCTGAAGCTGGGTGCTGGAGGTAATCACCGTGTCGTTAACATCCACAATGATATCGCCTGCCTGCATGCCGGCCTTAGCAGCAGGGCTGTTTTCCTCCACGCTGACCACATAGGCGCCATTGGGCAGGGTGCCATTAGCCACAGCCGGATGAGAAGTGTTCATACTGGAGGTAGAGACGCCCATCCGTGCACGGCTCATGGTCATGCTGCTGGAACTGCTGGAAGAAGAAGAGCTGCTGGACGTGCTGCTGACCTTGCCGGAAAGCACATCTTCAATCAGGGGCTTTGCAGCGTTGATCGGGATGCACATGCCAATGCCGTCCACCGTGGTGCCGGAGTAAGCAGAGCCGGTGTACTTCAGGGTAGGAATGCCCATCAGTTCGCCATTGGTGTTGAACATGCCGCCGCCGCTGTTGCCGCTGTTAATGGCTGCATCCGTCTGAATCATGGAGTTGACCGTGGTTTCCTTCCGGCCATACTTATCTGTAGAGGAGGAAGAAACCTCACGGTTCAGGGCGGAAACAATGCCCACCGTCACCGTACCGGCAAACTGTTCACCCAGAGGGTTACCGATGCAAATGGCCCAATCGCCCACCTGCAGGGTATCGCTGTCGCCCAGGGTAACAGGCTTCAGGTTCAAATCAGAAGCCTGCACAATGGCAATGTCCAGGTTCTCATCGTAGGCAACCAAGGTAGCATCGTAGGAATCATCGCCTACAGTAACCTTCAGGCTGCTGGCATCTTCCACAACGTGGTAGTTGGTCAGCACATAGCCGTCTTCACCAACGACAACGCCGGAACCCGTAGCGGAAAGGACTTCCTGCTCCTGGCTGCTGCTGTTGCCCCGATTTCCATAGTTGAAGAATCCGCCGTAGCTGCCATAGTTGCTGTACCGCACCGTCTGATAATTGCTGATGCCAACCACGCTGTCCTTCACGCTGCTGACTGCCTCGGTAAAGGGGCTGGTCACTGTGGTGGTCACCGTGGTGGAAGTCGTTACAGGGGTTGCCGTTTCTTCAGCCTGTGCAAAGGGACGAGCCGTCATGGTCACACCGCAGCCAATCATAATACCTGCCAACGCAACCGCTCCATAAGAAGCGATACGAGTCTTAAGATCCTTTTTCATGATCCTTCATTCCTTTCTCAACCTCTGTGGGTTCTGCCCTCCCGGTTGATGATGTCAGTATAATCGACCTTTTTGACATACGAATGAACGGATTATGAACAATTGCAAATAAATTCATGTATTTGTAGGAAGAAGCATACACCTGCCCTTCACACGATCATCACCAGGGCAGTCAAAACAGCCTTATTCCTTTGCAATCAGCCCCGGGCAGTAGAAGAATGCACCGCCCCAGTCCAGACTGCCTGCCAGTTCATTGACAGACTCACCGTCAAAGAAAAAGATCACTCGCCGAAGATTTTTATTCCTGCACAGGGTATTGACCAAACCGTAGCAGGCAAGCTGCTCACGCTCGCTGCCAGCTTGGCGAATCGCCGAAGCCGCGCGGGCAGACAAGTTGACTAGCAAGGTGTCGTCCTGCAAGCTAAGCCCAAGGATATCTTCTTCGCTAAGCCCATCCGGCAGGATATTCTGAATACCTTCCTCTTGCTCCTGCTGGGTTGCGCCTTGCATCATTTCCTTCAGCAGCACCCGAGGAGATGCCGTGTCCCCCGCCGGGAGGTTCCTGCGCACAGCCACCATTTTTTGATCCTTCGCCATGTAGATCATGGCCTGATCCATCAGGAAGCTTTCAAACGCACTGCGGCGAAGGACGCCATCCGTGAAGCGGATTTCAGCGCCGGTCAGGCTGGTGGTCTGCGTCAGCACTTCCGTGCCGATTTGAATCTTCACAGCCGTTACGGAAGGAATGAAGGTCATTAAGGTGTCCGTAATGGCAGCCAAAAAACAATTCAGAGGAATGCCGCAGTCATCCAGCTGCGTGGACAAATCCGCCGTGAAGTTCATCGTCACAAGCCGGCCGCCTTCCAGCATGTCGGATACCTGAGGCGGCGTGGTCATCAGCGCATCCATGTCCGGCATTTTCGGCGTACCGGATACATACTGGGCACCATCGGACAGTGCCGTCATCAGCACGGCGGCAAGCTGCTGAGGCGTTTGCCCCGGAAAAGTCAGCGTCCGCACTTCCGGAATCACGCCGCTTCCGTCTGCAAGGGGAAAATAGAGGGTTGCCATGGACGTTACGGGAACCGTGGAAGCATCTCCGCCGAGCGGGGTTCTGCGTGCTTCCATCTGCTCCCACAACAGGGTCAGTTCTTCACCGGAATGTCCGCGGAGCGTGCCCATGGGCAAGTTGCCGGAAATGTCCATGCTGATGGCCTGGTCAGCAATCAGCACATTCACTTCCTGAATATCACTCAGGTTGCAAAGAGTGGTGGCAATGGCGAGACAGGCAGTATACAGTGTCTCGTCTTCAAGGATCAAGGCGGAAGATGTAAGATCCACCGTGCAGATGCCCCCTGCCACCTCCACAGGATTCTGGCCGTAAAGGGTCAGGCGGGTTTCTCCTCCAAGGGGCTGTACGGTATCATCACCGTCGTAGCCAAGGAGTGCCTGCACAATGTTCTGGGCTGGATGAACATCATGGCGGAGCGTCACGGGCACATAGCGGCACAAAAGTCGCTGCCCATCTGCGCTGGGCAGAAAGAGGGCTGCTTGCCCGTTATACTGCATACCGTCATCCCCTACCGGCGCTTCTGTCAGAACGGTAGCAGGCGGAAGCGTCGCTGTCGTGCCGGCCGTTTGTTGGGCTGTGGTGCAGCCGCACAAAAGACTCAACGCCAAAAATAAGCAAATGATCAGACGGGTTTTCTTCATACTGCGCCCTCCAACCAGTCGGTCAGCTGACTGAATGTGATTTTCCAGCAGTCGTTTTCACGACAAATCCGAACCACCCGACCTGTGCGGGTCAGGGTTTGCCCGTCGGACGTTATCATGGAAACATTCAAGGTATAGGTCACCGTCTGTCCATCGACAGAAACGCTTCCTCCTTCAAAGGTGAATCCCGTCAGCTGGGGCAGTGCTTCCATGGCGGTAATGAAGTCGCTCTGGCTCATCAGTGCGTCACCATTGGAGGTATCCACCGATGCCATGTAGCGGTACAGTCTGCTCCAGTCCCGCATTTCCCACTTGTTCAGGATCACATTCAGCGTGTTTTCAGGGGTAAGGATAAAGTTATCCTGCCTGGTTTGAGGCATGGTCAGCAACGTGTCATCACTGGTGGTAAGGAAATACTTCTGCCGCATCCGCATGCTTTCCGTGGCGTCATCGCCCTGCTCTACAAGGATTTGTACATCGTCCACATCGCAGTTCTCGGTGATCGTCGCAACCAAGCTTTGCATACACAGCTGACGGCGGAGAATGGATTCCGATCCTGCATTTTCACTGCTGATGGTCTCGTCTTCGTCTGTATAGCGATCCATGATTTCCTTGCTCAGGGTTACAAAAAGAGTGCGCCCCTGCCTTGCCGTAGAAAGCACCTGCGTTCCTTCAGGAAAGAGCGCATTCAGGCTGTCGTCCCGCCCGCTGGGGCCTGCAATGAGCGCCGTAAGCAATGCCATTTCGTATGCCTGAGAGGGGGACTGCAGAATGGTACGCCGCTCCGCCGCAAGGTAAGGCTCATCATAATAGCGATAGTAAAGCAGTGCTTCGTTGGTGGTGGAAAGGCTTTGAGCGGCCACGGCCTCCGGCAGAATGGGCGACGTGCCCGGCACAGCCGTGGTGCTCAAATGGGATTCTGCCACGTTGAAGGAACAACCGCCCAGCAGCAGACAGCACAGAATTACGAAACACAGTCGCTTCATGAATGGGTTTCCTCCTTCATGGGCAGTGTTACAGTAAAGACAGAACCATGTCCCAGGGTACTTTCCACGGTTACCTCGCCGCCGTGAAGAGTAGTAATTTGCTTGACGATGGACAACCCCAACCCTGTACCGCCGGTTTCCCGACTGCGAGCCTTGTCCACTCGATAGAACCGTTCAAACACATGGGGCAGATCCTCTTCCGGGATGCCTACGCCATTGTCCCGCACGCGCCACACAGCCTGTTTTCCCTCCCGGACAAGAGAAACGCTGATGCTGCCGCCGTCCGGCGTATACTTCACTGCGTTGTCAATTAGGTTATAGAAGACCTGGCTCATCTTGGATACATCCACGCTGGCCATAATGCCGGGCGCAATATTTCCTTGCAGGATTTGCTTCCGTTTTTCCGCCATGGGCTGCAGCAGGCGGATATTTTCTTCCGTCAGCCTGGAGATGTCTGTATCCTCCAGGTGCAGCTCC
>CAVKHY010000062.1:0-5857 GCA_963656345.1 bacterium | reverse complement strand
ATTCTGGTCAAGGTCAACAGATCCGTGACAATGCCGCTGAGGCGGTCAATTTCATGATCCATGTCCTGCATGAATTCCGTCCGCAATTCCTGCGGCATATCCGGCTGATAGATCAAGCTTTCCAGCAGGATCTTCATGGTCGCCAAAGGGGTTTTCAATTCATGGGAAGCGTTGGCCACAAACTGGTTGCGGCTCTTGTCCAGAGACTCCAGCTGTTCCGCCATGGTGTTGTAGCTGACCGCCATTTCCCGCAGCTCGCCGGAACCCTTCACAGGCACACGAACGCTAAGATCGCCGCGTCCCATTTTCTGCAGGGTGCCGGTCAATACAAGAATAGGCTTCGTCAGTACCCGGGAGAAAATCAGCGCAACCAGCAGTGCTGCCGCAGCCACCACCGCAAAGGCCGTGGTCATTTGCTTTTCTACGGCATTTAGGCTTGCGACTAATTCCTCCACCGGGCTGATGAACACCAAAGCGCCGATGGTGCCGTCATCCCCAGTCATTTTTGCTGCGCAATAGGACACGTGATAATCCGCACGATCCGCAGTGTTCGCCGCATCTTCTGCGTCAAGGGTATGAATACCATAGGCGGTGCTGTCTCCGTTGACCAAGACGGCAATCACCTCAGGCAATTCCAGCTTCATGCCATACAGCTGACTGAAGCTATCATACTGAACCCTGCCGCTTTGATCCACCACCACCAACCTGCCCCCCATTTCTCCGGCATAGGAAGCAAGTTCCTCATCCATAGCATCGGAAGATGCGGACGCAAAAAGAGGCGCAAGCGTCGTTGCCAGCTTCTCCACGGAGAGACTGTCCTGACGGGTGCGCTGGGTAAACAGATAGTCGCTTACCAAACCGGTCAGCGACGACAGCATGATGACGAAAGAAATGCCTACAATGAGCAAAAACGCCAGAAGAATCTTCCAGCGTATGCTGCTTAAGGGATGATGCTTAATCTTTGTCGGTGAAATAGTAACCAACTCCCCATTTCGTGAGGATAAACTCAGGCTCAGCCGTGTTCCGTTCAATCTTTTCCCGCAGGCGGCGAATGTGCACATCGACCGTGCGATCTTCCCCCGCATAGTCGTATTTCCAAACGCTTTCCAACATTTCCTCCCGGCTGAACACCTTGCCCCGGTTGGTTACAAACATATGCAGCAGATCGAACTCTTTGGCTGTCAGCCTGATTTCCTTGCCCGCAAGGGTCACGGTGCGCTTCAAAAGGTTAACTTCCAAATCACGCACACGGATGACCCGCTTTTCCTCCACGGTACTGCTTCCTGTGCGGCGGAGGATGGTCTTAATCCGTGCCTTGACCTCTAACACATTGAAGGGCTTGGTCATGTAGTCATCTGCGCCATATTCCAGACCCAGAATCTTGTCCATGTCCTCCCCTTTGGCGGTCAGCATGATGATCGGCACATTGCTGTGCTCACGAATGCGCTGGCATACGCTCAGCCCATCCAGCTTAGGAAGCATCACGTCCAGCAGAATCAGGTCGAAGCTCTGGTTAAAGAATTTTTCCAGTGCTTCCTCCCCGTCCATGGCACTTTCCGTTTCATAATCTTCCTGTTCCAGCGTGTATTTCAGGCCTTTCAAAATCAAAGGCTCGTCATCGACCAGCAAAATGCGTTTGCCCATGCAGACACTCCTCTTCCTCGTTGAGTATGTTTAGATTGTACGACAAAATATGAAGAATTGCAAGGTAATTGCAATATTTTTGTTACAAAATAATTTCATTCGCATCACAGTGCCTGCTTTTGCAGGCATTTGCCTAAACCTCAAAAGGGAACGTAAATTCCCACATTCTATCTTCATCGCTTGACCTGTTTTCCCCATCATGCTATAATGACGAGCGCAGAAGCATCAGAATTGTCTTACACAACTGCCGAATCACATGCGCTGCCCTATGCATACAGGCATTGTGGCTGCTTTTCCCTATTGACGACCCTACCCGAGGAGGACTTGCATGAGCTACGAAGATCTATTAGGTGAAATCACCAAAGAGCTACCCCACCTGAAAGATCAGCTGACAACGCCGTCCGTTGTTTTTGTCCGTCAATTCAACAAGGTCTATATTACCTTTCAAAGCAAGGTGCTGGTGGAAGAAAAGACTTTCATAAAAATGAAGGAAATTCTGCAGCGTCTTTTCCCCCACTATCCTGTGGCCATTCGGGTGGTAAGTCCTGCGTTGAAAGAGGATTTCCTTGCTAATATCGGTGCCTATAAGCAAGTTCTCATTGACTTCCTCAAGCGGAATTATACTTCCTCCGTGCCATGGATTGATCTGATTGACTGGCGCTGTGAGGGGGATCGCATTACCCTTACCTTCCCCGATGATTTCTCCCTGGAATATATGTCCCGGCAAAATGTAGCCGCAAGGCTTGCTCAGGCTGTAAAGGACATTTTCTGCGCTGATGTGAAGGTAGAGCTAACTGTTTCCGGCGATCAGGAAGCACGACTGCAAGCTATCCGGGAAGAACGTGCCCGGGAGCAGGCGGAAGCAGCCGCTCAGCTTCATGCAAAAGAAGAAAAGGCAAGTGTGAAGACCCGTGCAGAGCGCAAGCCCTCCCAACCCCATGAAAAGATAGAAACGGAAAAGGTGCAGGACAAACCCAATATCTATCCGCAAATGACAGACCATGTGCTTGGAAAGCCCATCATGGGCCGCAGCATCGCCGACCGCCCCATTGAAATGAAGGAGCTTGCTGCGGACAGCGGACTGGTGGTGGTACAGGGCGATATTTTCAAGCTGGAAACAAAGGAACTGAAAGGCGGCGAAATGCTGCTGGTGTCCTTTGCCGTTACGGACTACACATCTTCTGTCTTGTGCAAGGTCTTCATGCGGTACCGGAATCGCTTTGCCAAGAAAAACGACGATGCGCCCCCTGCGCCCATTACCGCTGAGGAACGGCAGGCTGTCATGGACAAGGTCAGCCAAATCAAGTGCGGCATGAACGTCAAGCTTCGGGGCGAGTGCATGTATGACAATTTTGCCCGGGAGCTGTCCATTTCCGTCCGTGATATGGTGCCCATGGAGAAAATCGAGCGGGAGGATACTGCCGAAGAGAAGCGCATTGAGCTGCATATGCACACCACCATGTCCACCATGGACGGCATGACCCCGGCAGAGGATTTGATCAAGCGTGCCATTAAATGGGGCCATCCCGCCGTAGCCATTACCGACCACGGCGTAGTGCAGGCCTTTCCGGCGGCCTTCGGTGCCGTAAAGGGACAGAATATCAAGCTGATTCCAGGCTGCGAAGGCTACCTGATTGATGAAGCCGTGGCGGTGGAAAACCCGACGGAATATGACTTTGACGCACCCATCGTGGTGCTGGATTTTGAGTCCACCGGTCTGAACACTAATATCGCGCGGGTCATTGAAATCGGTGCCGTGAAGCTTGTCGGCGGAACGGTGACGGATTCACTCAGCATTCTGGTAAATCCCAAAGAGCCCTTAAAACCCAAGATTACCGAAATCACCGGCATTACCGACATGATGCTCTCCGATAAGGAAACAGCCGAAACGGCTATCCCGAAGCTGATGGAATTTATCGGCGACTGCCCCATTGCCGCCCACAACGCTTCCTTCGATGCTTCCCTGCTCCGTGCTGAGTTGCGCCGTCTTGGTGTCCAATGGGATGGCACTGTACTGGACACCTTAACCCTGTGCCGCAAGCTTTACCCGGATATGAAGAGTCACAAACTGGGCAGCCTGTGCAAAAAACTGGGTGTCAGCCTGAAGAATGCTCACCGTGCCGTCCACGATGCTACTGCAACGGCTTTGTGCCTGGCAAAGATGTACAAGGAATGCCGGGAAAATGGCATGAACACCCTGTATGACCTGAATCGGCAGCTGCATGGCGGCGCCATCGGGGAAAGCTTCCACATTATCCTGCTTGTAAAAACACAGAAGGGCATGGAAAACCTGAATCGCCTCGTCTCCATCGGCCATTTGGAGTACTTCCGCCGAAAGCCCCACATGCCCAGACCCATCATCGAAAAATATCGGGAGGGGTTGATCCTCGGCAGTGCCTGCGAGGCAGGGGAACTTTTCCGTGCCGTACTTGCCGGGGAAAGCTGGGAAAAGCTGAAGAAGATCGCCAGCTTCTATGATTATTTGGAAATTCAGCCCATCGGCAATAACGCTTTCCTTGTACGTGAAGGGCAGGTTAAGGATGATGAAGGTCTGCGGGATCTGAACCGGACCATTGTTAAACTGGGCGAAGAATTGGGTCTGCCGGTGGTGGCCACAGGAGACGTGCATTTTCTTGACCCTCACAATGCCATTAACCGGGCGATTATTCAGGCCGGTCAAGGCTTTGACGACTGCGACAACCAACCACCTCTGTACTTTAAGACCACCAATGAAATGCTGGAAGAGTTCAGCTATCTGGGCAAAGAGAAGGCGCACGAGGTGGTCATTGACAATCCAAGAAAGATTGCCGATCAGGTGGAGCAGCTGCGTCTGTTCCCCAAGCACCCCAAGGGAGAGGATACTTTCCAGCCCTTTTGGCCTGATGCGGCGGACAATATTCAAAACATGTCCTGGGGCACAGCTAAAGAATGGTACGGGGATCCGCTGCCGGAGATTGTCACCAAGCGGCTGGAAAAGGAACTCAATTCGATTATCGGTTACGGTTTTGCTACCCTGTAC
Source organism: bacterium (assembly GCA_963656345.1). Lineage (GTDB taxonomy): Bacteria > Bacillota > Clostridia > Christensenellales > Aristaeellaceae > CAKUFA01. The sequence goes on along the minus strand of CAVKHY010000062.1, from coordinate 1,194 downwards.
AACATTGCCGAGCGGCTGGTGCAGCGTTCCCTGGCAGACGGCTATCTGGTAGGCAGCCGCGGCAGCGTGGGTTCCAGCTTTGTGGCCTGCATGTGCGGCATCACTGAGGTCAACGCCCTGCCGCCCCACTACCGCTGTACCCATTGCCACAAGGGCTTCTTTGATGTGGACAAGAACAAATATAAGGTTGGCGTGGACTTGCCGGACAAGGACTGTCCCATCTGCGGTCAACCCCTCACCAAGGACGGATTCGATATTCCTTTCGAGGTTTTCCTCGGCTTTGCCGGCGATAAGGTGCCTGATATCGACCTGAATTTTGCCAATGAATATCAGTCCCGTGCCCACCATCAGGTGGTGGAACTGTTTGGCGAAGGTCACGTTTTCCGTGCCGGCACGGTAGGTACCTTGGCAGACAAGACTGCCTATGGCTATGTCAGCAAATATCTGGAAGAGCGGCATATTCAGTGCGGCAACACGGAAAAAGAGCGGCTGGTGCAGGGCTGCATGGGCGTTAAGCGAACCACAGGCCAGCATCCCGCCGGCATGGTGGTTGTACCAAAGGAATATGAAATCTACCAGTTTACCGCCGTGCAGCACCCGGCTGACGATCCGTCTGCCGAGTTCATCACCACCCACTTTGATTTCCATTCCATGCATGATATTCTGGTGAAGCTGGACTGTCTGGGGCACTTGGATCCTACCATGATTCACGAATTGTGCCAGCTGACAGGCGTTGACTTCCGTGACATCCCCTTGGATGATCCGGCAGTGCGCAGTTTGTTCCACTCTCCGGAAGCGTTGGGCGTCACCAGGGAACAGATCGACTGCACCACCGGCACCTTTGGTATTCCTGAATTCGGAACAGGCTTTGTCCGCGGCATGCTGGACGACACTCATCCATCCACCATGGAAGAATTGATCCGCATTTCCGGCCTGAGCCACGGCACGGATGTGTGGCTTGGCAATGCACAGGAAATCATTCGTTCCGGCACAGCAAAGCTGAACGAATGCGTCTGCTGCCGTGACGACATCATGAATTACCTGATCGACAAGGGTGTGGAACCCAAGCTGGCCTTTACCACCATGGAATCCGTTCGAAAGGGCAAAGGTCTGAAGCCCGAAATGGAGCAGGCCATGCTTGACCATAACGTGGCGCCTTGGTTCATTGATAGCTGCAAAAAAATCAAGTACATG
>CAVKHY010000061.1:0-14981 GCA_963656345.1 bacterium | reverse complement strand
ATAAGTTGACAAGCCACAAGTCCGGGCATGTTTTCTTGGGAAGGAACAAAGGAGGTTTTTTACATGAAAAAGATCATGGCAGTGCTGCTTGCACTTACAATGATCCTCACACTGAATACCTTCGCTGTCGCCGAAGGGAAGACCGCCATGACCCCTGGTACCTACACGGGTTCTGCACAGGGTCAGAATGGTGCTGTTACCGTTGAAGTAACGGTGACGGCTGACAAGATTGAAAGCATCGTTGTAACCGACCAGCAGGAGACCCCCGGCATTGGCGCTCCCCTGACGGACGCAGGCAACGAGGGCGATACGCCTATCGCTGTGCTGCCCGGCCGCATGGTGGAAGCACAGACCTGGAGTGTGGACTCTGTATCCGGCGCAACCATTACCAGCTATGCACTGCGTAATGCTGTGAAGGATGCCCTGACCCAGGCTGGTGCTGTGGCTGACGAATGGAAGAAGGACGTGGAGAAGCCCAAGGCTGACTTCACCGAAAAGACCTATGATGTGGTTATCGTGGGCGGCGGCGGTGCAGGTTTGGCAGCGGCCATTTCTGCAAAGCAGCAGGGTGCTGAAACTGTGCTGATCCTTGAAAAGTGCGGCGCAGTGGGCGGCGACACCCTGGTGTGCGGCGCTATCTACAACTGCCCCGATGAGGAGCTCCAGAGCGCCGGCACCCTGAGCGATGCCAAGAAGGCACAGCTCGAATCCGTGTTGGCTAAGGAGACTACCACGGATGACGAAAAGGCTCTGGTGGACGAAGTAAAGGCAGAGTGGAAGGTCTATCAGGATTCCGGCCGTACGGATATCTTCGACTCCGACGCTTGGTACACCTTGCAGACCTATGACGGCGGCGACCGTGTTGCCGACCTGAACCTGGTCAAGGTGCTCTGCTACAATGCCAAGGATGGCTATGACTGGATCAAGTCCCTGGGCATGGAATTCAATAACGTAATTGGTCAGGGCGCAGGCTCTCTGTGGGAGCGCACCCATACCTCTACCATGAAGATGGGCACCGGCTTCATCTCCACCTATGTGAACACGCTGGCTGCCATGGATGGCGTGGATCTGATGACCTCCACCAGCGGCAAGGAACTGGTGACCGATGAAAACGGCGCTGTGACCGGTGTGAAGGCTGAAGACGTTAATGGCAACGCTTACACTTTCACCGCTACCAAGGGCGTTATCCTGGCTACCGGCGGTTTTGCGGCAAACAGCAGCATGATCGCTGAGTACAACACCTCTGACAAGTGGGCTGCCACCGATCTGAGCAAGGTAAAGACCACCAACCGGTATGCTTGCTCTCAGGGCGACGGCATCACCATGGCACTGGGTGCCGGTGCTGACCTGTACCAGATGGAACAGATTCAGCTGCTGTACCTGGGCAACGTGAAGGATGGTCAGCTGACCAAGTATCCGCCTCGTGTGGTGAACGGCACCGACCAGGAAATCTTCATCAACAAGGAAGGCAAGCGTTTCGTGCAGGAAGATGGCCGTCGTGATACCATCTGCCTGGCCGTGCTTGCACAGACTGACAGCATGTTCTACTTCTTGGAGAGTGCTGATGGCAACTACACTGATGTTGACACTGCACTGTCTGCTGACGGCTTCTCTCTCCGTTCTCTGGAAGAGCAGGGCTATGTCTACATCGCTGATACCCTGGACGAAATGGCTGAGAAGTTGGGCATGGACGCTGATACGCTGAAGGCTACCGTAGAAAGCTTCAACGAGTCCGTGGCAGCCGGCGAAGATAAGGATGGCTTCGGCCGCACCCTGTTCAGCACCCAGCTGACCAAGGGACCTTGGGTTGCAACACCTCGTACCGCTTGCTTGCACCACACCATGGGCGGCGTTCACATCGACACCTCCTGCCGTGTGCTGAATGCTGAAGGCAATGCCATTAAGGGTCTGTATGCGGCTGGCGAAATCACCGGCGGCATCCACGGTGCAAACCGCCTGGGCGGCAACGCTGTGGTTGATACGGTTGTGTTCGGCAAGCTGGCTGGCGAAACCGTTGTGGCTGACAACAAGTAATCTCGAGTTAGTGAGCAGGGGCTGCTGCAGATTCGCAAGGGTCTGCAGCAGCCCTTTTTACTTTCGGCAAAAGAGAAACGGAGAAGCTACGCCAAAGAATGCTTCATCAAAAAAGAAAACGTTCGGGAAAAAGCACAGAAAGAAAGAAAAAGAGAAAACATGTGGAATATGGGCTGAAAAGGGACAAAAACAAAATGAATAAAACCGAACTATTTTTTTCAAAAATACTTTCATCATTCGAGAAAATATGATATAATGCACAAGCCAGCATTTTTTGAAGGAGCTAAACTGCCGTGGAAAAGATTCGCCGTAATGAGCGCATGAGCGCTATGATGAAAATTCTTGCCGACTCGCCCAATCATATTTTCACCCTGTCCTATTTCTGTGAAATGTTTGGGGCAGCTAAGTCTACCATGTCAGAGGATATTGATATCCTTCGGGATGTGGTGAAGACTTTTGGCTTGGGTGAATTGGAAACGGTAACCGGCGCCGCCGGAGGCGTTCGCTATCGTACCAAGGTTACGGCGAAGGATGCAATCGCTTATGTACAAAGCCTGTGCGATCAATTGAGCGGCACAGAGCGAGTGCTTCCCGGCGGCTTCCTGTATTATTCGGATATTTTGTCCAATCCGGAAATTGTCCATCGCATGGGCAACATTTTGGCTACCACCTATTACGATGCCGCACCGGATTTTGTCCTGACCATGGAGACCAAGGGGATCCCTGTTGCATTGGCAACGGCGAATGCACTGGGGGTTCCGCTGGTGATTGCCCGTCATTCTTCCCGGGTGTACGAAGGCAGTGCGGTAAACATCAACTATGTTTCCGGCTCTTCTCATGCCATTGAGACCATGAGCCTGAGCCGCCGCGCTGTGCAGGAAGGCCAAAAGGCGCTGATCGTGGATGACTTCCTCAAGGGCGGCGGAACGGCTAAGGGCATGGTGGATCTGATGCATGAGTTCAACGTGACCGTGGTGGGCATGGCTTTTGTGATGGAGACCATTGCCCCGGAAAAGAAGCGCGTTAATGGGGAAAAAGCGCTGATGACCTTGGAAATCAGCACGGAAGAAGACGGTGCTGCAGTGATTCGTCCGGCGGCATGGCTGACGGAAGAACTTGACTGATCCGCAGGAAACTGAAAACGATGATTACGCGAGAGGGGGCTTCGGCTGCCTCTCGCGATTTCGGATGTGCGGAATAAAACGAGGAGACAAGAATGGAAACGTATCTTGTAGTGGGGCTGGGCAATCCCGGCAGCCAGCATGCGCATACTAAGCACAACGTGGGCTTTGATGTAACAGATCTGCTTTGCCGACAATGGAATGTTCGGCTGGACAAAAAGAAGCTTGGAGGCATGCTGACGGAAACAACCTATGCGGGCAAGCGGGTGGTCATCTGCCAGCCCCAAACCTTCATGAATTTGTCCGGCGAATGCGTGATTCAGCTGCTGAATTGGTACAAGACGCCCTTGGATCATTTGCTGGTGATTTACGATGATATTGATCTGCCCATTGCCCATTTGCGGATGCGGAAAAGTGGCAGCGCAGGCACGCATAACGGGATGCGCTCCATTATTGCGCATGTGCCGGGACAGGATTTTCCCCGTCTTCGGGTGGGCGTAGGTGCACCGCCGGAAGGCTGGGATCTGGTACGGTGGGTGTTGGCACGCTGCCAGACACGGGAAGAACAATCCGCCATGGACGAGGCCTTTCGGCAGGCAGCCGCATGTGTGGAAACGTGGATCGAAAGCGGCGCGGAAGCAGCCATGTGCAAGTTCAACCATAAGTAAAAGTACGGAGTTATTGTAATGATCCAAGCATTGTTAGGCACGGAGCAAACGGAACAGATTCGCAAGCTCTTTGAAAATATGGAAGGGCGCATTCCTACAGCCGTTACGGGCATGACGGAACTTCAGGGCGTGATTCTGGCGGCAAAGGCGGCTGATCGTGCAGGCAAACGTGTGCTGCTCGTTGAAGCCAACGACCTGAAGGCTGGCAAGGCGGCAGAAGATGCCCAGCAAATTCTTGGCCAACGGGCGGCCTATTTGCCCGGTGGCGAAATTGATTTAACCCGAGGTGCCAGCAGCCATGAAAGTGCTTGGCGGCGACTGGAAACCCTGACCCGAATTGCCGATGGAGAAGTTAAGCTGCTGGTCACCTCCATGGACGCTGTGATGCAGCACATGGGGAATCCTAACACCTTCAATCAAGCCATGATTCGCCTTGCGCCTGGGGATGTGATTCAGCCTGCAGAGCTGATGAATCGTCTTGCGGCTATGGGCTATGAACGGGTCGATATGGTGGAGGGCAAGGGACAGTGCGCCATGCGCGGCGCTATTGTGGATTGCTATCCTCCGGCAGCCAGTGCAGGCTACCGCTTGGAATTCTTTGATGACGAAGTGGACAGCGTGCGCACCTTCGACTGCATCAGCCAGCGCAGCCAGGAAAAAGTCAAGCGCGCGGTGATTTCGCCGGCAGGGGAAGTGTTGCTGAATCAGGCAGAAGGCACTCAAGCGGCGGAAAGAATGCGGCATGCGCTGCAAAACCGTGATACGGCTCCAACGCCTGAAACGGAACTGTTTGCGGATCTTCCTCCGCTGCCGGACGACGATGATGAATTGCCGGAAATATTCGATACCAAGGTGGCGCCGAAGGCACGGAAGAAGGCTCAAGATGCAGCAAGGCAGCAGGAGCTGGAACGGCGCACCTCTCTGCTGATGCAGGACGCAGATTTGCTGGAAGTCGGCATGCCCTTCCGTCGCATTCGTGCCTGGCTGACAGTGCTGACCGATGCCCGATATACGCTGCTGGATTGGTACGATGCGGATATGGTATTCCTATGGCAGCCGGATCAACTGCGGGATCGAGCCAAGGAACGCATAAACGGTTTCAACGAAGATCTTCACAGCGCCATGGAGCGCGGAGAAGCTGTGCAGGAGCAGGAACAGCTGCTCATGGACTGGGAAGAAGTGCTGCCTGTGCTTTCTGCTAAGGCACTGACGGTTATGACGGAATTCCTGCGCGGCATGGGCGGCGTGACCACCAAAGACGTGCTTGACTTGGGCAGCAAGGGAATTGCCAGCTATCAGGGACAAATGAAGACACTGGCGGCGGACTGCGAACGATGGCGCAAAGAGGGCAACTGCGTTATGCTCCTGTCCGGCGGTGTGGCAAGGGGCAAGCGGCTGACCCAAGCCTTGGAGGAATTGAATGCACCTGCCACCTTTATGGAGGAGTGCCACAATTTGATTCTTGGCGAAACCTTAGTTTTGCCCATGACCCTCAGCCATGGCTTTTTCTGGCCGGATGCCAACCTGGTACTCATTGCGGATACGGACATTTATGGCGCCGGGTATCGGAAGGCTAAATCCCGCCGGAGCGCCGGTGAGAAGATTGCTGCCTTTACGGATCTGAAGGTGGGCGACTACGTCGTGCATGAGGATCATGGCGTAGGCATTTATCAAGGTACGGTCAGGCTGCAAAGCGAGGGAACCTTCCGGGATTATCTGCTGATTCAATATCAGGGCAATGATAAACTGTATGTGCCTGTGGAGCAGCTGGAACGGGTGCAGCGGTATATTGGCAACCCGAATCAGCCGCCGAAGCTGAACAACCTTGGAGGCGGCGAGTGGCAAAAGCAGAAGAGCAAGGTGAAGGAGGGGCTGAAAAAGCTTGCCTTCGATCTGGTGAAGCTTTATGCGCAGCGAAGCCAGCACAAGGGATACGCCTTTAGCCCGGATACCCCCTGGCAGCGGGAATTTGAAGATCAATTCCCCTATGAACTGACTCCCGACCAGGAGCAGAGCGTGAAAGAAATCACGCACGATATGGAATCTGACCGGAACATGGATCGCTTGCTGTGCGGTGACGTAGGCTATGGCAAAACGGAAGTCAGTCTCCGTGCTGCCTTTAAGGCCGTGATGGACGGGAAGCAGGTGGCGATTCTGGCACCTACCACCATTCTGGCGCAGCAGCACTATAACACGGTGGTGAAGCGGTTCCACGGCTTTCCGGTAACGGCGGAAGTGATCAGCCGCTTCCGTACCACCAAGGAACAAAAGGATGTGCTGCAGCGGCTGAAGGACGGGCAGATCGACATTGTGGTAGGTACCCATCGGCTGCTGGCCAAGGATGTTCAATTCAAAAACCTGGGTTTGCTCATTGTCGATGAAGAGCAGCGGTTTGGCGTAGGTCACAAGGAAATCATCAAAAACATGAAGAATCAGGTGGATGTGCTGACTCTGTCAGCCACCCCGATTCCTCGCACACTGCATATGTCCATGGTGGGCATTCGGGATATGTCGGTGCTGGAAACGCCGCCGGAGGAGCGGCTGCCGGTGCAGACCCATGTAGTAGATTACTCCGATGCGGTGGTGCGTGATGCGATTCTTCGTGAACTGTCCCGGGGCGGACAGGTGTATTTCCTGTACAATCGGGTGCAGTCTATCGAGCGATTCTATGCCCGGCTTCGTGCATTGGTGCCGGAGGCAAGAATCGGGGTTGCCCATGGGCAGATGAAGGAGCACGGTTTGGAAGATGTGATGATGGACTTCTATGCCGGCAGCTATGATGTGCTGTTGTGCACTACCATCATCGAAAGCGGACTGGATGTGCCGACAGCCAATACGCTGATCGTCTTTGATGCGGATCGCTTTGGCTTGAGTCAGCTGTATCAGCTCCGCGGCCGTGTGGGGCGCAGCAACCGGCAGGCTTATGCTTACTTTACCGTGCGTCCGGACAAAATGCTCTCCGAAACGGCAGAACAACGCCTGTCTGCCATTCGGGAGTTTACGGAGTTTGGCGCAGGCTTCCGCATTGCCATGCGGGACTTGGAAATTCGTGGCGCAGGCAATATTCTGGGGCCGGAACAGCACGGCCATCTGTCTACCGTAGGCTATGACATGTACTGCAAGCTCATTGAAGAAACCCTTCATGAGGTGCAGGGGCAGGATACGGGCAAGAAGCCCTTGGAAACCCGTGTGGATCTCAAGGTAGATGCCTACCTGCCGGGGGATTACGTGCAGGATGATCGGCAGCGGATGGAAATGTATAAGCGCATTGCTGCCATCCAAACCCAGGAGGATCGGGAGGACATTGAAGAGGAATTGCTGGATCGCTTTGGCGAAACACCTGCGACTGTGGATGCCCTGCTGGACATTTCCCAGCTTCGAGCCATGGCGAATTCCCTTGGCGTCATGAGCGTTGTGTGGCGCAAAGGAGAACTGGTCATGCGGGTGGACAACCGCTATATTCCCGAACCGGCGATTTTGCTCCAGGCCATGCAGGAAACGGATAAGCGGCTGGTTGCCAGCAACGGTGTTCCTCCGGCGATTCTGCTTCGGGATCCTGCCTTGCCTGTGCGGGATATGCTGAAGGAAGCCGTTAAGGTCATGAAAAAACTGACTGCTAAGGTGAAACAGCTGGAAGCGGATCAAAAAGAAAAATAAAAAAGCAGGGACCGTGAAGACAAGCCGCTTCATGGTCTCTGTGCATTTTGGACAAGCCGGATTGCTTAGCCCTCTAATTTTTTCATTGCTTTTCTGAATTGAATGGTAAACAGGACGATGGTAAAGCTGATGGCAAAGACATCGGCAACCGGTTCTGCCAGGTATACGCCTGTGGTCTTGTCGGCAACAAAGTTGGGCAGGATGTAGATCAGGGGTAGCAGCAACACAAATTTCCGCATCACCGCCACGATGATGGAGCACACCGCATTGCCGATGGATACAAAGGTCATCTGGCAAGCAATCTGAATGCCAAAGAGCAGCAGTACGGCAAAATAAACGTGCATGGCGTTGGCGGTGAAGTTTACCAACGCTGTATCCGTTGTGAAGATTCCGGCAAAAACCTGAGGCATCAGCTGAATGCATCCCCACAGTATGGTGGAATAGATTGTGCAGGAGATAAGCAGCAACTTAAAGGTTTCCTTCACACGGCCAGCATTTCGCGCACCATAGTTGTAGCTGGAAATAGGCTGTGCACCTTGGGCAATGCCCTGCATAGGCAGCATGGCGAACTGCATCACGCTGGTGAGAATGGTCATGGCGCCGACGGCCATATCGCCGCCGTAGCGCAGCAAGGAGGCATTGAAACAGACAGAAATAATGCTCTCACTGCCCTGCATAATGAACGCAGATAAACCCAAGGCCAAGCAGGGGAAAATCAGCTTGGGCACAATGGGGAGATTCTCCTTCTTCAGGCGAAGAGAAGTTTTCTTGCCGCTGAGGAAGGCAACTACCCATACGCAGGAAACCGCCTGAGAAATCACCGTTGCCAGTGCTGCACCCTTGACCCCCATGCCAAAGACATAGATGAATAGAGGATCCAGCACAATGTTAATGACTGCGCCGATCAGCACGGTTATCATGCCGGTCTTGGCAAAGCCCTGCGCCGTGATGAAGGCATTCATGCCTAAAGTCAGCTGCACGAAGATGGTGCCGATGGCATAAATGTTCATATAATCCACGGCGTATTGGATGGTGTTTTCACTGGCGCCGAAGGCAAGCAGCATATCACGGTTCCATAGGAGCAGCACTGCCGTGAGGATCAGCGATAGCAATACTTGCGTGCTGAAACAGCTGCCCAGGGTCTTCTCGGCAGAGTTCATGTCTCCTTTGCCCATGTAAATGGAGGCTCTGGGCGCACCGCCGGAGACAATCAATGCTGCAAAGGCGCTGACAATCATAATCAGCGGCATGCATACGCCTACGCCGGTCAGCGCCATGCTGCCGTCTCCCGGCATGTGGCCGATATAAATGCGGTCAACAATGTTGTAGAGCATATTGACAAGCTGTGCAATAACAGTGGGAATGGCCAGCTTGAACAGCAGTTTACCCACCGGAGCTGTGCCCAGTTCAGAACGTTGATTGCTTTGCATGAGAAGGATCCTCCTTATTTCCGATCTGTTTCAGGTTTTGATCCACAATGGTAAGGCAGCGCAGGATGCAGTCCGCATCCTCCTTTGTCAGTCCTTCGTTCAGCTTGTGCCCGAAAGCTTCCTGCTGCCTGCGCCCTTCTTCAATAATTGCTGCGGCAGCCGGAGTGCAGACAAGACGATCCTTTCGCCGGTCGCCCGGAACACCTTGCCGCTGTAAATACCCGGCCTGCACCAGCTTCTCTACGGTAATGGATACAAGACCAGGTTTCAGCTGCCGGCAGCGGCAAATATCCCTGGCCGTATCCTTGCCTGGATTGTTGGCCAGAAAAAGCAGAATATCCAGTCCATTGGGCGGCAATTGATGCTGTTGATTCAGCGGCTGCATCCATGCAGCGTAAGCATCGGAAAAACGCCGCAGAAAAGCACCGATTTCGCTTGCAGTGACCACCATAGCAGAAACTCCTTTGCTTCCAGATAGTTCAAAAACAAACATTCTAATTATAGGCAGTAATGCACATTGTGTCAAGTACAGATGATCAGTTCGCTGCTTTTTCGCCCAAGGTGCAAAGAGAAGAACTTTGTGATATAATACCTGCAAGGAGGGATGTTCACGTGTCAGATGAACAGAAAACCCCGAGCCGCCCCCGCCAATTATGGAATCAGGCTGTGAAGGTGGTTAAGGGCGACAGCACGGAGCAGCTGATTGAGCAGTTCACCGCAGAAATGACGCTGGTAGCGGAGGGATTATGCGATGATCAGGGTCGCCTGCGCAAGGAGGTGGAAACCCTCCGGACAGAGCAGGATCAAACGGCGCAGCGGCTGCAAAGCGAGCAGGAGGCGCAGGAAACCGCCCTGCTGGAAGCTCAGCGTGATATGGATCGCAGGCTGGATGACATCAATCGTCGTCTTACTGCCATGGAGGCAAAGATGAACGCAAAGCCGCCTAAGGAAAAAGAGCCTGCAAAGAAGCAGCTGAACCTGGTGGGGCAGCTCACCATTCTGGCGTCTATTATCGCCGGAGCTTGGGTGTTGGTTACTATCCTGAACCTGTTTAAGTGAGGTGGAATGTCCATGAAGACCTATGAGGAAATGGTTGCCGAGTATAAAAAACGGCAGCATGATACCATGGTGGATACCTTGGCTGTAGGCCTAACCTATGTGGATGAACTGGCTGTGGATACGGGCATACTGGAAGAAACAAATCTGCTGACTGAATTGACTTCTTCCGCCTGTACGGCGCTGCCTTTCGTCATGATTGCTGCCACGGAAGGCGGCAAGGTGATCCTTGGACGGAAAAGCAGCAAGAGCGGCGTTAAGGATGGTGCTTATCGCATGGTGAAAAGCGGCGTGGCCATGGGCGTAGGCGGTGCAGTTGCGGCGGCGGCAGGCTTCTGGGCAGCCCTTCCGGTGACCATGGGCGTGCGTGCCATGTTTGATCACTATCGTTCTCATGCACTGACTGGACATCGGGTGCAGGGACGCATCAACCGGCTGAAGGAATTGCAAAGCTTCCTGAATGAGAACACGGAAAGCCTGACTGTGCAGGAAGAGCAGTAAGGCATAGACGATCCTGATTTGATAAAAAGATGAACCAGCAATGAAACAAAAACAGCCTTTGCCTCGTCTTATCTTATGAAACCGGAAAGGAAGTTTTTCGTGGAGACTTCTTTCCGGGAAGAAAATGCACCAATGAACCGTTAGATAGATGAGGTGAGAGCATGGCTAAGATTGTGATCCTAGAGTCGGAAGGTCGGCTTTGCGACAAGATGTGCAAGACCCTGATCCGTGCAGGGCATCAGTGCTATGTGGTGGAAACCGCTGCAGACGCTCTTGCCATGATGCAGACCGCCCAGGAGAAAATGCTGACGGTCATCAGCACTAAGGTAAACTGGACAGACAGTTACACCCTGCTGACCGAGCTGCAGAAGAAAGAATGGCCTGTGCTGTTCATTACCCGGAACATTGGCAGTGCAGATCATTTGAAGAGCCTCTACCGGGGCGAATGTGCTGTAATGCCCGTGGCTTTTGACAATAAGAAGCTGGTGGAGTGCGTAGCGGAGCTTTTCCGCTCATCGGAAAAGAAGCTGACCGTGGGCGCTTTGGCCATGGATGTGGAGGAGCATAAGGCGACTCTCGGCGGAAAAACACTGGAGCTGACTGCTCAAGAGTTTGCACTGCTGCAGGCACTGATGCAGTCGCCTAATGCGGCATTAACTCGGGAACAGCTGCTGAAGACTGCGTGGGGTTACCTGTGCATGGGCGAAACAAGAACGGTGGATGTTCATGTCCAGCGGCTGCGGAAAAAAATCGGCATCGACAGCATTGAGACCATTTATCGTTTGGGGTACAAACTCAGTATGGCGTAAGATTGAAACATTTCAAAAGGCAGCTCCGACTTGCAGAAGCTGCCTTTTGAAATGCCTTAATATTCGAATGTCCAATGGATGGAGGTGCACACGCCGCCGGCACTCATGTTGTAGTCCAGCTGCCACATATGAGAATCTGCGGTTTCAGCACGATACCGAATGATCTTGCTGCCATCTTCCTGCTTGTAGATCTTACCAACATTTTCATCATTGGCGTAAAGACCTCGATTGCCGGAGGGACTTTCCACCTGTCCCATATCACGGAAGACGCTTACAATACCGTCTTCTGTGCTGCCGATGCCTGTGCTGCGGGGACCGGAGAACCGGCTGGATGTAAAGTACAGATCCACCAGCACGTAGTCTGTTTTTTTCGGGGCAAAAACGGCATAGCCCCAGTCATAAACATGCTTCTGACATGTACCGCTGGCACCTTCGAAGGTTGTCTCCTCCACCGTGGTGGCAGTGCCGTAGGTATCCTGGAAGGAGGCCAGAGAGGTGCTGTTCAGTGTCAGGCTGGCAATGTTGTCGGATGTGCTGTAGGCACTCAAGGGGCTCTTCACGCCGGTGATCTTGTAGAGGATCTCCAGCATGTTGCTCATTTTGCCATATCCGTTGACGGCGATGGCACGGAGAGTTACACGGCCGCCGGGCAGCCAGAAGGGTTCGCCGGTGTAGACAGGACTGTCTGCATCAGGGGTAGAACCGTCGATGGTGTAATAGATGGTAATGTCCGTGTCCTTCTTGTTTTCCTCGCCAGGGTGGAGCCAGATGCGCTGTCGGGTCTGATAGGTATTAGGTGCAAGGCTGGACGTGGGGGTCTGGGGGGAAGGCATGATCACCTTGTAGGTGGCGCTTAATTCATCGCTGACCAAGTCCTCGTTAACAGCCACGGCACGAAGCTTGAACACACCTTCATCCAGATAAATGGGCTCGGTGTACAGGGTGCCTGCATCCGGCAGAACGGCTTCATCATCATTAAAGAGATAGTAGACATCGTACCCTTCCGGGGAAGCAAGATCCAAATACTTGTTCACATTGTAAATGCCGGCCACCAGCTCAGTGGTGGGGGAGGAAGGAAGCAACTCCGTCCGCTGCTGACGGAAGGTGCTCAACCCTGTTTTTTCGTAGGCAAGCTGCATCAGGGCGGCGGCCTCAGGACGCCGGGACTGTGCCAGCATGATGCGGATCACGTTATTATACGGTTCGGAGCGGGTAGGCACAATGTTGGCATACAGTTCCGTGTACAAAGCTTCTGCATCTTCGGTACGGCCGGCTGCTTCGTAGGCATTGCCCAGCAGCAGCAGACCATCCACATTCACGTCATCGTCGCCGTTTTTTTCACGGGCCAGCTCAAAGTCGGCAATGGCTTTGTCAATCTGCCCCTTGTCCATCTCCTCTTCGCCCACTTGCCACAAGGCTTCGGCGGTGGCGTCCTTCCCCAGGCGTGCCATTATACGCTGTCCGCCAGTGGTGCGGGTAAGGTAGAAGTAACTGCCGATTACCAGCAAAACAAAAACGCAGGCCGCACCGATGGCCATATGGGTCCAGTTGATCATGTGCTGTTTCACGGAATAGGTGCGATACTTGTTCTTCGGGTTGGGCAGCACTTTCTGCTGATGCGTCTGCTGATCCTCACGGAATGAATGGAATCGATCGTAGGAAGCTGTGCTGTCATCATCCTTGACTAAACCGGAATCAGCGTCATAGACCGGGATGCTGGATGTTTCCTCCCCACGGACATCGTGGACAGGGGCACGGCTGGCACCACGTGAGGCAGCGTGCTTCGGCACAGTGGCGGAAGCCATGGCATTCATGGTCTCTCTGCCGCGGCGACCCTGACGAATGGCACGTACACCTTCATCAGGCTGAATGTAGGCCGTTGCTGCACCGCAGCCCGGGCAAACTACATCGTCCTGAGAAATATACGCACCGCAATGGGGACAAAGCATTCGGTCATCCTCCTTGTATTCGGGTTTACGATGGGCAGCTGATTCAGCGGTCTTCGACGGCTTTCGGCCGATTGTTCACAGGCTGTCCGTTAATGACCAAGTCAAAGGAACACTTCAGGAAAGCCGCCGCTTTTTCACACATGACAATCCGCTGCATATAAATTTGCAGATATTCCAGCACTGAGGAGCTCTCATCCATGGTCAACTCGTGGCGGATGACCCTTGCCTTGCGGTCAACGGTAACACGGTTTTCCTGAATGGAAAAGTTCACTCGATCATGAATGTCGTTGGGATCCGGTTTGCCGTTGCGCACACGGCTCTTGTGGGCGTCACTTTTGTCGCCTAAGGCTAAGGCGGCAGAGACAGCACTGGAGATAATGCCGCTTTGTTCCTCATGATTGCCTACGGCGGTGATGATCTCCATCACGTCGTTCATGTCCATGCCCGTCTCCCGCAGAATGGGTAACAGCATGATGGCACCGTTGGGGCCGTGATTCTGCCGATTGACGGTGTTGCCCACATCGTGCACCCAACCGGCAATGGCTGCCAACTCGATTTCCCGGGGAGAATAGCCCAAGGCTTTCAAAATTTCCGAAGCCGTGCGGCTGACATAGCTGACGTGACGAGGTCCGTGATCCGTGTAGCCGCAGGCCTCCAGGTACCGATTTCCGGCACGG
The DNA here is from genome assembly GCA_963656345.1 of bacterium. Taxonomy (GTDB): domain Bacteria; phylum Bacillota; class Clostridia; order Christensenellales; family Aristaeellaceae; genus CAKUFA01. The sequence goes on along the minus strand of CAVKHY010000061.1, from coordinate 1,079 downwards.
ATCAGTGCCTTAATGTCTTCGTTCTGCTTAATGTCCTGTAAGGTTACCATGGTTCATCCTTTCTGCTGCTCCCGCAGCAATGCTTCTTCTTTCTTTCATGAACATCTTCTATTGTACCATCTTTGTCAAGAAAAAGCGATGATGCAAAGATGAAAGGTTTGTAAAGAATCAGCGGAGCGTCATAACACAAAAAATTGTGTTGCAGAGGGAAATTTAGCAGGCAATCTTGTTTTTCTTAAAAGGCATGATACAATATCATTGAAGCATGAGGGACGTGGCAAATTCATACGGAGAAGGTGAGCTCCATTGGGCTATGCAGCCTGTTGTTTGGTACTATGGAGGACCGACGAAGAAAGAAAGGAAGCTTCATCATGAAGAAGTTTGGTTGCTTCATGCTTTGCATGATGTTGGTATTGTGCTTGGCTGTCACGGCGTTTGCTTCAACGGATTTCAGTTTTTCAACGACTGCGACTTCCGGGTATCCTACTTGGTGCGGAACTGCAAAGTCTTCAGGGAAAAACTGGCACTTTACGTGGAATGATGAAACGAACATCACGTCTACCCATCGTGCTGTGGTTCGTATTTTAACGGCAGAAGGCAATTATGCGAGTGCGTTGTGGGTGTACTCCAGTAAGTCTACGAAGTATCATCCGTATAACGATTCTGCTGCATATGGGAAGGCATACACTTGCCCCGCTGGCCGTCTTGACGATCGTGATTCGGGAACATTAAAGGTTGTCGGTACATTCTATAACTAACTTTTAGGAAAGGGGTACGTTGCCTTTCTGGCAATGTACCCCGTATCCTTTCTTGAGGAGGCTTTACCATGAACAGTAACAACATGCGCTGCTGGCGATTTGTTATGTGCTTGATTTGCAGTTTAATGCTTTCACTTCCTGTTAATGCTGAAACAGTCTTGAAACTTAATGGAATTGGCATACCAGAAAGCTTTGCTGGCATACATGCTGATGTCAAGAAAGCTGATTTGGAATATCATTACTATGAATCAACCAATGAAATCATTACGGAGTTTTTGCTGAATTCTTTCACTTATGATGCTTTTGTTATAGATACTATTG
>CAVKHY010000060.1:0-15122 GCA_963656345.1 bacterium | reverse complement strand
GATTCGGGTCATCTGTTCCTACATTGATGATATTTACACCATTGCAGACTTGCTAGTCAAGCAGGATGATGTGCGGGTGGTGAAGTGGCGGGACTATATTAAGCAGCCCAAACCCAATGGCTACCGCAGCCTGCACATTGTGATTGAGATTCCCGTCTTCCTGCAGGAAGGGAAAATCTTCGTGCCGGTGGAGGTGCAGATTCGCACCATTGCCATGGATTTCTGGGCCACCTTGGAGCATCATCTGCGGTATAAGGGCATTACCGATATTCCTGCGGATATTTCCGATGAATTGCAGCGCACGGCGGAGGATATTTGCCGCCTGGATGAGCGGATGCTGAATATCCGCAATCGGGTGGATGCACTGGAAGAGTCCGAAAATGCACCGCAAGCAAAAGACAAAGCGGCGAAGGAGGAACACACCACCACGTCTGCCTAAAAGATGTGAGCAGGAGAGCTTCCTCTGAAAACAAAAAAAAGAGCAGAAGAAAAGCGTGCTAACCGGTTGACCCGATGAAGAAAACTGGCTATAATGCTGTCCATTATCCATCAGGAAAGGGGCAGGTTTTCATGGAACTGGAAATCATTCGGGAGACGGATCCGGCAGTAGCAGAAGCCATTGCACAGGAACTAGAACGGCAGCGTACACATATTGAGCTGATTGCATCTGAAAATTTTGTTTCTCCTGCGGTGATGGCAGCCATGGGCACGCCGCTGACCAACAAGTATGCCGAGGGTTATCCGGGACACCGCTACTACGGTGGATGCGAGTGTGTGGATATTGTGGAAAACCTGGCTCGTGATCGGGCTTGCCAGCTTTTCGGCGCGGAGCATGCCAATGTGCAGCCCCACTCCGGTGCACAGGCCAATATGGCAGTTTACTTTGCCATGCTTCAGCCGGGGGATACGGTCATGGGCATGAACCTGTCCCATGGCGGACATCTGACCCATGGCAGTCCGGTGAACATCAGTGGCAAGTACTTCCATTTCGTACCCTACGGCGTGGATATGGAGACGGAGAGGCTGAACTATGATACCGTCCGCCAGACGGCACTGGAATGCAAGCCCAAGCTGATTGTGGCCGGGGCCTCGGCCTATCCACGGGTGATTGATTTTGCTAAGCTGCGGGAAATTGCCGATGAAGTGGGTGCCTTGCTGATGGTGGATATGGCGCACATTGCCGGGCTTGTGGCGGCTGGGCTCCATCCTAATCCTGTGCCCTATGCCGACTTTGTAACGACCACCACCCACAAAACCCTGCGGGGACCCCGGGGCGGCATGATTCTCTGCAAAGAAGCCTATGCCAAGGCCATTGACAAGGCCATTTTCCCAGGCACCCAGGGCGGTCCTTTGGAGCACATCATTGCCGCTAAGGCGGTGTGTTTTGGCGAGGCGCTGAAGCCGGAATTCAAGACCTATCAGGAGCAGATTATCCGCAATGCCAAGGCACTGGAAAACGCCTTCCGTGAAGAAGGCATCCGCATGGTGTCCGGCGGCACGGACAATCACCTGCTGCTGCTGGACTTTACCGGCAAGGAAGTAACCGGCAAGCAGCTGGAAGGCTGGCTGGAGGAAGCCAACATTACCGTGAACAAGAATACGGTTCCCAACGAAACCAGAAGCCCCTTCGTCACCAGTGGCATCCGTGTGGGCACTCCGGCAGTAACCACCCGTGGCCTGAAGGAAGAGCAGATGACCATGATTGCTCGCTGGATTGCCCGGATCGTGCGGGAAGGAGAGGCTGCCTGCCCGCAGGTAAAGCAGGAAGTGGAAGCACTCATGCGGAATTATCCCCTGTACGCATAAGGCATCGACAAAGCGATAAAGCCGCTTTGTCGAGTTTTGCACTCACGCACTGGTCAAACGGTTTCGTCATTCTCCTGACCGTTCGTTTGTGCAAGGATACAATCCTTCGGATTGCTGCGAAAACCACCGCACATATCGCTGGTTTTTGATTGAAGGTTGAAGGGCTTGTGAGCCCTCCAATGCCACCCCTGGATCTGCTGATAGTCTGAAGCATCATTCTCGCCAAACGTGGATGGTGCTTTTTTCAAGGACAACCGGGCTTTTTGTGCCGTTGTACTTTTTTACTGCCTGTGTTATACTCGTTTCGGTGGAACAAGCAAAGGAGCAATGCATGCGATGAAAACCCCTGTAAACAAAACGACCCTTCGCCAGCACTGGGAGTACAGCTGGTGGAAGTATTTCCTTTTAATCGTGTTGTCGATTGTGGTGTGGAACCTGATCTACACCGTTACGGCGTATCGTCCCCCGGCTGATAAGAAGGTGGATTTCTATGTTTCCAGTGCCGCAGCCGATCAGGACGGGCTGAATACTTACCTGGAAAATATCCGCACCAGCGAAATGCCGGATATGGAGCAGATGATCTCGGTCATCCTGACCAATGACGCCTACTATGGCACCATGCAGCTGGCTACCTACATTGCCGCCGGTGAGGGTGATGTGTACATGCTGGATGGGGACACGTTCCAGCAATATGCCACCTCCGGCGCCATGCTGCCCTTGGAGGGGTATCAGGATCTGGTGGATCAGGCAGAGGCTGTGGGCATCAGCGTGGATAAAGGCTGGCGTACGGAAAGCGACAGCGGCGAGCGTCACCTGTACGGTATTCCGGCTTCCATGTTGACTGGCTTTAGAAACTACGGCATTGACCCGGACAATATGTACTTGTGCGTCATGTGCAACTGCGGCAATGATGATATGGCGGTGAAGCTGATGCAGTGCATGATTCGGGATATGCTGCCTGCGGAAGAAACCGCAACACCCACGGATTTGGCAACCTCATCGGATCTGGCTACCTCAACCGACGCAAAGTGAAAGGATGAAGCGAGATGCTGCACCATATTCTTGTGAAATATACGGACGATGTAACGGATAAGCAGGCACTCATTCCAGAGATTGAGCAGTTGTTTGCGCCCTTGATTCAGGTAGAGGGAATCCACGGTGTGAAGGTATGCCCTAATGTGGTGGATCGACCTAATCGCTATGACGTGATGATCGTGATCGATATGGAACCGGAAGCACTGGCCGCTTACGACCAAAGCGAACCCCATCACCGTTGGAAGGAAGAATACGGTCATCTCATGGCGAAAAAAGCTATTTTCGATTGCGACTGACTGTTTGTGCACCCATGTGGCTCATGAAGCTGCATGGGTGCTTGCCTTTTGCAGGCAAACGGGCAGGCTGCGCCACATCTGCGGATACTGAAACAGTTGCAGGGCAAGGCAAAACATGGTATAATAAAATGAGTTTATCGAAGGGAGCTTGTTTGCTGATGAAACGTTCGCTTGTGTGCGGCATTGTCTGCGGACTGATGCTTTGCTGCCTTGCTTTTCTCATTGCTTCCCCTGCATTGGCAGAGGTTACACCCCTTGATCTGGATCAAACCGTGCCCGGCAATCCCGCCAAGGAAGACGGATGGCTGTCGGATGAAGAATATCAGGATGAATCCATCCATGTAACGGTGGAGCACAGCAATGTGGGCAAGGTGAAAACCTCCATTGTTCGGGTGAAAATTGCTGATGCCAGTCAAATTCGTACGGCCATGAGCAAGGATAACTATGATGACAAAACATACGTGAAGGCCACGGCCATGGCCAAGCATGTGAACGCCATTGCCGCAGTGAACGGCGATTTCTTCAAGTACTTCTATAAGATCGGCTATGTGGTTCGCCAGGGCGTGTTCTATCGGGATGCGCTGAATGGAGAACGGGATGTGCTGATCATTGATGACAAAGGCGCTTTTCACGCCGTGCGGAATGCTACCAGCGAGTCCATGGCGGATTATCTTGCCAATACCTTCCCGCAGGATCGTACGGTGATCAATACCTTTACCCTGGGTCCCGTGCTGGTGGAAAACGGCGAGGTGCAGGAGATTACCACCCGTGAGTTCCAGTATCGGTATAAGATGCAGCGTGTCTGCATCGTGCAGACCGGGGAGCTGGAGTATGCCATTGTGGAGTGCGACGGCAAGGCGGATGCCACCTCCGGCATGACCATGGCCAATTTTGCCGAGTATGTGCAGAGTCTGTTCCCGGATTGCATTCTGGCTTACAACCTGGACGGCGGCGGATCCACCAACGTCATTGTGAACAACGTGCGCATTCATAAGAACACGGATGCCCGCAACATCAGCGATATCCTGTACTTTGCATCCGCCGCTTCGGAGGATTGACATGGAGCCCATCCAATTAGGCGCTTTGACCCTGTACCCTTATGGCTTGGCGGTGGCACTGGCAGCAGCCATAGGGTTGGTGATGATGCACTGCATCGGGAAGAAATCTGGATTGAAGCAAGGCACGGTGAGCGTGTTTGCCGTGCTGGCTGTGCCTTGGGGAACGATTTTCGCCCACGTGCTGTATTCGCTGATTCGCTTTGACTGGCTGATGGAAAAAGGCTTCCTGCACATGTTCTGCCTGACGGACGGAGGCTATGTACTTTACGGCACGGTGCTGGGATGCTTCCTGGCAGCATTGCTGACCGCCAAGCTATGCAAAGAGCATCTGGGCAGACTGCTGGATGCAGCTGCGGCTCCGGCAGCCCTAACCATTGCCCTCTGCCGTCTGGCAGAAGGTTTGGTGGGGCAGGGATACGGCCGGTATCTTGCCGACTGGTTTGACGGAGAATCCGGCATGAGCTTGTTTGCCTTGGAGGATACCTCCATGCTGGAGCATTTCCCCTTTGCCGTGCAGGACATGTATGAAGAATGGTGCTGGGCAGTTTTCGTACTGGAGGCACTCTTTGCAGTGGGCATTTTGATTGCCCTGCTGAAGACGAATAGCCACCGGGACGGCAGCAAGGCGGCACTGCTGATGCTGCTGTACGCTGCCGGTCAGGCCCTGTGCGAAGGCCTTCGGGAAGATGCTGTGCTACGCTGGGGCTTTGTGCGGGTGAACCAGATTCTGAGTGCTCTGGCAGTGGCCGGCGTGCTTGTGTGGTGCTGGCTTCGCATTCCGAAGAAGCAGCGGAGCGCAAAAGAAATCATCCTGGCTTGGTGCGGCACCCTGTGCGGTATGCTGCTGGTGATTGCCATGGAGTTTGCTGTGGAAAAAAAGATTGTTTTCCTGGAATGGCTGCCCATGGATATGTGCTACCTGATCACCGCCTTGGCCGGTGTGCTGATGGTAGCGTCCATTCTGCCCCTGTGGCGGAAGCAGGACAAAGCGTAACGAATTGATCCCGGCGATTGCGGTCATTCCGTGATCCACGAGAGGAGTAAAACCCCCATGCCCAAGAAAGAACGAATGCTGATCACCGGCGGCAATGCGCTGGAGGGTGAGGTGCGGGTAAGCGGCGGTAAGAATACGGCAGTGGCCGTGATTCCGGCTGTTCTGCTGGCAGATGAACCCTGCACCATTGAAAACCTGCCGGATATCGAGGATGTCCATGCACTGGTGGATATTCTGCGTTCCCTCGGCGCAAAGGTGACCTATGTGCCCGATGAGTTTATGACCATTGATCCTAGGCCGGCGGAAAGTCATAAGGTGGGCTTTCAGCAGGCTCGGCGGCTGCGTGCCAGCTATTACCTTCTGGGTGCCTTGCTGGGACGGTGCGGACGAGCCATGGTAGCTGCTCCCGGCGGCTGCGAAATCGGTTCACGCCCCATTGATCAGCACCTGAAAGGATTTCAGGCGCTGGGCGCAGAGGCGGAAGAACGGGGCGGCATGATCATTGTGGAGGCGGATGAGCTTCGGGGCAGTGATGTGTTCTTTGACATGGTAACCGTAGGCGGAACCATCAATGTGATGCTGGCGGCGGCAAAGGCCAAGGGCACCACTGTGATCTATAACGCCGCCAAGGAACCCCACATTGTGGACTTGGCTAACTTTCTGAACAGCATGGGGGCAAAGGTCAAAGGCGCAGGTACGGATGTGATCCGCATTCGCGGTCAGCAGTATTTGCACGGCGCCAATTATGCGGTGATTCCTGACCAGATTGAAACCGGCACCTTGATGATCGCCGCTGCCGCAACCCGAGGGGATGTGATCATTCGGGGCTGCATTCCCACCCACATGGAAGCACTGACGGCCAAGCTGCTGGAAATGGGCATTAAGGTGTCCGACAGTGACGATGCCATTCGTGTCCGCACCCTTGGTGCACACCGGGCGGTGAATATCAAAACCCAGGTGTATCCCGGCTTTCCTACGGATCTGCAGCAGCCCATGAGCGCCCTGCTGACCACGGCACGGGGAACCAGCGTGATTACGGAAACAATTTTCGAACAGCGGTTTAAGCATCTGGATGAAATTCGCCGCATGGGGGCGAGAATCCGCGTGGTGGATCGGGTAGCCATGATCGAAGGCGTGCCACAGCTTTACGGTGCACCGGTGACAACAACGGATCTTCGTGCCGGTGCCGCACTGATTGTGGCAGGGCTGATGGCACGGGGCGTTACGGAAATTTACGAGCCGGAGTATATCGACCGGGGATATGAACACATTGAAGAAAAGCTTCGCTCTCTGGGGGCGGAAATCCGCCGGGAGACCATTGAGTAATCCATTCCTCATCGGTGGGAGGTGAGCGGTAGTGAATGATCCTTTTCAAACTTTGGGACTGAAGCCGACGGCAACTGTGGATGAAATCCGTGCCGCTTATCATGCGTTGGTGAAGCTGTGTCATCCGGATCGCTTTCAGGAGCCGGAGGCGCAGAAGACGGCTCAGGATAAGATGATCCGGCTGAACCTGGCTTACGAAGAGGCACTTAAGCTGGCCATACCTCGTAAGGCAGTCACTTACACCAAGTCCCTGCCGAAGGAAGAAGCGAAGCATCTGGCACAGAAAATGCTGGGGCAGCAAAATCCGGAAAGTGCCCTGCGGTATCTCCTCCGTGCCGAAAGCCGGGATGGAGAATGGTACTATATGCAGGGGCATGTGCTGATGCTGCTCAGACAGTATGAAACGGCCCATGAGTCCTTCCGGGAGGCTGTGAAGAGGGAACCCAATAATATCGAGTACCGCCGGGGTGCGCTGGATGCGGCGGTAACGCTGCGCAAAAGCAAAACATTGCTCGGCAAAATCAAGCATGTTCTCAAACGGTGAAACGAACCGGGAGACGCACGGAAAGTGCCGTGCATTCCCCGGCTTTTCCTTTATTTCGAAGCATAGGAGGATCCCTGCCGTGAAAGATGTATTCCTGATTGTTGATGGCAACAGTCTGATGTTCCGGGCGTTTCATGCCCTTCCCATCATGGATTATCAGGGCACCTATACCAATGCCATTTATGGCTTCCTGAATATGTTGCTGAAGGTTGTCAAAGAAGAAAACGTGCACTACCTGGCGGTCTGCTTTGACGAACATGCGCCTACTTTCCGCCATGTAGCCTATGCGGACTACAAGGCAGGCCGTGCCCCCACGCCGCCGGAGATGATTCAGCAGCTGGGGACTATCCGCAAGTTGCTGACCGACATGGGCATTAAGTGGTATGCCCTTGCAGGCTGGGAGGCGGATGATCTGCTGGGTACCCTGTCCCTCTTGGGAGAAAAGGCAGATGTGCAGCCTCTTTTGCTGACGGGTGACCGAGATGCGCTGCAGCTGGTGGACGGCAAAACAGAGCTGATGTTCACCAGAAAGGGCATTACCGAAACCATCCGCTTTACACCAGCCACCTTGTATGAGGAATACGGCTTTACCCCGGAACAGGTGACGGATTGGAAAGGCATGGCAGGAGATTCCAGTGACAACATTCCCGGTATCCCGGGCGTAGGGGACAAAACGGCGGTGAAGCTGCTGCAGCAGTATGGCTCGCTGGAAAACATTCTCGCTCATGCAGGAGAAGTCAAGGGCAAGCTGGGGGAGAAGTTGGCAACCTATGCCGACCAGGCACGGAAGTGCAGGGAGCTTGCCACTATCCGCCGGGATGCGCCTGTAACATGGACGCTGAAGGAATGCGCCCTGCCGGATTGGCAGGCTGCGGTTCCTGCCCTTCAGGCACTGGGGCTGAACAGTTTGGTGAAGCGAATCACCGGCGAGACTGCGGGCAAGGCGGCACCAACCCCTTCGGTAGCACCCGCTCCAAAGCGGCAGGAGACCCAGACGAAGAGCATCTCCTTTGAGAAAGCCACGGCACTGGCCGATCCGACAGCACTCCGGCATTGGCTGGACAGTTTGCCGGAGGCAGCATTGCCGATTGCTCTGCATGTGGATGACCGGGAAATCACTTTGGCAGCCAGAGACGGGCAGAATGCACTCCTTTCCTTGGGTGGCGACCTGCTGTCTCCAGGCATTGACCCGGCAGAGGCGCTGCAGGTGCTGGCACCCTTCCTGTGCACCCATTCTTCCGTGGTGCATGACGGCAAACATCTGCTTCATTTGCTGCAGCAGTATGGTCTGCCGCTGTCGGAGCAATTTGCATGGGATACCATGTTGGGGGCGTACCTGCTGGATCCTCAGATGAAGGGTTACGGTTTGGCGGCTGTGACGGAAGGCTTGACGGCAGACGCCCGGGGCATTGCCCAACTGGCGATCAAGCAGGAGCAGGAAATTGAGCTGGAGCACATGACGCCCCTCATGCGGCAGGTGGAAATGCCCCTGAGCCATGTGCTTTTCCGCATGGAAACGGCAGGCTTCGCTGTGGATACGGACTTCCTCCGCAGCCTTGGCCATAAGTACACCCAAGCCATTGAAGAAGCAAAACAGCAGGTGTTCAATGCCTGCGGCACGGGAAACTTTAATTTGAACAGCACCCAGCAGCTGGGAGAAGTGCTGTTTGATAAGCTTCAGCTGCCGCATGGAAAGAAGACAACCCGGGGCTATTCTACCTCTGCTGAGGTGCTGGAAGGACTGCGGGATATTGCGCCGGAAATTATCGAGCCCCTGCTTCGATATCGGCAGTTGGTAAAGCTGAATGGCACCTATATTGAAGGTTTGCTTCGGCTGGTAGACGGCAACGGCCGGGTGCACAGCTATTTCGATCAGGTGGCAACGGCAACGGGACGCATCAGCTCTTCGGAACCGAACCTGCAAAATATTCCTGTGCGCACGGAGGAAGGCAAGGAAATCCGGCAGGCGTTCCTGCCTCAAAAAGGCTGGGTACTGCTGGATGCAGATTACAGCCAAGTCGAGCTTAGGCTGATGGCACACTTCTCCGGCGATGCTGCTATGCTGGAGGCCTTCCGCACCGGACAGGACGTGCATGCCCGCACCGCCAGCGAAATCTTTGAAGTGCCGCTGGATCAAGTGACGCCCCAGCTGCGTTCCCGTGCCAAGGCAGTAAACTTTGGCCTGATTTACGGCATCAGCGGCTTTGGCTTGGCTAAGAATACCGGGGTTTCTACCAAAGAAGCGCAGGAGTTTATCCGCCGGTATTTTGCCAAGTATCCGGGGGTCAAGGAATTTATGGAACAGGCTGTGGAAAAGGGCAAGGAGCAGGGCTATGCGGAAACCTTGATGGGTCGCAGACGGTATCTGCCGGAATTGCAATCGCCTAAGCAGATGATCCGGGAGTTTGGCAAGCGAGCCGCCATGAATACGCCGGTGCAGGGCACGGCAGCGGATATTATCAAGCTGGCCATGGTGCATGTGGATGAAGCGCTGCGCCGGGAAAACATGCGCAGTCGGCTGATTCTGCAGGTGCATGACGAACTGCTGCTGGAGTGTCCGCCGGAAGAAGCGGAGCATGCGGCAGTGCTGCTGAAGAATGCCATGGAGCAGGTCATCACCCTGACAGTCCCCCTTGAAGCGGAAGTGCATGAGGGGAAAAACTGGGCAGAAGCCAAATAAAGAAATCGGACGGAAGCGAGATGCACAATGCTTCCGTCCGATTTTTTAATTAGGTTTTCAGAGAGCCTTCAGGTAGGCGCCGATGGCCTCATCCTTACAAGCCGGATAGAACAGCTGAGCAAAATGTTCGCCGATGATGGTTTCCTTCAGGAAGGTCTGGTCAATGTCGTGCAGAATGTCAATCATGGGGCGATGGGTAATGGCCTTGACCTGATCCAGAATCTTCTTGTTCCGCTGCTCGGGCACCACCCGTTCCGGCGGATATCCGTTGCCGTGGCCGAAGCCAAACAGCTGACGGAAAATCATCTCCAGCTTCAGCTCCGCACCCCAGCCGAAGTCCTTGGCAAAGGGGAGAGCAGCACAGTTACCGTCGTTGATCTGGGCAAACATGAAGCCGTCAGAAGGATCTACCAGGTGACCACAAAGCACGCCGGGGAAGCTGTTGCAGGCCAGCATGGCGCCTTCGCCGGTGCCGCAGCCGGTGACCACGTAGTCCGCAGCGCCGCTGTTGAGCAGGATACCGGCCAGCAGACCGGCCTTTACATAGGTGATCTGGCAGGCGTCATCGGCCGTGTACATGCCGTAGTTATCCACCGTGTGCCCCATGGGCTCCACCACCTTGCGTAGGGTGGCCTCGATCAGGGGATTCTTGCTTGCCTGGCTGTTTTCGTTAATCAGTGCAATCCGCATAAACGTCATCCTTTCTTTTCAAGGGTTCGCTTGCTTTCTATTATCATCCAGGATGCGAAAAAAATCAAGATGAATCAACCAAATTCAGGAAATATGAACGGAAATCGTGATTGGTTACAAAAACACAAAGAAAATTTCATGACGAAACAACCTTTTCTCAGGGTGCAATCCATGCTATAATGGTAAGAGAATGTCCATTATGGATAAAAAGAAGGTCGTGATGCCATGCACTATCACCTTGCGATTGACATCGGTGCGTCCGGAGGAAGGCACATTCTTGGCTGGCTGGAGGACGGCTGCATCCGCACCCGAGAAGTGTACCGCTTTGAAAACGGCGCCGGCATGAAGAATGGTCACCTATGCTGGGATATTGACGGCTTGTTTCGCCACGTGGTGGAGGGGCTGAAGGCCTGCCGGAAGGACGGCTGCCTGCCGGAAACGGTGGGCATTGATACCTGGGCAGTGGATTTTGCCCTGCTGGACAAGGACGATCATCGCCTGGGAAATGTGGTTGCCTACCGGGATGAGCGGACAAACGGCATGGATGCCCTGCTGGGGCAGCGTCTGCCCTTCAGCCGGCATTATGGCTTGACGGGCATTGCCAAGCAGCCCTTCAACACGGTTTATCAGTTGATGGCAGTGTTCCATGAACATCCGGAGTATAAGGAACAGGCGCAGGATTTCCTCCTGGTGCCGGAATACCTGAATTATCTTCTGACCGGGAAGAAGCTCCACGAGTGGACCAACGTATCCACCACGGCGCTGGCGGATGCGGCAACCCATACATGGGCACCGGAAGTGCTGTCGGCGGCGGAGTTGCCGAAGCAGATCTTCCGCACGCCCATTGCCTTGCCCGGCACCGTGCTGGGCAGCTTGCTGCCGGAGGTGCGGGAGCAGGTTGGTTTCGATGTGACGGTGGTGCTGCCTGCCACCCATGATACCGGCAGCGCTTATATGTCCGTACCGGCGAAGGATGATCATTCCGCCTTCCTATCCAGCGGCACATGGAGCCTGCTGGGCACAGAGCTGACCACGCCCTGTACATCCGATGCAAGCCGTCTTGCCGGGTTTACCAATGAGGGCGGCTGGGCGTACACAACCCGGTACCTGAAGAATATTATGGGCATGTGGATGCTCCAGTGCCTCCGCCACGAAGAAGGGGATCGTTATTCCTATGCGGAAATGGCGGCCATGGCTGCGGAAAGCACCTATGAGGCTTACGTGGATGCGGCCGATAACCGTTTCCTCGCTCCTGACAGTATGAAGCAGGAAGTGCTTGCTGCCCTTGAGGAGCAGGGCGCACCCAAGCCGGAAACCTTGGGAGACCTTTACCGGGCGGTGACCTTGGGTTTGGCTGCCTGCTATCGGGACAGCATTGCGGAAATGGCGAAACTGGTCGGTCACAGCTTTACGGCAGTGAATATCGTAGGCGGCGGCAGTCAGAATGTTACCTTGAATAAGCTGACGGCGCAGCTGACCGGTCTGCCTGTGCTGGCAGGCCCCACGGAGGGAACAGCACTGGGCAATCTGGCCGCACAGATGATTGCTGCAGGGGAGCTGCCTTCTCTGGAAGCTTTCCGCCAGCTGCTGCCGGATTCGTTCCCTATTCAGGTTTATGAACCATGATGCATCCCTATCAAAAATGAACGGAAAGGATGAAACCAATGAGCCAATTTGATTATGCAAAGGAACGTTATGCTGCCATTGGCGTGGATGTGGAAGCGGCCATGGAAAAGCTGCGCCATGCACCCGTGAGCCTGCATTGCTGGCAGGGGGATGACGTCCGCGGCTTTGATACCGACCCGGAGAAACCCCTGACCGGCGGTATCCAGACCACCGGCAATTATCCCGGCCGTGCCCGCACGCCGGAAGAACTGATGGCGGATATTGATATGGTGCTGTCCCTGACCCCCGGCACCAAGAAGATGAATCTCCATGCATCCTATGCCATTTTCGATGAGGAAAACGGCGGCTGGGTGGATCGGGATAAGCTGGAACCCAAGCATTTCAAAAAGTGGGTGGACTATTGCAAGGAACGTGGCCTGGGCTGTGACTTCAATCCCACCTTCTTCTCCCATCCTATGTGCGATCCGCTGACTCTGGCTTCTCCCAATGAGAAGACCCGCCGTTTCTGGATTGAACATGGCAAGGCCAGCATCCGTATCAGCAGTTACCTGGCGGAAGAACTGGGGCAACCCTGCATCATGAACATCTGGACAGGCGACGGCTTTAAGGATATTCCTGCCGATCGGATGGGTCCCCGCATGCGCTACAAGGAGAGCATGGACGAAATTCTGTCTGAGCCCTTCGACTTTCACAAAGTAAAACCCTGTGTGGAATCTAAGGTGTTCGGCATCGGCGTGGAAGCCTATACCGTAGGCAGCGCAGAGTATGCCCTGAGCTATGCAGCGGCCAATCCCGGCAAGTGCATCCCCTTGATGGACAACGGCCATTATCATCCCACGGAAATGGTCAGCGATAAGATTCCGTCCCTGCTAACCTTCTTCCCTGAGTTGGCGCTGCACATCACTCGCCCTGTTCGCTGGGACAGCGACCATGTGGTTCTGCTGGATGACGAAACCAAGGAAATTGCCAAGGAAATCGTGCGCTGCGGCGGATTGGACGGCCGGGTGCATATGGCGCTGGACTTCTTCGACGCCTCTATCAACCGTGTCAGCGCTTGGGTTACGGGCTTCCGCAATGTGCAGAAGGCACTGCTGATGGCACTGCTGACGCCCATGGATGCCATGAAGAATCTGCAGGACACCGGCCGCTTTACCGAGCTGATGGTGCGGCAGGAGGACTTGAAGACCATGCCCTTCGGTGAAGTATGGAATGAATACTGCCGCCGGTGCGGTGTGCCGGAAGATGGCGCATGGTTCGATAAGGTTACCGAGTATGAGAAAAACGTGCAGCTGAAGCGGGTATAACCGGCTGACCGCAGCGCACGAATTTGAGGAGGAAACATTATGGCTATGACTGATTTGCCCATTATGAAGCGCTATATCCGTACCTGCCGTGACGGCTGGGATCAGGGCTGGCATGAACGGAACGGCGGCAACCTGACCTATCGCCTGACCAAGGCAGAAGTGGACTCCATGCGCACCTTCTTCAACGATAAACCCGGCGAGTGGGTGAACATGGGTGTGACCGGTGCAAACCTGGCAGGGGAATACTTCATTGCCACTGGCAGCGGCAAGTTCTTCCGCAATGTGGATATTGACCCGGAAGACAGCCTGTGCGTGGTGGAAATCAATGATAAGGGAGATAGCTGGCGCATCGTGTGGGGGTTGGTGAACGGCGGTCGTCCCACCAGTGAATTCCCGACCCATTTCATGAATCACTCCGTCCGCTGTGCCGCTACCAACGGCGCTTGCCGGGTGATTTATCATGCCCATACCCCTAACCTGATTGCCCTGACCTATGTGCTGCCCCTGACGGATCGGGACTTCAGTCGTGTGCTGTGGCAGAGCGCAACGGAGTGCCCGGTGGTGTTCCCCGGCGGCGTTGGCGTGGTGCCGTGGATGGTTCCCGGCGGTGCGGAAATTGCCATGGCTACCTGTGAAAAGATGAAGGAATATGATGCTGCTGTGTGGGCGCATCACGGCCTGTTTGTGTCCGGCCCTGACTTTGACACCACCTTCGGCTTGATGCACACCATCGAGAAGGCGGCGCAGATTTACGTGCTGGCCATGAGCTGCGGGCAGGGCATTCGCCAGACCATCAGTGACGACGGCCTCCGTGCCATCGCTCATGACTTTGGCGTGAAAATTAAGGAAGAGTTCCTGGACTAAGCTGCAATCACGGGGCGGCTCCTGCGCAAAAGCGTCGGAGCCGCTTTTTCTTTGTGCCGAGGGGTTGACAGTTCCCGAGGACTGTGACAAGATAGAAGCAGCGTTCTTCTTTCATGAAGGGAATATTTTGTTTGTGGAGGCGCATTGCATGGATTTGAAGCAGAAGCTGAAGAAACGTACGGGTGAAATGATCCTTTCTTATGGACAGATTCTTTTGGGATGCCTGATCGGTGGCGCATCCTATTCCCTGTTCCTGGTGCCCAACAATATTGCACCAGGCGGACTGACCGGTATTGCGACCATCCTGAACTTCTTGGCAGGGTGGCCGGTAGGTTTGGTCAGCCTGATCATGAACGTGCCGTTGTTCTTGCTGGGCTTTAAGACCATGGGGCGGGTGTTTGTCCTGCGGTCATTGGGGGCAACCGTTTTGTTTTCCCTGTCCATTGACCTATTGCAATTTCAGCCCCTGACCACAGATCCTCTGCTGGGCACCCTCTTTGGCGGCGTCATGCTGGGCATTGGCCTTGGCCTGATCATGCGGGGCGGCGCTACCACCGGCGGTACGGATATGCTGGCGAAGATCGTGCACCGGAAGATGCCCTTCCTCAGCGTGGGCATGTTCCTGTTCCTGCTGGACTTCTGCGTGGTCATTGCTGCTTTCTTCATCATCGGCTCTGGGGAAGGCCTGTATGCGCTGATCTGCATTTATGTTTCCGGCAAGGTCATCGACGTGGTATTGGCAGGCCTTACGTCTAACAAGGCGTGCTTCATTATGACGGAAGCGTGGGAAGCTGTATCGGAAAGCATCATTAAGGACATGGATCGGGGCGTGACCCAGCTGCGGGCTCGGGGCGGTTATTCCAAGCAGGAGCGTCCCGTGGTGCTCTGCGTTCTGTCCA
>CAVKHY010000059.1:0-15179 GCA_963656345.1 bacterium | reverse complement strand
AACAAGGACGCCTGATCCATGGTGGCCGTGTTCAAATCTACGCCGTAAACGCGATGATCCGTGTGCAGCTTGATGGTGCGGGCCAGGGAACCGCCAATCAGACCCAAACCGATAACAGAAATATCCATCCTACCGTCCTCCTATTGCAAAGGGGCACCGACAGCAACGCACAGTGCCCCTTTGATTCAAAATTACTGTTTTTTGCACAACTGGCAGAAGCGGTCTACATCCTGCTTAATGACCTCCAGGCTGGAACGCCAGAAGTCCACACTGTGCACATCAATGCCTACGCTGGCAGCCACATTGGCCACGGTGTCGGAACCGCAGTAGCGCAGCAGACGGCAATAATCGTCCACAAAGGCGTCCCCCTTGCGCAGGTACTGGGCAAAGACGCCCTTGCCGAACAACAGACCGAAAGCATAGGGGAAGTTGTAGAAGTTCAAATCGGAAGAGTAATAGTGGCTCTTGCATGCCCACATATAAGGGTGACGGACATCCTTGGCCAGACCGTCACCGTAGGAAGCATCCTGCGCACGAAGCATGGCGTTCTTCAGTTCGTCCACGCTCATCACATGGTCGGCACGGGTATCCACCACTTCATTCTCAAAGAGGAAGCGGCTGTAGATGTCTACCACGGTCTGCGTTGTTTCCATCAGGCTGTTTTCCAGCAGAGTGAACTGCTCTTCTTCCGTGGCAGAGGAAAGCACCTGATGCGCCAGCATGGTTTCATTGAAGATGGAAGCCGTCTCTGCCAAAGGCATGGGGGTTTCAATCATGCAGTAAGGCAGCCCTGCCAGGCAGCGGTTGTGCCAGGCGTGCCCCAGCTCATGGGCAATGGTGCTTACATCGGAGAAACTGCCCTGGAAGTTGGTCATCACCAGACTGCGGTCTTCGCTGTGAACACCGGCACAGAAAGCGCCGCCCGTCTTTCCCTCCCGGGGATACATGTCGATCCACCGCTGTTCAAAGGCATTGTCAATGAAGGCTGCCATCTTAGGCGTGAACTTGCCCATTTCCAGCAGCAGCTTGGCACGAGCTTCCTCGATGGTGTAGGTGCGTCCGCCGTGTCCCACAGGGGCAAAAAGTTCATAGAAGGGGAGGCCGTCTTCATAGCCCAGGTGCTTGGCCTTGGCACGCAGGTAGCGGCGGAAGTGGGGCAGATATTCCCGAATAGCCGTCCACATGGCGTCCAGTGTTTCCTGATCCATCCGGCTCTGGTGGAGGGTCATGTCCAGTACGGAGTCGTACTTCTTGGCCTTGGCCATGGTGCGGGCTTCCATCTTGATGCTGTTCAGGCAGTACGACATGGGCAGCTCAATCTTCTTGTAGGAAGCAATTTCTGCCTCGTAGGCATCCTTACGGACGGAAGCATCAGGATCATAGGCCATCCCCCGAACGGCAGGCAGGGGCAGATCCTGACCACGGTAGTGCACCAAGTGATTGGAATCCAGTTTGTCCCGCAGCTGGCTGAAGGCAGTGCCGCCGCTCAGCCGCATTTGCAGGATCCAAGGCTCAATATCCGCAGGCATCAGGTGGCTTGCATTTGCTGCCATTTCCCGCAGGGCAAAGGCCACGGTCTGCAGCTTGGAAGAAGCAGCAATCAGATCCTCCAGGTTGGTCAGTCCGCCAACATAGCGCGTCAGGGCAGAATGCAAGAGCCGCAGGTCATTGAAGATTAGATTCAGCTTATCTTCACACCGGGCAGCATCCAAATTGTTTGCATCCACGGCCAGGGTCATCTCGCAAAAAAGCGATAAATGCTCCAGAAGACGGTTGATCTCCTCGTCTGCGTCCATAAGGGATTCAAGTTTGGCAAGGTCATCGCCGGAGGTCTCCAGCAGTTTGCCAAAGGAAGTGATTTTCTCCTGTAAGGTTTTCAAATCAGCCTCGTACTTGGGGTCGTCGAATCCTGCGTAGAGAAAGGATAAATCCCAGCGGTCGTTCATCATGAAATCCTCCTTCTATGATTTATAAAGACAGCGTTTCCTGAATGGGATAATGGAGTTCCGAGAGCCGCCTGGTTGCTTCGTTCCATAGGTTGGTATCCTTCAGCATGGCGGGGTCATGAGCGTCTACGCCAATGATGGCCCGGTTGCCCTTGCCTGAAAGATGCGACCAGAAATCTGCACAGGGATATCCCCGGTCGTGGCCGGTCAACTGACTGTCCAACCCCAGCAGATTATATTCCAGCGGCACATCTGCTTCCCTGGCAGCCTGGGCAATGATGTCAGCGGCCTGCTCGCAGACCTTGTCGAAGACCGGCCGGGGACGCATGTACAGATCCGGGTGGGCAACATAGCTGAACAGCCCTGTCTGCAGTGCTTCGGCAACGGCTTCCGCATAGCGGAGCACGCCGTCGTCCGTTGCACAGCTTTGCCCTACATAAGGATGGTCTTCTTCGCTTTCCAGGTAGTGTTCGCCGAGAATATAGTATTCCATGCCTGCATCCCGCATGCGGAGCAGATGATCCTTGTAGCGGGGGAAGTATTCAACCTCCAGCCCCATGTGCATTTCGATCTGATCCGCATACTTGGCACGGAGGGATTGCATGGAAGCTATATAGTCCGGCAGATCCTCCATGCCCATGCGGATGTTGCTGACAAAGCCTGAGCGAAAAGGCCAAGGCGTATGATCTGAAAACCCTAGCACGGTAAACCCGGCGTCCAAGGCGGCAAGCACGTAGTCCTCATCGGCACCGACGGCGTGGTGGCAGCGGGTGGTATGGGTATGATAATTTGCTTTTCTCATGGGTAAGCGGCGCTTCCTTTTCGTGAACTGCATGCGGTCAAAGCTTTACGTCTAAGCCTAGCGGGCTTAGTGAAAGCAAACCGCAAGCGATCAGGTATCATTGTATCATAGGAACAAAAGGGGGACAAGGGAAAAATGGAGAAGGCAGTCTTCAACAAATCTGCTGAAGGCTGCCTTCTGAAAAATTACGCATTGACATCTGTCTTGGTATCCAGCACCTGATGCTGCTGACGAAGCGCCGCCAGGCAGTTTTCCTTGCTGCGCTCAATGTGCTTTCTGGTCAGCTGCTCAAAGTTTTCAAGATCCCGCTGCTCAATATAATCTACCAGCTTGTAATGCTCCTCGTGAGCCTGCGGCCGGCGATTCTCCTGGCGAATGGACATGGCAGAGAAACGGGTGATGAACTCGTCCTGCCCTTCCATGACCCGAAGAATTCGATGCTGATGGGACAGCGCGGTCATAGCGCTGTGGAAGGCACGCGCCATGGGGGACAGGGTGCTGATATCGCCCGATGCCATGACTTCATCCATTTCATGCAGCCGGGCACGGAGACCTGCAATATCCTCAGCGGTGGCGTTGCGAATGATGGCCGGCAGCGTCAGCATTTCCAGCGCATTGCGGATGGTGTAGATTTCCTCCACATCGGCAATGGAAAACGCCCGCACGACAACGCCCCGGCGAACCTCATACTCCACCAGACCGTCCCGCTCCAGCTTGCGCAGTGCTTCCCGCAGAGGCGTCCGGCTAATGTGCAGCCGTTCCGCATAGTCGGTTTCCACAATGCGTTCCCCTGCGGGGATTTCTCCGCTGACAATGGCGTGCTTGAGGACTTCATAGGCGATCTCACGAATGGGTCGGCTTTCCATCATGGGTTGGAATTGCAGGGTATTCATGCCGGATCACACTCCTGATTATGGAAAAGTCCATACAGTATTTTGTATGTACTTTGTATACAAGAATAATACGAGCAGAAACGACTGTCAAGAATTGTTGCAAAAATAACGAAATAAGTGGTGAAAATGCAGGAAATCAATCGATCAAAGACCAGATTCGACGGCTTTACAGTTCACTGCTGCTGTGCTATAATGCCCTCCGGTTAACAAGCAAGACCTTTAAGAACAGTCCTGTGAGGCTGGCAAGGTGCGCGAGGAACCCCTTTGATGAGCATGCGCCTCTTCCTGCCAAGCAGGAAGAGGCTTTTTTGTACGATGATGTACAGGGAAGGAGTAAACATATGGCAAGTGGTATTCCGAAGGCACAGCTCATGGATGGAGAAACCATGCAGCGTACGTTGACCCGGATGGCGCATGAAATGATGGAACGGCTTATGCCTCTTGAACAGGTAGTACTGGTGGGCATTCGCCGCAGAGGCGTGCCGCTGGCGAACCGGCTGAGCGAAATCATTGAAAAAACGGAAGGCGTGAAGGTGCCTGTCGGTGAGCTGGATATTACCATGTATCGGGATGACCTGAGCAAGCTGTACGATCAGCCTAAGGTCAGTGCCTCCAGGCTGCCGGTGGACGTTAACGGAAAGACCGTTGTGCTGGTGGATGACGTGATCTACACCGGGCGCACGGTTCGCGCGGCTATGGACGCCGTGATGGATCAAGGCCGCCCTGCAAAGATTCGTCTGGCAGTGTTGATTGACCGGGGACACCGGGAACTTCCCATTCGGGCGGATTTTATTGGCAAGAACGTGCCTACTGCCCAGTCTGAAAGAATTGGCGTGCAGGTGACGGAAATTGACGGCGGCGACGGCGCTGCGCTCTATGGTGCACAATAAGCAGGCGATGACTGGCGGCAGCCGGAGTCATAGATGGTTTGGGAGTTAAAGAAAGGAAGTATCGTCAATGGCCAATGAAAAACTTTCCCCCGGAAAAATGGCACTCCTCGGTTTTCAGCACATGTTTGCCATGTTCGGCGCCACCGTGCTGGTGCCTGCCCTGACAGGCCTGAGCGTTAGTGCAACGCTGCTGTTTGCAGGTCTGGGCACCCTGCTGTTTCATCTGCTGACAAAGCGGAAGGTGCCGGCATTCCTGGGCTCTTCCTTTGCATTCCTTGGCGGATACTTCTCCGTGCGGGAACTGGTGGAAAACAGCGGCACGGGAGCTAACTGGATTCCCTATGCGGGCATCGGCGTAGCCTGTGCCGGCCTGCTGTATGTGCTCCTGTCCATCCTTTTCAAGGCCTTTGGTGCCAAGAAGGTCATGCGCTTCTTCCCGCCCATTGTAACGGGTCCCATCATTATCTGCATTGGCATTACCCTGTCCAACAGTGCTATCAACAACTGCACGGATAACTGGTGGATTGCCATCCTGGCGGTAGCAGTGGTGGTGGCTTGCAACATTTGGGGCAAGGGCATGGTCAAGATCATCCCCATCCTGCTGGGTGTGGTCATCTCCTATGCGGCGGCGGCCATCTTTGGCCAGCTGGATCCTGACAAAGTGCAGGCATTGAAGGATGCCGCCTGGATCGGCCTTCCTTTCCAAATGAGCGACACGGTGTTCTCCCTGGTGGGGAATGCAGACGGCTCTTTGGTTGCTTCCTCCATTGCCATGATGGTACCCATTGCCCTGGCTACCATGGTGGAGCATATTGGCGATATGTGCGCCATTTCTTCTACGGTTGAAAAGAACTTCATTGCAGACCCCGGCCTGCATCGTTCCCTGCTGGGCGACGGACTGGCTACCAGCATGGCGGCGCTGTTCGGCGCTCCTGCCAACACGACCTATGGTGAAAATACCGGTGTGCTGGCACTGACCAAGGTATATGATCCCCGTGTGGTACGCATTGCTGCTGGTCTGGCAGTCATTTTCTCCTTCTCGCCCAAGTTTGCTGCTCTGATTTCCTGCATGCCGACAGCTACCATCGGCGGTGTCAGCCTGATCCTGTATGGCATGATTTCCGCTGTAGGCGTGCGCAATGTGGTGGAAAATCAGGTGGACTTCACCAAGAGCCGGAACGTGATCATCGCTGCTTTGATCATGTCCCTGGCCCTGGGCATTAATTTCTCCGGCGCCGGTGCCATTGCCTTCACTGTCTGCGGTGTGCAGATCAGCTTGTCCGGCCTGGCAGTAGCCGCACTGGTGGGCATCCTGCTCAACGCTGTGCTGCCCGGCAATGATTACGAATTCGGCACCAATGATTTAGGCGATACTTCTGTGAACTTCAAGGTCTAAGAGCAGCCTGGGGATGCAAAAGATGAATGGATCTTTCGCATCCCCGATTTTGTTATCCATGATGGCTTGCGGGGTGATGAACCTCGCAAGCTTTTTATTGCTTTGTGCAGCAGGAGCAAATGCTGCAGGCATGTTAGCAGGCAGCCTTGGGGCAACAAGCAGGAAGCAAGAAATCCTTGGGCAGCGTCACGGTAAAGATGGTGCCCTGATGCAGTTGGCTTTTCACTTGAATGGTGCCGCCATGGAGGCTGGTAATCCATTGGACAATGGATAAGCCCAGCCCTGTGCCGCTGCGGTCACGGGCGGTATCTGCACGGAAGAAACGATCGAAAACATGGGGCAGGTTTTCGGCGCTGATACCGATACCATTGTCCCTGACAGTCAGCACGACGGAGCCATCTGCCTGCGAGGCATTCAACCATACATCGCCGCCGACTTTTCCGTACTTGATGGCATTTTCCGTTAGGTTCAGCACCAGCTGGGTGAGAAGACTTTGATCGGCGGATAAAATTACGTTAGGAGCAGCGGTAAAATGCAGGGTAATGGATTGCTCCGTGGCAACCGGCTCCAACACGGCTTGTACCCCGACCAGCACATCGTTGAGACAAACTTTTTCCATCAAGACAGGATATCGGCCTTCCTGACCACGGGTCAAGGTAAGCATTTGGCTGACCATGCGCTGCATGCGGCTGCATTCGTTCAAGATGGTTTCAACCTTGCTGCGCTCTTCCTTGGACAGGGAATCATTGGTTTGCAAGCTTTCTGCATAGGCGGTAATGACGGCAAGCGGCGTGCGCAGCTCGTGGGAAGCGTCGGAGGTGAAACGTCGTTCCCGCTGGAAGGATTCTTCCAGAGAGGCAAGCATATGGTTGAGCGTATCGGCCAAAGCACCTAACTCATCCTTGCCGGATCCTTCAGGAATGCGCCGAGACAAATCTCCGGCTGTGATTTCGCCTGCACAGCGGATGATCTGCTGAATGGGCTTGAGGGACTGTTTTGCCAGCAGCGCACCGATCAGAGCTGCCAGTATGGTGGTGAAGGGTACGCCCAGCAGAAAAATTAGCTGAAAAATGTGAAGAGTTTGCTGAATCTGCCGGCAGGAGGCTGCTACCCGAATCCGTACAGATGTATCACCTGCCGGGATGGAGGAAGAATCCAACAGGAGCCACGATTCCCCTGCATATTGGACATGGGTGAATATTCCTGCCTGTACAGGATAGGCGTCAAACAGGGTGATATCCTCGCCGTGGGAAAAAAGCTCACTGCCGTTTTCTTCCGTGATGTAATACATGATACTGGATTTTACCGGGGTCTCATTTTCAAAATACAATCGACCATTTTTCTGCTCGACTTGAGAGGAAAGCTGCTCCAAGGCGAGGGAAAGATCATCCTCGAGCATCTTCGTTAGCCGGGAACGGGTGATAAAGATGGAAGCTCCAAAGAAAAGCAGGGTGATGGCTACCACCGAAAGGGTGAACCACAGTGTCATTTTGCTGCGAAGGGTCAATTTATGCTTCATGGGTTTCCTCCCGCAGAACATACCCAAAGCCACGCAATGTTTGAATATAGGTCGTTGCTTCACCACGGTCAATCTTTGCTCGAAGGTAGCCGATGTATACAGGCACCAGATTGGAATCCAGACCGGTTTGGCAAGTCCATACATGGTCGTAGATCTGACCGGGCGTAAGCACCTGCCCTGCATTGCGCATCATATACTCCAGCAGCGCATATTCCTTTGCGGTAAGAGAAATGATTTTCCCGGCACGGTGTACGGTGTGTGAAACGGTGTCCATTTCCAATAAACCTGCTTGCAGAACGGGAGAACGGGACGGTACGCCGCGGCGCAGCATGGCCCGCAGTCTGGCAGACAGTTCCTCATAAGCAAAAGGCTTGGTTAAATAATCGTCTGCACCACAGTCCAGCCCATGCACCCGGTCATCAACAGCGTCTCGGGCGGTGAGGAGCAGCACACTGGAAGCTATGTGCCGGGCACGGAGATGCTTCAATAGGGTCAGCCCATCAATGCCTGGCAGCATAATGTCCAAAATGATGCCATCATAGGGCGCAGCAAGCGCAAAGCCCAATCCCTCGTTGCCGTCGCCGCAGGCATCCACCGCATAACCTTCCTGTGCAAGACGCTTTGCAAGAATTTCCCGCAGTGCCTGATCATCTTCGATCAAAAGCAGCCTCATCCGCCATCCCTCCTCGCGACGATTATAGCATGGCTTCATAAGAAATCCATAAGAATATTTCGGCTGACGGGTAAGGCGTCATTTTATGTTCAACTGCTATGCTGTGCAGCGAGAAATCCAAGGGAGGAAAGTACTGTGAGAATGAAAGCTTTTTTGTGGATACTGATGGTCATGTTTCTGTTCTCTTCTTCTGCAATGGCGCAGGAAAAAACATGGGAAGCCCCATGTTTTGAAGCACCCTGTGATTGGACGTATTCTGATGAAGAACGAGCTATCTCCATCAAAAGGATCAGCATCGATCAGTCGGTAGGCTATGTCGCGGATGTGCAGATTCGGGATGTGTCCGATTTTCATGCAGAATTGGCACAAGGAGGATTTGAAACGGTATCTGCCATGGCACAGCGTGCAGGAGCAGTACTGGCCATCAATGCAGATGATTATGGTTCCCATCAGTACGGCGTGATCATACGAAACGGGGAGATCCTGCGCATCCATGATACCACACGGCATCTGCTGGCGATGCTGCCGGACGGCTCCTTTGAAACAGTTTCTGATCCGGCAGCAGAAGCACCCATGGTACTTGCAAAACGTTTACAGGCAAGCGGCGTACAGAACACCTTTGCATTTGGCCCGGTGCTTGTGGAGAATGGCCAGGCTGTTGATTTCCCGTCATCGTTTGACGTAATTTCCACCCGCAGCACACGGCGTGAACCTCGCACGGCCATTGGTATGATTGCGCCGCTGCACTATGTTATTGTGATTGTGGACGGACGTCAGCCGGGGTATTCGGAGGGCGTATCATTGCAAAAACTGCAGCAGATGTTTGTGAACTTAGGCGCACAGACGGCCATCAACCTTGACGGCGGCGGGTCGACGGAACTATGGTTTCAGGGAGAAATCCTGAATCAGCCTGCAGGCGGGAACGAACGGAAACTTTCGGATTGCATTTGGTTTTGAGGAGCGAGCAGGAATGAAAAAATCGATCACAAGAGCATTAACCGGCTTTGCTGCAGGAATTGCGCTGAACAGTGTGCTTTGTATAATTTGCTCGTATGTGCTGCGGCTCGGCTATTATGCGCCATGCTTCGCGGGATTGACGGAAGCATGCGGGGGAGAGCTGAATGGGGCATTGATGCAGACTTGCGTCTTTGGACTCATCGGCAGTGCCGTGGGCTTGACGGATTGCTTTTTGCACCGGGGAAAAGCGGCAAAAAAGCCCCAAAACCCTGCGCTTCGATAAGGACGTACGCAGACCATTGGTATGAAAAAGCAGTGAAAGCTATGACAGCCTTCACTGCTTTTGAAATGTCTGAAAATCAGACAACCTTATATCCGGCGTCCTGCACGGCCTTGACAAGCACGGCATCGTCAACCGGAGCATTCAGGGTGACCTTCACCGTGCCGGCGGTGTGGCTGGCAACGGCGGAAGCCACCTGAGGAATGGCTTCCAATGCCTGCTTTACGTGAGCCTCGCAGTGGCCGCACATCATACCTTCTACCTTCAGAGTCTTTTCCATGGTTTGTTCCTCCTTCACAATGGTGCCGATGGCAATCGGCTGAATTTTTTTATCCCTTTTCGCATTGCGGATGTCAAACAGATTGAGCCGCAAGGCGTTGGAGACCACACAGAAGCTGGACAGGCTCATGGCAGCTGCACCGAACATGGGGTTCAGCTCCCAGCCTAGCAGGGGAATGAATACGCCGGCTGCCAGGGGAATGCCCAGCGTATTGTAGATAAATGCCCAGAAAAGGTTCTCGTGAATATTGCGCAGGGTGGCACGGCTCAAGCGAATGGCGGCCGGCACATCGCTGAGGCGGCTGTTCATCAGCACCACGTCCGCAGCGTCAATGGCAATGTCTGTGCCGGCACCGATAGCCATGCCGATGTCTGCACGGGTCAAGGCAGGGGCGTCGTTAATGCCGTCGCCTACCATGGTGACACGTCCGTGCTCCTTTAGCTGGCGGATGATGGCTTCCTTGCCGTCAGGCAGCACTCCGGCAATCACTTCATCCACGCCGGCCTCGGCACCGACGGCCTGGGCGGTGCGCTCGTTGTCACCGGTGAGCATTACCACACGAATGCCCATGTTCTTGAGCTCCTGCACCGCATGGGCACTGTCTTCTTTGATGGTGTCTGCCACGGCAATCATACCGGCCACCTGATTCCCCGCGGCAAAGAGCAGGGGCGTTTTGCCCTGAGCGGCCAAGGCACGAGCCTTGTCCATGAAGGCATCGGGAACTTGCACCTGCTCGCTGATGAATTTCACACTGCCGCCCAGCAGAACCTTGCCGTTCAGCACGGCGGTCAGACCGTTGCCTGGCAGAGCACGAAAATCGGAGACGCTTGCTGCTGCAATGCCTTTTTCCTTGGCGGATAGCACAATGGCCTTGGCAAGGGGATGCTCACTGAGGGCTTCCAGCGAAACGGCCAGATGGAGCAAATCCGCTTCAGAACCTTCTGCGGGAATCAAATCCGTTACCCGAGGTTCACCGCTTGTGATGGTGCCGGTTTTATCCAAGGCAACAATTTGGGTTTTACCTGTCTCCTCCAGAGCAACGGCGGTTTTGAACAGAATGCCGTTTTTGGCACCTTTGCCGTTGCCAACCATAATGGCGACCGGGGTGGCCAAGCCCAGGGCGCATGGGCAGGAAATGACCAGCACGCTGATGCCCCTTGCCAGGGCATAGCCAAAGGTCTGTCCGCACAGCAGCCACACAATGGTGGTAACGGCGGCAATGGTCATGACCACCGGCACAAACACGCCGGAAACCTTGTCTGCTACCTTGGCAATGGGCGCTTTGGTGGCGGCGGCGTCGCTGACCATGCGGATGATCTGGGACAGGGTGGTATCTTCCCCCACGCGGGTGGCACGGCAGCGGATAAAGCCGGACTGATTGATGGTGGCGGCGGATACGCTGTCTCCCTGTGCCTTGTCCGCAGGGATGCTTTCGCCGGTCAGGGCGGATTCATTTACGGCAGTGTTGCCTTCCAGAATCACGCCGTCCACCGGGATGCTTTCACCGGGGCGCACCACGAAGATATCACCCTGCTGCACCTGCTCGATAGGCACGGTTACCTCTGCCCCGTTGCGCACAAGGGTGGCGGTCTTCGGGGCAAGGTTCATCAGGCTGCGAAGGGCATCAGTGGTCTTGCCCTTGCTGTGGGCTTCCAGGGTTTTGCCTACGGTAATCAGTGCCAAAATCATGGCGGCGGATTCAAAGTACATACCATGAAGCAACTGCATGGCGTTTTCCGTATCCACCGTCATTTGGTACAGAAGTGCCAAACTGTACAGGAAGGATGCAGAAGAACCCAGCGCCACCAGGGTGTCCATGTTCGGGGCACGATGGATCAACCCTTTGAAGCCGCTGACAAAGAATTTCTTGTTGATCACCATGATGATGATGGTCAGCAGCAGCTCGGTAATGGCCATGCCCATGGGATTCATGTTCAGGATGCCGGGCATGGGCCAGTGCCACATGACATGTCCCATGGAAATGTACATCAGCAGCAGAAGAAAGCCAAGGGACAAAAAGAGCCGACGCTTCAGCACGGGAGTTTCCCTGTCTGCCAAAGCATCCTCGCTGGGAGCGGCAGAAGCAACAGAGGCGCCCTTGACGGAAGCGCCGTAACCGGCCTCTTCCACTGCGTGAATAATGTCCTCATCGGAGGCAGTACCGTCCACCCCCATGGCGTTGGTCAATAGACTGACGGAGCATGCTGTTACCCCGTCAACCTTGGACACAGCTTTTTCCACACGGGCACTGCAGGCGGCGCAGCTCATACCCGTTACATGAAATTGCCGCATAAAGTTCTTCCTTTCTCACTTCATCAGCTTTTGCAGTGTTACAATCAAGTCGTCGATGACTTCATCCTTGCCCTGACGGATATCCTCCGCCACGCAGGTGCGAATGTGGGTGGCCAGCAGTTCCCGATTAAAGGCGTTCAGGGCGGCATTCACCGCTGCTACCTGCACCATAATGTCTGTGCAGTAGGCGTTCTTTTCCACCATCCCCCGGATGCCGCGCACCTGACCTTCAATGCGATTCAACCGATGAATCAGATCCTTATATTCCTCTTCCGGACGGATTTTTTCTTTGTGCTGGCAACAGCAGCACTTGCATTCCTCTGCCATCCGAAACCCTCCTTCGAACACAAATTACCCCCAGGGGGTATGTATATCATATACCGCCTGGGGGTATCTGTCAATGGGGTGTATCAATGTTATGAGAGGCTAAGTTTTTACGGAGCCGCTGTAAACATGGCAGTGAATGTTTCGCCTGTTTCTTCGGTAAATTGAACGTATAGGGTATCGGGCAGAACATCGAAGGAATAGGAGTCGGCATCCTGGGGAATGCCGGTCGGATACGGATTTCCTTCCGCATCGGTGAGCACATATTCCGGCTCGGCGTCTGCTTGGGATTCTTTCCAGGAAGGATACACGTAAGTTGCCAAATCGGTTTGCACAAGAACGAGCTTTTCCATGGGGGCATCGTCTGTGGACGACAGATATTCTTTTTCGTTGTACGTGCTCAAACTTTTGATGGTGACAGGGTATTCATGCCGTGCTTCCGAGAGTACCTCGCCGGTTGAATGGGAAACCAGCGTTGTTTCAATGGCCATATGAATCGTAAGATCATCACCCTGAAGGGCTACGGGAGCACCGCTGAACAGGGTTGATTGCGATCCGGCATCTTGTCTATGATCGAGGAAGTAAAAATCGGCCTGTTCATACTCGACGGGCATGACGGAGACAAGCAGCAAATCCTTCTGATCCTCCTGGGCGGCTTCCAGGAAGGTGCGGGAGTCTTCCCGCAGGTTTTCGCCATAGCCGCCGGCAATGGGATCATCGACTTCTGCTTCTGCAGGGACGATAATAACGTCATCGGAGGATGGGCTTGCCGTAACAGAAGTGAACAACCATACACCGTCGTACAGGATTTCCTGGATGGAAACCACAATTCCCTCCACGTCAACCGTCAGCGGTTGAAAATTGGTTTGAGCAAACGCAGTAACATCTTGGGGCATGGTATAGTCATACAAATCCATTAACCAGGACAAACCGCTTTCACTCGTAACATCTTGACTGCTTGCGTAGCAGCAGGGAAATTGCATCCATACAAGGAGTGCGGAAACAAGCACGCAAAGAATTCGTTTCATGTTCATTCTCTCCTTTAACAATGGTTCAGATTACTCCTCCATGTACATCATGGTGGCAATTTGATCAAGCCGTTGTACGAATTGTTCCGCTGTTAGTTTGCCGTAGCCAAATTGCTTGTAGAGATCATCCAATGCCTCGTATCCTTCGGATGATTGATGGAAGATGTTAATGGGCGGGAAATACAAATAATCAACCATTGCCTTGTAGCCTTCCAACTGTTCGGGAGTGAGAATCCATTTATGGGATTCCGTAAAGTCAATGCAATCTTGAAACTTCTCAACTTCTTTTTCTAAATTTTCTCTTTCATCAGCATCAAGATCGTTATTTTGCAGCTGCAGTGCAGCCGCATCCCGTCGCTCTGTCCAATTCGCCAGGTTCTTTTCATAATCTGGATCCAATCGCGGCTGTGCATCCTGATAGAGATATAGATCGGCATAGTCTGATGGATCGTCGATCACAGTTCCGGCTTTTTCCAGAAGCTCAACTGCCTTTTCCACATTCGAGGAGGATGCGTTGATAGCCCACATGGACAGTGTAGCATTTATCAATTTGGGCTGTTCATCGTTTAAGCGGAAAAAGACGATGGAAGAAGCTTTCTGAGGCCAGAGATGATTTGCTATTTCCTCAAACAAAGTGGAATTGTAATGCCTTGATTCTAAGCGGTATAGGCGGTTGCCAATGGCTGTGCACCGACCCAACAAGTCAACGATTTCAGAAGTACTGAAAGAAAGTTTTTCGTCGGCATACTGATATTGCATAATGACTTCATTGATGAGCATTTCCGTAAGTCTGGAAATATAAGAAGCGGAAGAGAAGTTATCTCCGTCCCACCCGCCTAAGGCAACAATATCAGCTTCAGGATTGTCCTCAATGCGATCACACCACGCAGAAAGAAAATCAAGAAATTCCGGGAAGGACTGAGGAACGTCGTCCATTGTGTAGCCGGCATGCAACCAAGTTTCTTCCATGACGTGAAAATACCTAAAATAAATGGCATGCGGGATGGCGTATAAATGACCGTTTGACATTGCCTCCGCAGCAATGTGCGGATGCATGCGCTGAACAGCAGCGGTCAGTGCTGCACTTCCTGAAAGATCCAGACAGTACCCTTTTTCCATTAAGGTAGGCCAATCTGCTTTGTCTGTTCCTTGAGAAAACAGATCACATTGGAATTCATGGGTCAGTAATGCGGTGACGAACGCAGAAGCAGGAAAGTAATTAGCATCTGATAATGACAGCGAAATATTGGGATGATCGATAAGGAATGTTTGCAGTCCGGCATTATTGCTGGAGAAGGTTCCGCCATAGGTGACTAGTGTTTCACCTGAGGCGGCTATTGCGAAAAGAGAAAGCATGATGCCGAGAAGAAGGCAAAGCAACTTTTTCATTTTCCGTATTCCTTTCGTTAAAGCACGACAATCAACAACGCAACAAAACGCTTCATACGAATCCTCTTAACGCTTGGTTGAAACTTATGAGGTTTCCCTTTCGAGTCCTTGATAGTGGTACTTATCACAAGTACGGTTATTTCTTGCTGCGCATTGCGCCATCAACCTCCTTTCAAGTTTTCACTGGGCCAACAGGGTTACGCTATTCTGACTTCTTCGTCCACTATTATAAGATGTCATATTGAAAAAAACAACTGACAGTTTCGGGCGAAAGTGTGAAAATCAGGACAATTTACGGTGAAACTGTCCTGATTTTTCAAGAAGAGAGAAAAATATTTTACCAACAAGGCTGAATAACAGACCATGATAGACGGGTTGCGCTCAGGTTGCTCTCAAAAACGGATGATAATGAAGCGTCAGCAATCATGCCAGCCGTCATTCGAAAATGCGATTGCATGCGAATGGTCATCAGCTGCATTTTATCGTGAACAAACAGACAGAATATAAAAA
>CAVKHY010000058.1:0-15305 GCA_963656345.1 bacterium | reverse complement strand
ATATTCAAATCTTCGATTTGAATTGACCGGTCGCCATAGGCGACTTTGCTTCTCCGGCGGAGAAGCAAACCTACTCAACCGAAACAAGCGGCTGTAAGCCGCGACGATTGAGGTTGCGGAACGATCGGAAAGCCCCTTGGAATAAATCATCCCGAAGCGCCGGATACCCGAAAAAAGGCGCAAGCGAAACTCCGCTTTTGCCTTCTTTTTTTGCAGAAAATCTTGCAAAAATCTATTGCATTTTAGGAAAGTTGCGGTATAATAAAGACGAAGAAACAGCACAGTGCAAGATGTGCTGCAAGAAACTGAATCATGGAGGTGCGATCATGGGGATCCTGATGCTTATCGCAGCGGCCGTCGGTCTGGTGGTGCTGTTGCACGATCATGACCGCTATCTGATGAGCCGTGAAGCCATGGGTGCCTACAGGCACATGGAGTATCACAAGATGTATCCGACCAGCAACTAACCGACCAACGATGAACGAACCGTCAATGAACCGACCAACCACAGCCGCCGCCCGGACAATGACGCCCGGGCGGCGGTATTTTATTCTTCTTTTTTCTCCAACAAATCAAAGAAGTCCGTCTGCCCTTCCGCCGCCTCTTCCGGTGCGGCGGTCTCTTCCTCTGCCGGGGCTTCCGGGGGGATTTCCTCCGGTGCCGTTTCTTCCGGCACGGGTTCTTCCGGCGGGATTTCCTCCGGGGGAAGTTCCGCCTGCCGGATGGCTTCCTCAGGCATTTCCGGCGAGAGGCTGAACGGCATGGTTTCCGGGGGCATTTCCTCCACAGGCGCTGCCTTGGGCTTTCGGGGGGCTTTGGGCTTCGGAGGCGCCACCAGTTCCCGGGGCAGGAGCAGATCCTTCTTCCGCCCCACCTTATCCCGCATGTAGGCCAGGGTATCCTCCCAGGTAAAGGGGGTGCAGTACAGCGCCAGGTTCATCCACCAGTGAGGGGCATAGAGGAGCACCAGCCGCTTT
This sequence comes from bacterium, assembly GCA_963656345.1. Lineage (GTDB taxonomy): Bacteria > Bacillota > Clostridia > Christensenellales > Aristaeellaceae > CAKUFA01. The sequence goes on along the minus strand of CAVKHY010000058.1, from coordinate 14,328 downwards.
TCCGGCCACAGCTGCACCCGGGCGATGCTCTTCCATGGCAGATCCCGGGCAGAGATGAGCACCGCATCCTCCCCTTCCTCCATCTCCCGAAGCAGCCGGGGAGAACGGAGGCGCAGCAGCAGCTTCAAAGGCGTAGGATTCGGCAGAAAGCGGCGGACGTGGACGCCCTTGCTGTCCGCCACGCAATCGATAAGATCATCCCCCTGCAGGTGCAGCACCAGCAGGGTGCCCAAGGCGCCGAGGAGGAGCAGCAGCACCATGCTCAGCATGACGGTGCCGGTAAGCACCTGCTCCAGGGCGGCGGTGCCTCCGCTGAGCACTTCCGGCAGGAGGATGGCCAGCAGCACCACCAGCCAGGCCGGCAGGAAGATGCGCGCCACACTGTTCCAGCACATCCAATCTTCCACGGGGGTGTGGGTCACGCACCAGGCCACCCGGGCGGAGGATTTGGCCAACTTGCTGCCGCAGTAGGGGCAGCGATCCCCTACGGGCACATCTTCCTGACATTTTTTGCAATAAGCGGTGATGGCCATGGGCAGGTGATACTCCTTTCGATACGGCACGGATAGTATTCCATTTCTCTGTTGAAAAGGGAAAATCCTTTTATCCGGAAAGAATCCATGCACAGGCATGAACAAAAGCCGCCCCGGTTGCATGTTTTTTCTATGGCGGTAAAGCTTTCCCCCTGCAAAGGAAGTCTGGAAAGTTTTCAGACCGTAAACATGCTGAGTCGTTTATTTGCTATACCTGGATTTCAAAGAAAATATCATCAAAATTAAAAATTGCTTTTCAAAAAAAGCAGGATTTACATGATGCAGCATCGAATATTATTAATAGACGCAAGGGGGAGGACATGGTGTGTCATCGAAAGGTGTGATTCCTTTGGTGAAAACAACTGCCTGAGACAGGCAAAATTCAGCATAAGTTTTTTGTACGCCTGCGACCGACTTTAGAGAGGAGTATACGTATGAAAAAGCTGTTCGTTCTTGTTTTGGTTCTTGCACTTGCTATCACAAGCACCTCGCTTGCCGAGACCGTTACTATGAGGTATAACTTTGGTATCACGACGACCAGCACGACGCAATACCAAATCGGGTGCACCGGTATTGAAAAAACCGAAAACGCATGGTACATTGTGCTGGATACCAGCAGAAGTAATCTGTCTTCTACTCATCGTGCTGTAACCCGGGTGCACAACGGAGCCAATGCAGCCAGTGCTACTTGGGTTTACTCCGGTCCAAGCACGACTCACCATCCGTACAAGACGAATTGTCAAGGCGTCATGTATAATCTTTCTTACCGTGGCCGCTTGGACGATCGTGATTCCGGCACGTTGAATTTCTATGGTCAGTTTGTTACCTTCTTCAATCCTGACAACTAATCATTCAGCAGGAGAGGAGGTCACCTCCTCTCCTTATGTTGTTCGCAACGGAGGATCATGGGATGAAAAGGTTTTTTCTCTTCATCACAACATTGTTCATGTTCTTTTCTTTCACCTGTGCTCATGCAGAAACGGATATTCCGGAGCGTTACCAACCAATACTGGACGCATGGGGTGCGGTCGACGGCGATTCTCTGAAGTACAATGTATTGCGTGCTGTTTATGACGAGGTAGAAGCTGCCGCCCCGTTGAATGTGCGCTTTGGCGGAACAACGGAAGAACTCATCAAAGAAAAGAAACAGTGGGATATGGCCATTGTTTCCTCGAAGGATGTGGATTTGCAGAAGCTCGCCGATAAAGGCATCATCCGGACACGGGGCTATTATCCTTCATCGTCCCTTGCCAGTTTACAGTGGCTGTATCCGGATTGGGTGAAAGCCCAGCTGCCGGAGCACCCTTATTTGCTTTATGAAGTTTACTGCTATGATTACGACGAGGAAACCCAGGATATCACCTGGATCATCGCCAAAGTCAATCCAAGCGCCAGCGTCGTACGTTCGCCTGATAGGCTCGGACGCGCCATCATTGACGGGCGGCCTGTGGAACTGGAACGAAAGACGCAGGGAATTGCCAGAGCGACATGGCTGCATTGGACGGTAGAAGAGCTGCTGGCCAACCCTGATGACTGGGATGTGGCAAACATTTCGCTTTCCGATTATGAAGAGCTGAATCAGCTTGATGACGCCGGCCTGCTGTACGATTTTCATCAGGATGCTTTTTGGGAAACGCGAGAACCGGCATGGTCTGTGCCCAAAGGCATTTACAGCAGTGACGGCAGGCTCATCGCCATTCCCATTACACAGGAGATTCCTTATGATCCGAATCGCCTGACAAACCTTTATCCTGCGCCCTATCAGGTGCTTGTGGTCAACAAAAAAAGCATGCATATCGACCTGGCCATGCAGTATGAAAAGCACTGGATACAATCCTATGAGTGGTACTTCAGCCGCATGGACAGCACAGAACCATCGCCCGGCGTTCCCGCATCCTACGGAAATTTTGTGATTCGTAAGGAGGATGTCACCTGGTGACATTCTTCTGCGTCAAAACAGGAGGACTGCGTATGCCGTCGATGAGAAAAGTATGCTCTTTATGCCTTGTTTTTTCCTTGCTGCTTACGGGAAGAGCCCTTGGTGAACGCAGCGTTTGCTTCTATGGCTTTGACGCCTCTTCTCCGGGGTATGCCACCTTTGTCGAAAAGCATCTGGATGTGAAGATCCACACGGACAGCACCGTCTATTACAACACGTTGCAGGTGCTCAACGGCTTCCTGACCGGCGAATTGCCCTATGATGTTTTCACCCTGAATACAAGCAGCTTCAACATTCGTTCGCTGATGGAGAAAGGGTATCTGGCGCCGCTGACGGGCAACGAAAGCATCCAATCCGCCGTGGAAAGCATGTATGCGCCTTTTCGGGAACAGCTCAGCTATGACGGCGTGCTCTACGGCGTTCCCTACGGATGCAGCATTTCTTACTATGCATACGACCCGGAAGCATGGGCCGCAGCCGGCTTCACGGAAGCGGATGTGCCTTCTTCCTTCACGGATTATCTGGATTTTCTGGAACGGTGGATCGACCGCATTCAGGCAGACCCGGAGGACGACATCCGCATTTGCGGCTACTTTGACGAGGGGCAGTACGGCGCCCACAGCTATGTGCTGTACCTGGTGCAGCTGCTTGTGGACAACCACATTCTGCAGAGCAATGGCAGCCATCAGCCTCTTCGCTTCGATACCGCCGAGATGAAAAATCTGCTGGAGCGCTGCCAAGGCATCGGCAAAGCATTGTATGCTTGCGAGCCGGTACAGGCGGGGACGTATTCCCTGTTCGACAATGCATCTTCTCCTCAATCCCTGCGGTACTATGTGCCTCTGCGCCTGACGGAAGATCAGCCGATCCTGATCAAAGCAACGATCTTTGCCGGCTTTATCAACGTTCGCAGTCAGGAAATTGAGCTGTCGAGGGAGTACCTGGCGCAGCAGCTTCAACAGATGAACGATGGGGAGAAGGTCTACTTTTACCCCGATGCACAGCCTGTGGAAAATGAGAATCAGAAGCGTGTAGCGGAAGCGCTGGCCGAAACCATCGCCGGGTTGGAGGCTGAGCTGGAGAAAAGCAGCTTAAGCGTGGACGAGCGTGCAGCGATCACCACCCGCCTTGATGAGAAAAAAGCGCAATACGCCAAGGCCACGGATCCTGACAACATGTACGACCTATCCCCCGAGGATATCCGGGTCTACCAGCAGTATGGCGATCGGCTGTATTTCCAAGGCCCCAGCGTTTTTGATCCCGACACGGATGAGGGACAAAAGGTGCGCCGCCTGGAAGAGCAGTATGCGCTGGGCACGCTGAGCACCGATCAATTTGTGCAGGAGCTGGATCATATGGCGCAGATGCTTGAAATGGAGGATCAGTAACCATGAAAAAAACCACGATGGGGCGACGGATGATCGGAAGCATCCTGCTTTGCTTCTGCCTGATCTGCAGCACAGGTTATGCGGAAACGCTGCCCGACAGCGTAAGCGGCGACTATCTGTCCCCCTATGCAGAACTGTATCTTTTGCCGATTCAGCCCGCTGCCCTGGAAAATCCGCAGACTTCCTTTACGCCCTCCACAGCGGAGATCGAGGATATAAAGATCGAATTTGCGCAGGTGGCCTGCGACGGTGAGTGGATATTGACCTGTGCGTTGACCAGCAGTGAGCAGGTGTTTCTGCTTCCCGGCGGCGCAACCCTGGATCGACCGGCTTGCGGTGAAAATTTTGTTTCAGAGGGGGCGGATGATCGTTCTTTTCGGGAAGCCGCCCAAGCGGCCGGCAAGGAAATCCGAAGCGTGTACGTTTATTTGGAGGAATTCGACAGCTACGGACAGTATTTTCTGGATCACAGCATCCAGGAGGGCAAAACCGTACTGTACAGCGGATGCTGCCTGCCGGAGTCCTCTGAAGAACCCTTACAGCTTCATTGGACGGTGCAGATCTACTCGGTTAACCCGGACACGGCAAAGCTGACGTTCATGAGCAGCGAAACCTTCCCGGTCACGGTTGTTCCCACGGTGCAGGCGCCGGACTGATCAAAGTCCGTCAGGTCACGGAAAGGGATACAGCGAAAAAACATCGCCCGGAGGGTTGACATTTCTTTCACGCAGGGCTATAATCCCAAGCAATTCAAGGCGAGGAGGTTGGAGAGCATGTACGGCATGATGATGTGTTGTTGTCAGCAGTCGTCCTGTTGCGGAGGACAGCTGTGCATGGCTTTCCGTGCCTGACAACGCAGCTGCGAAATAGGTATCTTCCGGGGCAGGATGAGAAGGATCCACTCATCCTGCCTTTTTTTGCGTTACCGAAAACCTTGAAGCACCCTTCCCCCAAACGACAAAACAGAAAGGAACGACGCACCATGAAGATTTATCATCAGGCAACGGAACTCATCGGCAACACCCCTCTGCTGGAGCTGGGCAACTATGAGCAGGCCCATCAGCTCCACGCCACCATCCTGGCCAAGCTGGAATACTTCAACCCCGCCGGCAGCGTGAAGGACCGCATCGCCAAGGCCATGCTGGATGATGCGGAGGAAAAGGGCAAGCTGAAGAAGGGTTCAGTCATCATCGAGCCCACCAGCGGCAACACGGGCATCGGCCTGGCCTCCGTGGCGGCGGCACGAGGGTATCGGATCATCCTCACCATGCCGGAAACCATGAGCGTGGAGCGCCGCACCCTGCTGAAGGCCTACGGGGCGGAGCTGGTGCTTACCGAAGGCGCCAAGGGCATGAAGGGCGCCATCGCCAAGGCGGAGGAACTGGCCAGGGAGATCCCGAACAGCTTCATCCCCGGGCAGTTTGTGAACCCTGCCAATCCTGCCGTTCACTACCGCACCACCGGCCCGGAAATCTGGCGGGATACGGAGGGGAAAGTGGATTTCTTCGTGGCCGGGGTAGGCACCGGCGGCACCCTGACCGGTGTGGGCAGATACCTGAAGGAACAGAACCCCAACGTGAAGATTGTGGCGGTGGAGCCTGCCACTTCCCCTGTGCTTTCCAAGGGGATTGCCGGCGCCCACAAGATTCAGGGCATTGGCGCAGGCTTTGTGCCGGAGACGCTGGACACGAAGGTGTACGACGAGATCATTCCCGTGGAGAACGAGGACGCCTTTGCCGCCGGACGGGAGATTGCCCGGCGTGAGGGGGTGCTGGTGGGCATTTCCTCCGGCGCAGCCCTGCACGCCGCCACGGTGCTGGCACAGCGGCCGGAAAACAAGGACAAGATTATTGTGGCGCTGATGCCGGACACGGGGGACCGGTACCTGAGCACGGCGCTGTTTAGTGAGTAAGAAAACCGGGCAATCGGCAGAGCCGATTGCCCGGTTTTTCGCTTGATCCATGATCCTTTATGACAACGTGTAGACTTTCGTTTCTCCCCGGCCGACAACCTGAATCAAATTGCGGTCACGCATCTCTTTTGTGATGGTATACGCACGGGTTTTCTTTATGCCGAGCAGCGTACAGATTTCTTTTTCGGTTATCTGACCTTTTGCCCTGATGATATCAAGAATTTTTTGCATCTGTTCGGATATGCCTTCGGATGCTTCACCATTGACCTTGCCGGCTTGCATATTGTTCATGTTCGGCAGGATCATTTTGAACGTGTTCCGGGTCACCGCAATTTCAGGCTGTTCTGCATAGCCGGCATACAGGCTGAAAATTCTGCGGATGCCGGTGCCGTAGCTTTCAATCAGTCGCAGTCGATGAAAAATCTCAGCCAGGTTTTTATTGCGCGGCTGCGAGATGCCATTGCAAATATCCTCGGGAGAAAGGCCGGGAAGCAAACCACCAAGGGAAATGAACTCCATTTTATGGTCGGTAACATTGATGATAATGCTGCCGCTAAAGCTGTAATCACGATGAACAATCGCATTCAGCAAAGCTTCGCGAATTGCTTCCTCCGGGTAATCAGGCCGGTCAATCCGTGTAATGCCTTTGATGGTGGAGCTTGTTTTATTGCATAAAGCCAGATATTGAACGGCATCTTCAAATTGCTGGAAGAGCGAGCCTCCAAACTCCCTGCTGTCACGGAAAACCGTGCATGCATCATCACTGAATACAGCGATTTTCGTCGTATGGGCGCACTGATCCGAAAGGAGCCAAGCAAGGTTGGTGAACGTGCCGTCTTTCTTTTGAATCATGCCAAGGGCACGATATTTTTCCCGGCTAAATGCCACGCCGTAAAGACGAAATGCCTTTTCTGCCGCTGTAAAGGTTAATTCCTGCTCAAGGGAGCGTTCCTCTTCAAATACATCGCCGTCGCTTTCCTTAATCATCCGGCGAATCTTCTCCGAGGAGGCCGATACACTGGATGTACCTTGACGGACAAAGACGCCGCTTGGTTTCAGGCCTTTCCCCTTCAGGTAATAGGGTTTGTTCGTGCCCTCGCTCACGGTGATGCGCACAACCTTATTTTCCTGTACGGTGAAGCGGACGAACATGGTGACATCCGGCATGATTGCGTCCCGTATGCCGTTCGTAATACGTGTGTATTCCCTGTCCACATCCGATAAACCAACCACATTTCCGTGATCGTCTATACCCACATACACAACACCGCCGTCTGTGTTAGCAAAGGCGATAACTTCCTTGTAGATCTCCTCTGTAAACTGAGACTTAAACTCAACTTGCTCGGTTTCAAAGTTCATCCGAATCCCTCCTTCCGACCGCTCTTACTTCATTATATTCGCCCCATTCACTCTTTTCAAGTGGAAAAAGTGAATATTCACTGAAAATTCACCCTGAGTGAGTGAAAAAAGTGAATGTTCACTTCTACCGGCAGGGATTTCAGCCTGCCGGTATTTTTGTGTGCGGAGAAAGTCACTTTCCCGGACTCGACAGCGGCGCTTTGCTGTATTCCGTGGGTGTCAGCCCCGTTTTTTGCTTGAACACCCGTGCAAAATAGTATTCATTTTCAAAGCCGCAGTTGGCCGCCACCTCTTTGACCGCCCCGGAGTAAGCCAGCAGTGTTTTCGCTTTCACGATTCGTGCCTCAATCAAGTCCTGCTTCGGGGTCACGTCAAAGAAATGCCGATAATAGAAGATGAACTGATTGACGCCGAAGTGCACGGACGCCGCCATTTCCTCATTGGACCACTTCTTTTCCGGCGTGCTGTAGATATTCTTCCTCAGCTCCTCAAAGGCTTTCCTCTGGCGAACTTCATTGCTGTCCTTGGGCTGATCGTAGGAGATCATATTTCGTCCCAGCTGAATCCACATGACCTGCATCAGGGAAGACACCATTTCCACATAATTGGAGCGGACAAAACACTGCTCTTCAACAATCATTTGCAGCGTGGTGTAAAAAGGGGAGGATTCCGCCTGCCTGAACGGCTTGGCAACCGGTATTTTGTTTTTCTCCAGCATGTCCGTAAAAACGCTGTGATTGGTCACGGAGAAATGCACCCATGAATTGACGAAAAAATCCGCTCCGCCGGCGCAATTTAAGAAACGGGGATAATCGACCGGATACAGGATGCAGGTGCCTGCCGGTACATCCGACAGTCTGCCGTCCCAATACATCCGCTGGGGCGTCACCGCATACAGAAAGCTCCAACTGTCAAACCCTTGGGGCTTGGCGATGAAAAAATCCTTCCCGTGATAGCTGTCTATGCCGCACCGATGAACAACAAACATGCTGATTCCCGCCTTTCCGCTGTGTGAAAAATCATAACACGCCTTGTGATTTTTTTCAATCATTTTTCTTTGTATTTGTGTTTTCTGCTGCAATATATATATATATATATATTGTTGATATGCTGCAATTTGGTGCGCCGCCGACCTCTGAGGAAGATAGAAAATTATCATCCTTTGTGTTTTCTTTTATTTCATTTTGTGAAAAAGTTCTTTATGATGATGATAACGATACCGTTGCGGATACGGTAAAACAGCATAAGGAGGTTTTCTCATGAAGAAGGTTTTCTCTCTCCTCTTGGCGTTGTGTCTGGCGCTCAGTGCCTGCTCCGCACTGGCGGAGATCAGCTACCCCCTCGACAATACGACCACCATCACCATTTGGAAGATCCTTGACGGCTCCATTGCTGACGGCGGCTACACCACCTCCATGGACACCCCCGGCTTCAAGGCCTGGTGCGAGCGGACCGGCGTGAAGGTGGAGCTGAAGGAATTTGCTGACGGCACCTCCCTGGTGCTGGCCCTGAACGGCGCCACCACCCTGCCTGACATGTTCATGCTCCACGCCGCCAATTACTACAACGGCGGCATCTCCGGCGTTATTTCCGACGGGTTGACCATCGAAGTGGAGCCCGCCATGCTGGAGCAGTATGCGCCCGACTATTGGGCATACATCAACAAGCCGGTGTACCTGAACGAAATCACCCAGCTGGACGGCAAAATGTACTATCTGGCCGGCCACGTTTTTGAAGAGAACTCCCCTTACCGCTTCTGGCGTGGGCTGATCTGGCGGCAGGACATTCTGGACGCCATCGGCCGCGACGTGCCCAAGACCATCGATGAATTCTACGACACCCTGGTGGCCATGAAGGAATACGGGGTGGAAACTCCCTTCGTTTTCCAGAGCAAGAACTACCTGCGTGAGTGCCTGGCCACCGGTGAATTGACCTCCGCCTTCGGCCTGCCCAATGCCGCCGAATACCAGATTGACGGCGTGTGGCACTACGGCGCTTATGAACCGGAGTACAAGGATCTTCTGTCCTTCATGAACAAGCTGTACAACGAGGGTCTGATTTCCGTTGACTACCTGTCCATGGAAGAAGCCACTGCCCGGGCCATGCTGTGCAACGGTCAGGCCGGTGTAATGTATGCCAACAACTCCCGGTTGAGCACCTACGTTGCTTCCTTGCCCGAAGGCGCATCCCTGTCCGGCGGCTATGTGATCCACAGTGCGGATCAGGAGCGGGCCATGTATTCCTTTGCCGATCCCATGACCACCAGCGACGACATCACCTATATCAGCGCAGACTGCAAGAACGTGGAACTGTGCATGGAATTCTACAACTACCTCTTTACCGAGGAAGGCAACATGCTCCGCAACTACGGCATCCTTGACGAGTCCTACGTCATCGGCGAGGACGGCAAGCCCGTTTACACCGAGCTGATTACCAACAACCCCGACGGCCACTCCCTGGACGGCATGGCACGTTCCTATGCGCTGATCAACTGGCCCGGCATCCACGCCAATGACCAGCTGGCCATGCGTCACCCCGAAAAGAGCCAGATCGTCGCCTACGAGCGGTGGTCGGATACGGATCATGACAAGTACGTGGTGATCCACACCTCCGTGCTGGACGAGTACCTGGATGAATACACAGATCTGTGGACGGACATCAACCTGTACATCGATGAATGCCGCGCCAAGTTCATCTCCGGCGAAATGTCCCTGGAAAGCGACTTCGATACCTACCTGGCCACGTTGAAGTCCATGGGCATGGATCGGGTTTACGAAATCAAGCAGATCACCCTGGATGCCCATAACGCTGCAGCAATCACGGAGTAACGGTTTTTCCCGGCGTGCAGGGTGAACCTTTGCCCTGCACGCCCAATCTTACTTTTCACGGAAAGGAGCAGCAGCCATGCAAGGACGACGGATACCCCTGAGAAAGCGGGTGGGCAAGGATCTCCGGGACTTTGGCGGCGCTTATCTTTTGGCGCTTCCCGTGATTGTTTATTACATCCTTTTCCATTATAAACCCCTTCTCGGTGCGGTGATCGCTTTTAAGGATTTCAAACCCCGCCTGGGCATATGGGGCAGCAAATGGGTTGGCTTCAAGTACTTTGAATCCTTCTTCAGCTCTTTCTATTTCGAGCGTCTTATTCGAAACACGCTGACCATTTCCCTTGGCGGCCTCCTCTTCACCTTCCCCTGCGCCATTATCTTTGCGTTGATGATCAACGAGGTTCGCAGCAAGTGGTTCAAGCGGACGATTCAAACCGTCTCCTACATGCCCCACTTCATTTCGCTGGTGGTTGTCTGCTCCATGATCACCTTGTTTGTGGACAAGGAAGGCTTCATTGTGCAGTTGATCAACCTGCTGAACGGCAATGTTACCCAGAACCTGCTGAACATTCCCTCCGCCTTTGTGCCGATTTACATCCTGTCCGACATCTGGCAGGAAACCGGCTGGAACTGCATCATCTACCTGGCGGCGCTGGGCGCCATTGATCCCGAACTGTACGAGGCTGCCCGCATCGACGGCGCCAACCGCTGGCAGCAGACCCTGCATGTGACCCTCCCCGGCATTGCCCGAACCATCATGCTGCTGCTGATCCTTCGGGTAGGCTCCCTCATGAGCGTCGGCCACGAAAAGATCATCCTGCTGTACAACGACTATACCATGGAGACGGCGGACGTGATCTCCAGCTATGTTTATCGCCGGGGTCTGATCAACGCCGAGTATTCATTCTCCACCGCCGTGGGTCTGTTCAACTCCGTCATTAACTTCACGCTGGTTGTGCTTGCCAATTTCATCAGCAACAAAACCAGCGGGTACGGCATTTGGTAAAGGAGGGAACGGTTATGCTTCGTACGGCCAAGGCTGAACATGAACATTCTTCGGGTACGCTGCGGCAGGAGGGCGTTGGCTATTCCATCTTTACGGTCGTTAACACCCTGCTGCTGATCCTTATTTGCATCATCACCCTGTATCCCATGTACTATGTGGTGATTGCTTCCATTTCCGAAGCCGACATTCTGGGCCGCAATTTCGGTCTGCTGCTGCTGCCTGTCGGTCAGGTCAACACCTACAGCTATCAGCTTGTTTTCCGCAACACGCTGGTGCTTTCCGGCTTTGCCAACACGTTTATCATTCTCGCCGTCGGCCTATGCGTCAACATGGTGCTGACATGCCTGGGCGCCTACTTCCTTTCCCTGAAGGGATCCATCCTTTCCCGGCCGATTTCGCTGCTGATTCTGTTCACCATGTACTTCTCCGGCGGCCTTGTGCCGGAGTACCTGAACATTCAGAGCCTGGGGCTGATTAACTCCCTGTGGGCGCTGATCATTCCCGTATCCATCAACACCTACAACCTGCTGATTATGCGGTCGGCCTTTGCCTCCATTCCGGATTCCCTGGTGGAGGCTGCCAAGCTGGACGGCGCATCCCATTTCAAAATTCTGGTTCGAGTATTTTTACCGCTGAGTGGTGCCACCCTGGCCGTGATGGTGCTATACTATGCAGTGGGGCACTGGAATTCCTGGTTCCGTGCATCGCTGTACATTCACGATACCACGAAGTATCCGCTGCAGCTGGTGCTTCGGCAGATCCTGCTGCTGAACCAGAATTCCGAGCTGGCCGCATCCACCACGGACGCAGGCGAGCTGGCCAAGTACGCGGATTCCATCAAGTACGCACTGATTGTGATCTCCTGCGCCCCCATTCTGATTCTGTATCCGTTCCTCCAGCGCTTTTTCGCAAAAGGCGTGATGGTAGGTGCATTAAAAGGATAATATTGAAAGGAGTTCTTTGCATGCTTCGCCTATTTGATGAGCACCAGGTGCGCCCGGTGCATTCTCTGGACGGCTTGTGGACGCTGACGGTAGAGGACGGCTCCGGCAGAACCTTCCCCGCCATGGTGCCGGGCATCTGGCAGTCCATTCCTCAGCTGACCCTGTACCGGGGCAAGGTTCGGTACGACCGCACCTTTGTGACGGACAAGGAAGAGCATCTGCTGCTCCGCTTCTCCGGCGTCAGCCACACGGCGGATGTTTATCTGGACGGGGAAAAGATCGGCCACCACTACGACGCTTTCACTGGCTTCCGCTGCGCCGTGCCGAAGGTGAAGGCCGGCGAGCACACCCTGACGGTGTATGTGGACGACAGCTTCTCCGAGGCCTCCACCCTGCACCTGCCCAATGACTACTACACCTACGGCGGCATCACCCGCCCCACCGCCCTGGAAGAGATTCCGGACGCCTACATTGACCTGATGCACTTCACCTCCACCCAGAATGCGGACGGCACCTGGACAGGGGATGTGCTGGTGACGGTAAAGGCCGCAGCGGACAGCCCTGCAGGCAAGCTGGTCATTACCCTGGCGGACGGCAAGGCGGAAGCGGAGGTTCCCGCCCTGAAGGCAGGGGAGGAAACCCAGGCAGAGGTGAAGCTTCACTGCACGGACGTGACCCCCTGGGGGCTGATGGACGGCCATTTGTATGACCTTTGCGCCGTGCTGGAAGTGAACGGCAAGCCGGAGGATGATCTCATCGACCGGGTCGGCTTCCGCACCGTGAAGCTGGATGGGGAGAAAATCCTCCTCAACGGCAAGCAGGTATTCCTGAAGGGCTTTAACCGGCATGAGGACTTCGGCAGTCAGGGCTGCGCCGTGGCCATGAATGCCATGATGGAGGATCTCCACCTGATGATGGACATGGGCGCCAACAGCGTCCGCACCTGCCACTATCCCAACGACCCCCGGTTCCTGGACCTGTGCGACGCGCTGGGCATCATGGTATGGGAGGAGTGCCATTCCCGTGCCATTCCCGGGGAAATCATGCGCAAGCCCCTGTTCAAGGAGCAGATTGACGGCAGTGCCACGGAAATGGTGGTGCAGCATTACAATCACCCCTGCATCTACACCTGGGGGCTGCTGAACGAGTGCGAAAGCGAGACGGAGTTCGGCCACAGCATGTACAGCCATGTGATTGACCTGCTCCACAGCCTGGACAAGACTCGGCCCGTCACCTTCGCCTCCTGCCGGTTCTTCAAAGATGTGTGCCTGGGGCTGGTGGACATTGCGTCCTTCAACATTTATCCCCTGTGGTACACCACGGAGGATCCTTCCGAGTACAGCGACCGGCTGATGCAGTGGATGGACGAAAACGGTGCGGCCGGGAAGCCCATTATCTTCTCCGAGTTCGGCGCAGGCGCCATCGCCGGGTATCACGATCCCATGTACAACTCCAAGTGGAGCGAGGAGCGGCAGGCGGAGATCCTGGACAAGCAGCTGAAGGCGCTGTGCCACAAGGCTCGGGTGTCCGGCACGTACATCTGGCAGTTTGCGGATGTGCGGGTGTCCGAGGAGTGGGCCATGCACCGCCCCAAGGGGCAGAACAACAAGGGCGTGGTGGACATGTTCCGCCGTCCCAAGCTGGCCTACAAGACGGTGAAGGAAAACTATACGGAGCTTGATCGTTAACATGAGGGGCTGCGATGCTGATGCGTCGCAGCCCCTTTTTTCGTGGATAAAATACCAGAATAATGTTATTTAATCCACTTTTTTGCTTATTTTCAAAAAAACATCTTGACAAAATCGTGATCTGCTCCTACAATGCTCCCAAGCCCATGGCGTATACAGATGGCACGGCGTGTGAGAAAAAGACTTCGAGAACGTACCATGCAGCGAAGGCATGTATGTAGGATTCAGCATAGGTGTTACGACGAATGCCGTGTCGTTGACGGTGAAAACGCTTAGAGCTTCATGAATCTATGTTTTCGTGAAAGGCGGTGATGCTTATCCTATCTTCCTCATAATGACGGGTGCCTTTTTGCATAAGACCCAATCAACTATCATTTTCTTTGACGAAACGTCAGAAAGGAGTACCTGTGACTTTATTGGAATTGATGCACATCACCGATGAATTTTACCGCTACGCATACGGTAAAATCAACTTTGATTCAGATGGGTGGCCTGTCTTTCAGAAAGAGCATTTCCTTGATGCTTGGCCTCGTGATGTGGTTACGTATGAAAACAGAACCAGCAGCCTCATTTCACCAGAGGCAGAAACCGTTCTCTGCTTCTATATGGGAGATGTTCAGAACTTTCGCCGTTTCAGGAAACTTTCAAACGATATTCCTGTGTATCAACGCTATTTAGGCGTTGTCATTCCGGACATAACCGTTACAAGAGACATGGATTGGGAAATGCAG
>CAVKHY010000057.1:3337-15555 GCA_963656345.1 bacterium | reverse complement strand
CGAGGGCGGCTTCATCTGGGCCTGCAAGAATTATGACGGCGACGTGATGAGCGATATGATTGCCACTGCTTTCGGCTCACTGGCCATGATGACCAGCGTACTGGTCTCCCCGGATGGAAAGTTCGAGTACGAAGCCGCCCATGGCACCGTTACCCGGCATTACTACCGCTACCTGAAGGGTGAAGAAACCAGCACCAATCCGGTTGCCACCATTTTTGCCTGGACCGGCGCATTGCGCAAGCGGGGCGAAATGGACGAACTGCCTGAGCTGATTGCCTTTGCGGACAAGCTGGAAAAGGCCACGCTGGACACCATCGAGTCCGGCGTGATGACAAAGGATCTGGCGCTGCTTTGGGATGGAGAAGCAACCGCCGTCAACAGCCGAGCATTCCTGGAGGCTATTGCAGGAAGAATTGCGTAAAAAGAGCCAATGATGCACGGGCCAAAATGCAAAGAAGAGCCGCACCTTTCGATGCGACTCTTCTTTTTATGTGCAAATATCTTAGTATTCCTTCTTGGCAAAGTGGAAATACTTCTTGGCGTTTTCATAGCTGACGCCACGGACGATCTCGCTGAGCAGCTCCATATCATTGGGGAACATGCCATCCTCTACCCACTGACCCAGCAGGCGGCACAGGATGCGGCGGAAGTACTCGTGACGGGGATAGCTCAGGAAGCTGCGGCTGTCCGTCAGCATGCCCACAAAGCCTGCCAGGTAACCCAGGTTGGCCAGGCTGACCAGCTGATCAGTCATGCCCTGGAAGTGGTCATTGAACCACCATGCAGAACCATGCTGCACCTTGCTGACAGCCTCATCGCTCTGGAAGCAGCCGCAAATGGTGTCGATAGCTTCGTTATCATTGGGATTCAGGCTGTACAGGATGGTCTGAGGCAGGCAGCCTTCTTCTTCCAATGCGCCCAGGAAAGCAGCCGTCTGGGAGGAAGGAGCATAGTTGTTGATGCAGTCATAGCCGGTGTCAGGTCCCAGCTTGCGATACTGAGGCTGGTTGTTGTCACGACGGCAGCCGTAGTGCAGCTGCATGGTCCAGTGCATCTCATGATACTTCTTAGCAACAAAGAGCATGAACGCCGTCTTAAAGGCAGCTTCCTCTGCTTCGGTAACCTTGCCGCCCTTCAGCCGCTTTGCGAAGATGGCCTCCACTTCTTCATCGGAAGTAGGGGTATACATCACGTAATTCAAGCCGTGGTCGCTCAGGCAGCAATGATTCTGAGCAAAATATTCCATGCGGGCAGCCAGTGCCTTCTTCAGGTCTGCGAAGGACGCAATCTTCATGCCGGCAGCCGCTTCCAACTTGGCCAGGTAGTCCAGATACTCAGGCTTTTCCAGGTTCATGGCCTTGTCGGGACGCCATGCAGGCAACACAGTGGTCTTGAAGGTCTTATCCCCTGCCAGCTTCTGATGCCATTCCAGGGTATCAATGGGATCATCCGTAGTGCAGATGGTATCCACATTGCTCATGTTGATCAGCCCGCGAACGCTGTAGCCGGCGCTCTGCAGCTTCGCATTGCACAGGTTCCACACTTCATCCGCCGTCTTTGCGCTCAGTGCACCTTGATAGCCGAAGAAGTTGCGCAGCTCCAAATGGCTCCAGTGATACAGAGGATTGCCGATGCCCTTGCCCACAACCTCTGCCCACTTGCAGAACTTCTCATAGTCGGAAGCATCACCGGTGATGTACTTCTCAGGCACACCGGCACAGCGCATCAACCGCCACTTGTAGTGGTCGCCCCCCAGCCACACCTGGGTAATGTTTTCATAGCGAACGTCATCCCAGATCTCCTTGGGGCTGATATGGCAATGATAGTCGATGATAGGGCACTTGGCGGCCACATCGTGATACAGGGTACGAGCAGTCGGCGTATTCAGCAGGAAATCCTTGTCCATGAATGCTTGCATCGTTTTTACTCCTTTTATCATCATTGATTTGCTTTATATGACCGGCATGCGGTCATTGATCCAACACCCTTTTGCAGGTGTGAGGTCACAAAGTGCTTCCCCGGCGAACCATCTCCGCCGTGAAAACCGTACGTTGAGGCATTTCCCGTCCTTCCAGCACCCCCAGCATGGTGGTAACACAGTGGCTGCACAGGGCGTTCAGCCGGTTGTCCACACTGGTCAGTTCCGGCTCGCAGCATAGGCAGAAGTTTGAATTGTTGTAGCCGATAATGCTTAGCTGCTTGGGAATGCTCTGGTGCACCACCCGGGCATACTTGGCGGCGCCAACTGCCAAAATATCCTCAGAGGAAAGCACCGCATCGAACTGAAGCCCCTCTTCATGCAGATGCACAAGATAATCCCGCACATGAGGCACGCTCATTTTATCCTCGCTGAAAAGGTGAATCAGTTCCTTCCGGACAGGCAGTCCGCAACTTTCCAGCCCTTCGCAATACCCCTGCAGCTTCTTCTGCCCGGAATAATTGCGGCTGTGGTGCAGGTACAGCACATTTTTGCACCCTGACTCAATCAGGAAGCGGCAAGCTTCCTTGGTAGCACGCCGGTCATCGCACAGCACGCAGTAAACATTGTCATACAGGAAGGATCCATTCAAAATCACCACCGGCATGACCTTGGCAGCCTGACGGATGTACTCATTATCCCCGTCGTTTTCTTCGATAAAGCTGGAACCCATGAGCACAAGACCGTCCACATGCCGGTTCATCAGCTGGGACACCCCGTCCTCCCGGGCAGCCAGTTCCTTGCCCGTGCAGGACAGGACGCAGTTATACTGATGACTCCGGAACTCCTGCTCCAGAAAACCTAATGCCTGCGCCAAATAAGAATCGGCAGCGTTCGGGCAGAGAAGACCAATGGTCTTCATGGTGTTGAGGCCAAGTCCCCGAGCAAAGGCGTTGGGTACATAGCCGCTTTCGTTAATCACCGCCATGACCTTGTCCTTCGTCTTTTGGCTCACATGGGTGCTGTTATTCAGTACCCGGGATACGGTGGCAATGGAAACGCCAGCACGCCGGGAAATATCATAAATGTTCATGGCGCATCCTTTCGCATAAATGTAAAGACTTACATGGAATTTCCACGTTCATTATACGTCATTTTCACGATGATTGCAATGTTTTTTTCATCGCGGCTGTGTGAAAATTTCCGTTCTTCCACCTGATTGTTGAAACTTTCTGCCACGTCTTGGATTTTTTTTACGAAACGGATTGACGTATGTATGGAAAAGTAGTAAGATAAGCATGATGACGTGTAAATGTTTACACGATATGAAGTATCAGCTATCAGGAGGGATATGAAATGGAACGTCTAACGGCTGCCATGAAGGATGCCCCTGTGCGTCCGATTCGTGTACTGCAATTCGGTGAGGGTAACTTTCTGCGCGCTTTTGTTGACTACATGATCGACATTGCCAATGAGAAGACTGACTTCAATGGTGATATCGTGCTGGTGAAGCCCATTGAGATGGGCACCCTGTTCCCTGCCTTTAAGGAGCAGGATTACCGCTACACTGTATTGCTTCGCGGTTTGGTGGATGGCAAGCCGGTGGAGCTCGACCGTGTGGTGACCTCCGTGGCTGACGCTGTGGATGCCTATGCCGACTATGAGAAGTATGCAGCCTATGCAAAGCTGGATACGCTGCGCTTCATCGTCAGCAACACGACGGAAGCCGGCATTGTGCTGGATGAAACGGACAAGTTCGAGTACTGCCCGCCCCACTCCTATCCCGGCAAGCTGACCAAGCTGCTGTTTGAGCGTGCCGAGCACTTCAACTATGCCGAGGACAAGGGCTTGATCATCCTGCCTGTGGAGCTGATTGATGACAACGGCATCATGCTGAAGAAGTGCGTGATGGCGCTGGCTAAGCTGTGGAATCTGGGCGAAAAGTTCGAGCAGTGGCTGGAAAACGCCTGCGTATTCACCTCCACCCTGGTGGACCGTATTGTGACCGGCTATCCCCGTGGGGAGGATCAGGCCATTTGGAACAAACTAGGCTATGAGGATCGTATCCTTGTTACGGCAGAACCCTTCGGCCTGTGGGTCATTGAATCTGCCAAGGACATTTCCAAGGAGCTGCCCCTGCCGGACTGCGGACTGCCCGTGATCTACACCGATAATCAGAAGCCCTACAAGCAGCGCAAGGTGCGCATCCTGAACGGCGCACATACTTCCTTTGTGCCTGCTGCCTATCTGTGCGGCTATGACTACGTGCTGGATGCCATGAACGATCCCATGATCAAGACCTTCATGCAGAAGACCCTGTATGATGAAGTCATTCCTACCCTAACCCTGCCCAAGGAAGACCTGCTGGCCTTTGCTGAAGCGGTAACGGGTCGGTTCATGAATCCTTACATCAAGCATGCCCTGATGTCCATTTGCCTGAACAGCGTCAGCAAGTGGCGTGCCCGCTGCATGCCTTCCCTGCTGGGCTATGTGGAAAAGTTCGGCAAGCTGCCTGAGCACCTGACCTTCTCCATCGCTACCCTGATGGCGCTGTATCACGGCGGCAAGCTGGTAGACGGCAAGCTGGTCTGCGAACGGAACGGGCAGCCCTACACCCTGCAGGACGACGCCGCAGTGGTGGAGTTCTTCGCCGACAATTCCGATAAGCCCGCCAAGGAAATGGTGCAGATGTTCCTGTCCAACGAAAGCTTCTTCGGTCAGGATCTGACCAAGGTGCCCGGACTGGCAGACAGTGTATCCGCATCTTTGGAGGATGTGCTGACCCGTGGCGCCCGCACGGTGATGACCGAACGCTTCGGAGGCTGACAACATGCGTGAACTGCTGCGGATCAGCCCCACCGACAATGTGGCCGTTGCCTTGATGCCCCTCAGCAAAGGCGACAAGGCCGAGGCTGACGGCATCACCATCACCCTGCAGGACGATGTGCCTGCAGGGCACAAGGTGGCGCTTCAAGCCATTCATGCCGGTGAAAAAGTCGTGAAGTACGGCTTCCCCATTGGCGAAGCAAAGTGCAATATTCCACAGGGCAGCCATGTACATGTGCATAACCTGCACACCCTGCTGTCTGGCGAATTAAGCTATGCTTATCATCCTACGCATCCTCAGGTAGCTCCTGCCGTTCCTGCTATTTTTCAGGGCTATCCCCGAAAAGATGGTCAGGTAGGTGTACGCAATGAGCTGTGGATTTTACCTACCGTCGGCTGTGTGAACGATGTTGCCCGCTCTCTGGAGCGAAAGGCACAGTCGCTTGCAGGGGACGGGGTAGAAGGCGTCTTTGCCTTCACCCATCCCTATGGCTGCTCGCAAATGAGCGAAGATCAGGAAAACACCCGCAACGTGCTTGCTGATCTGGCGACCCACCCGAATGTGGGCGGCGTGCTGGTGCTCGGCCTCGGCTGTGAAAACAGCGGCGTGGACGAGATTCGCAAGCGCATGGGCGATTACGATCAGGATCGTGTCCGCTTCCTCATCAGCCAGCAGGTGGAAGATGAAGTGGAAGAGGGCATGAAGCTCCTTAAGGAGCTGGCCGATCACATGCGCAGTGAAAAGCGTGTCCCCTGCCCTGCTTCCAAGCTGGTCGTTGGCTTGAAGTGCGGCGGTTCCGACGGCTTCAGCGGCATTACGGCTAATCCGGTCATCGGCGGATTTTCCGATCTGCTGATTGCGCAGGGCGGAAGCACCATTTTGACGGAAGTGCCGGAAATGTTTGGTGCGGAAACCATCCTGATGGATCGCTGCGAAACCAAGGAAATGTTTGATAAGACCGTCTGCCTGATCAATGATTTCAAGCATTACTTTGAAGAGCATCACCAGACGATTTACGAAAATCCTTCTCCCGGCAACAAGGCCGGCGGCATTTCCACCTTGGAGGACAAGGCGCTGGGCTGCACCCAGAAGAGCGGCTTTGCCCCAGTGAAGGATGTGCTTCGCTATGGTCAAAAAGTCCAGGCGCAGGGATTGAATCTGCTTTCCGCCCCCGGCAATGACCTGGTGGCGGCTACAGCCTTGGCAGCTTCCGGTGCACAAATCGTCCTGTTCTCCACCGGACGAGGCACGCCTTTTGCCTCTCCGGTGCCCACCGTCAAGATTGCCAGCAACAGCCGTTTGGCTAACATGAAGAAGGGCTGGATTGACTTTAACGCCGGAGAACTGCTGGATGGAAAGACCCTGCCGGACCTTTCTCAGGCATTGATGGATTTTGTGCTGGCCACAGCCAGCGGCCGTGAAGTGTGCAGCGAACGCAACGGCTACCACGACATGGCCATTTTCAAAACAGGCGTAACCCTGTAAGCAAAGGAGGCAAAAGCCATGGAACTGCGTACCGCTTGCAGTCCTTTGGATATGAAGTTCTACGATACCGCCCGGCTTCGGAAGGAATTTCTGATCGATGATCTGTTCAAGACCGATGAAGTCAAGATGGTGTACAGCCACATTGACCGCATCATTACCGGCAGTGCCGTGCCTGCCGCCAAGGCGTTGACCCTGGACGCAGGTGATGAGCTTCGTGCGGAATATTTCCTGCAGCGCCGGGAAATCGGCATCATCAACATCGGCGGCGAAGGCACCGTAACGGTAGACGGCACCGTGTATACCCTGCGTCACCGGGACGGCCTGTACATCGGTATGGGCAGCCGCGAGGTGAAGATGGAAAGCACCAATGCCGCCCATCCTGCCAAGTTCTACTTCAATAGTGCCCCTGCTCACATGACCTATCCCACCGTGTACATTCGCCCTGAGGACTGTATCAAGGTGGAACTTGGCACCATGGAAGAGAGTAACCATCGCACCATCTGCAAGTACATTCTTCCCGGTCAGGTGGAAAGCTGCCAGCTGGAAATGGGTATGACGACCTTGATGCCCGGCAGTGTATGGAACACCATGCCCTGCCACACCCACGACCGCCGTATGGAGGTTTATCTCTACTTTGATCTGCCGGAAGATGCGGTGGTGTTCCACTACATGGGCGAGCCTGCGGAAACCCGCCACATTGTCATGCGGAATGAGCAAGCGGTTATCAGCCCCAGCTGGAGCATTCACTCCGCTTCCGCAACCCGTGCCTATACCTTCATCTGGGGCATGGTGGGCGAGAATCAGGACTTTGACGATATGGATCCTGTCGCAATGAAGGATCTTCGATAATCCCAACACTTGAGGAGGCGACTGAAATGGAAAACATGTTTTCTTTGGAAGGTAAGGTTGCACTGGTTACCGGCGCAAGCTACGGCATTGGCTTTGCTATTGCTACCGGCATGGCAAAGGCCGGCGCAACCATCGTGTTCAACGACATCAATCAGGAGTTGGTGAACAAGGGTATGTCCGCCTACGAAGCCGAGGGCATCAAGGCGCATGGCTACGTATGCGACGTGACGGATGAAGCCGCCGTCAATGCACTGGTTGCCAAAATTGAGGAAGAAGTCGGCGTCATCGACATTCTGGTGAACAACGCCGGCATCATCAAGCGGATTCCCATGTGCGACATGAGCGCTGCGGATTTCCGCAAGGTCATCGATGTTGACCTGAACGCCCCCTTCATTGTGAGCAAGGCTTGCATTCCTTCCATGATCAAGAAGGGACACGGCAAGATCATCAACATCTGCTCCATGATGAGCGAACTCGGCCGTGAAACCGTCAGCGCCTATGCAGCTGCCAAGGGCGGCCTGAAGATGCTGACCCGGAACATCTGCTCCGAGTATGGCCAGTACAACATTCAGTGCAACGGCATTGGACCCGGCTACATTGCAACCCCCCAGACCGCTCCTCTCCGTGAAAAGCAGCCTGATGGCAGCATGCATCCCTTCGACAGCTTCATCCGTGCCAAGACCCCTGCCAACCGTTGGGGCGACACCAGCGACCTGGTAGGACCGGCCGTCTTCCTGGCCAGCGATGCCAGCAACTTTGTGAACGGTCACATCCTGTATGTGGACGGCGGCATCCTTGCTTATATTGGCAAGCAGCCCTGAAGTATCTGCAGGTTAACGGTAAAAAACGGAGCTTCCCCCACGGCAAGGTGAGGAAAGCTCCGCTTTCTTATGATCAGGTTTTCAACAAGATTGCTTCCGTGCTGTGGATTTGTGCCATTCCATTCAGCAAGTCAATTTTGCCAAGCTAAGGGGATACTCCAGCAGTAAGGGACGCAGTGCCGCCGCTTGTGCCGCATTGCCCATTACTCTCGGCAGGATCCACCACTGAATCGCCCAGTCGCATGCCGCCGCCAAGCCGCCTTCCATAGCACCGGCGCAAAGGAGCACGAACCGCTCCATTTCATTTACTGCTTTGCCGGACAGAGGTTGAACCTTCTGCAGCACAGGCGTCAGCACGCTGTATACAGAGGACATTGCTTCTTCCGTAAAGGATGTTTCCAATCCCTGCAAGGAGATGGGCATACCATCCTTCTGCTGCTCCGCTACAAAGGCCATTTCAGGCAAAGCAATCACAGGATAAGGATCGGCCGCATAGGCTGCACTGCCGGTAAACGTCTTCACCGATTCAGTGAGTGCAAAGGTGCAAACGTCCGGAACCGGCGTATAATCCGTTAAGGTCGTCAGGAGAATCATGGGCGTTGCGCCATCCATCCCGGTCTTGTCCGCAACAGGCGTCTGGTGAACGGATGTCTGCAATGCGTAACCCGCATGCCAGCCCATGCCGTGGGTAAGATTCTCCGCCAAAGTAGCCACCGGTGCCATGGTTTTGCACACGAGTCCTACGTGCCTGCACACGGCTATCGCCGCCACAAAGGCTACCGCTTCATTATGCGTGCAATGGATGCCCGCAGCTTCGCACGTTTTTGCAAAAGCCTCGGCCAGGGCATCCAGCGAAGCTTTCTCTCCTACCCGGGTGTGCAGCCGCAAGGGCTGTCCTGCCATGGGCATCACCATTTGTGCTCGATTCAAGGCATCCGTCAAGGCAGCAGCATAGTCATTCTGCCGCAAACGTTCGACTTCCGCCTCTACAGCGTCCCGCTGGACAGACAGGGCATTCAGCTGCTCTGTTACTTCTGCTTGCTGTTTTTTGCAGGCTTCCAGCTTTGCTTCCTGCTCCCGAAGCTTCTGCGCCGCTGCACCACCGGCAGCGTCCACCGCATTTTTACGGAAGGTTTCCAGGTCTTCCTTAGCTTTATCCAGCTGGATCAACGCCGCTAGGCGCTCTGCTTCTAGATCCTCCAGCCGGTGCTGCAAAGCCTGCTGCAAGGGTGTTTCCCCCTGAGCAGAGGCGACGGAAGGCACAATTCGTGTGCTCATGCCCGGCAGAGAAAGGACAAAATCCACCAACTGCTGCTGGGCTTCCGGCATCTGCCACGCATGCTGAAGCTGAGCACAGGCACGCTCTACAGGATTATCCACGGCTCGCATGGTAACACCGCTGGGCAGGGGCGCTGCGGGAGGATCATTCCGGGCAGCCCGCATCTGGTTGGCCACAACCTCCTGCACATAGTTCTTGGGACGAGGCACAGAAGTCCGTACCCCGGCACTGCGCATCAGGGGTGTGCCGGTTAGCTGCTGCACCGGAATAGCTTCATGATGCACTTCCTGACGCTGATGCAGCAGATTCGCCCCATTGCTCAGGGGTTGATTCAAGCCTGCCAGTGTTTCGGTAAAGCCTTTGTTTTCATCCAGAATAGACAGGGGCTTGCCGATGGGCAGGGGTGCTTCTGCCGCCGGGGCAGGCTCTGCCTTCGCAATTTCCGGCTTTGCAGGATGTTCCTCCGCAGATACTGCCGCTTCCTCTCGGCAAAGAATCACACGCTGTTTGCCATCCGGACAGGGAAGCTCATACACCGCTGCTTCCATTTCAGGCGCATGGTCAGGGGTTGCTGGATTTTGCCGTGCCACGGGTCCATACAGTACGTCGCCCTGCTTCACCATAAACATGGGCGTGGCCGCTTGCCCGGCAAGGGCGGCAGCATCCTCCGGCGCACCCTCCAGCACTTCATAAAAAGTGTTTTCAGGCACCGCCTTGACCGCATCCGAATAAAGGATATACTGATTCCGTTCCTCACGATCGGGATGAAAATTTTTATTGGTGCGGATCTTGTTCGCCTCCGCAGGGAAGGGTGTCAAGTCCATCAGGCAGAAGCTGCCCATGGAGCGCATCCGATCCTTAAAATAACCCTGCTCATTCTTGTCTGGTACAATGCGGAGAGCACCATCCTCCGGCCACAATTTTGCAGCTTCCTCCTGCACATCGCCTGATACAGTCAGCAATGGCTTAAGACGGAAATAAGCGCGCTGCGTATTATCTTCCTCCAACCACGAGAACACAATCTCACGATTTAGATTCATCTGATAATGCCTCCATTGCAATCATAATAAAGATGAAATGCCAGTTCTGAATGTATAAATTGTAGCAAAATTTTGCCGTTTCGTCAAGCATCATGGTGAATTGTGGAAGATATGTACGATTGTTGTTCAAAAAAAGTGACAACTTGTCCAAGGGTTCCTCTGAAAGCAGGAACAAAATGTAAAATCTTGTTCCCATTTGACTTTTTTCTTACTTTGCGGTAACATATATTTGTTACAGCAGAAAGTGAGGAATGACGGGTGCTGACCTTTATTGTGAACCGAACGGCCGGGAATGGCTATGCCGCCCGGGTTGAACGTCAGCTGAGGGATGAGGTGACCATCCGCGGCATCCCTGCCGAATTCCACCATACGGATTGTCCGGGGCATGCCACTTCTCTTGCCCGTGAAGCCGCCTCCCATGCGGATTGCGCAGGCGTCATCGCCGTAGGGGGCGACGGCACTTCCTTTGAAGTGGCGTGTGGCTTGCTTGGCACGCATGTGCCGCTGGGCATCATTCCTGCAGGCACCGGCAACGACTTTGTGAAGTCCACCGGTTCCCCTACAAGACCCTTGGAAGCTCTGGATTTTATCCTCAGCCGCAAGCCCCGCACTGTAGACATTTGTTCCCTGAATGACCGCATGTTTCTGAACGTCAGCGGTGCCGGGTTTGATGTTACAGTATTGGACTATACCCTGGCTGCAAAGAAATATGTCCGCGGCATTCTCCCCTATCTGATCGGGCTGGTACGAGCCGTGTTCCATCACAAAAAAATCCATGTTCGCCTTACTATTGACGGCAAAGAAAGCGAACGGGATGTGCTGATTTGCAGCGTTGCCAATGGGCGCTACATTGGCGGCGGCATTCCCATTTGCCCGGCCGCAAAGATCGACGACGGGAAGCTGGATGTGGTCATGGTGCAGAATGTACCGCGCTGGAAGATTCCGCCTTACCTTCCCGGACTTATGATGGGCAAGATTCTCACCTTCAAAATCACGGATCATCTGTTGTGTGACAGCATCACCATCGAATCCCCCGGCATGCGGTTCAATGTGGACGGAGAAATTTTCAGCATGGATCGGGCAGAACTGCGCATTCAGCCCGGCAGGCTGCTGCTGTTCTGGTAAACATAAATTGTGAACATTCCTTAAAGATTGATAAGTTACCCTGCAATAAGCAGGAATTTCGACCCTGACGGCGAATCTTCACCCCATAACCGATGAAAGGAGCAATGAAAGATGGCTGACCTTGGTAAGAATTTGAAGACTGCTTGGATGAAGAGCATGGAAGCAATCGGCAACACCGCATCCAACATTGCCAGCAATACAAAGTATAAGGTTCAGGAGATGAACCTGATTAACCGTCGCCGTGAGATTTTATCCGACTTCGGCGCACAGGCATATGAAATGTGGCAGAAGGGCGAACAGTTTCCGGAAAAGCTGTCCAAGCAGTTGGAAGAGCTGAGCCGCCTGGATGAAGAGTTGAACGCCATGCGTACGGAGCGGTTGGCCGGCGTCACTACGGAGAAGGTTGCTGCTGAAGCTCCTGCCCAGGAAGAAGCGCCTGCCGAAGCTGACAAGGCGGAGGCGTGCACCGCATGCGCTGAAGAGCCGAAAGCGGAGGTACCTACCATCGAGGTTTCTGCTGAGGAACCTGCTGATGCTCAGCCTTTGACCGACGATGATGTGCCCACCCTGAAGGTACCTGAAGACCATCCTGAAGCGTAAAAGGCCAGACGAAGTTTTCCTGAGATAGGAAGCTTCGTCTTTTTTTGTGCCGCTCTTGACAAACCCTTGACATGCTATCATAGGCGCGCTATAATGTGAGCGGTTCCTAAAAAGAGCATAGCCACTTGGAGCTTCTTCGGGGCAGGGTGCAATTCCCTACCGGCGGTATAGCCCGCGAACTGAACTTCGGTTCAGCCGACTCGGTGGAATTCCGAGGCCGACAGTATAGTCTGGATGAGAGAAGAGAGCCGGAATACGTGTATGTTTCCGCCCC
>CAVKHY010000057.1:0-3327 GCA_963656345.1 bacterium | reverse complement strand
AAAGCAAGTTGCTTCCAGGGGCGTGCGTATTTCACAAGGAGGCTTTCCCATGAAAAAGAACCTGTCCGTCCAGTACATGACCCGTATCGCCATCCTCACCGCCTTGGCATCCATCCTGTTTCTCATTGAGATCCCGGTGGTTGCCTTCTACAAGCTGGATCTGAGCAATCTGCCTGTTCTCCTGGGTGCATTCTCCATGGGACCTTGGGCAGGGCTGGCCATTCTCTTTCTGAAGAGCTTGATTGGTATGCTGCATTCCACCAGCATGTATGTAGGTGAATTGGCAGACTTCATTATGGGCGCAGCATTCGTCTTGCCTGCAGCCTTCATTTACCAGCACAAGAAAACTCGGAAGAATGCCTTGATCGGTATGGTCGTTGGCACTGTCACCATGATCGTGGCCAGCGTCATCGTCAATTGGCAGATCATGATTCCCTTCTACATGAACGCCTACGGCATGCCCATGGAAGCCGTTGTGGGCATGGCTACGAAGGTTCTTCCCTTTGTTGACACGGAATGGAAGCTGCTGCTGTGCGTTACTGCTCCCTTCAATCTGCTGAAGGGCGTTGTGCTGAGCCTGCTGACCTTCGTGCTGTACAAGCATCTTTCTCCCCTGCTACATGTTTCCAAGCGGTAAGGGCTTGACCTGAATAAGGAGCGATTCACATGATGACACATTCTCCGGCAGAAACTCGTGCCCTTGGCGAAAAGCTGGCGCACCTGCTTTTACCGGGGGATGTGCTTCTTTTATGGGGCGATTTAGGTGCCGGCAAAAGCGAGCTGACCCGAGGCATTGCCAAAGGGCTCGGCATTGCCGGCCCCATCAGCAGCCCAAGCTTCACCATCATGAATGTTTATGATGAAGGCCGGATTCCTCTCTATCACTTTGACTGGTATCGGCTGCAAAGCAGTGAAGAGCTTTATGAAATGGGCATGGATGAATACTTGGGCGGCGACGGGGTGGCAGTGATTGAATGGCCAGGCCAATGCCCGGACGCCATTCCCGAAAAGTGTCTGTCCATTGCCATTGAGCCTCAGGATGATGAGACACGGCGCATTCTTTTCGATTACCGCGGAGGCTTCCGCAATCTCAATCTGGAGGCATAAGCCCTTGAAAATTCTTGCCATTGATACTTCCGGTCCTGTGTGCGGCGTCAGCGTACTGGCGGATCACGCCATTCGCTACGAATGTGCCGTGTGCAACAAGCTGACCCATTCCGCTAACCTGATGCCCATGGTGGATGCCGCCTTGTCCGCTTCCGGCATAACCCTTGGGGATATTGACCGCATTGCAGTGGTCGTGGGCCCCGGATCTTTCACCGGCGTGCGCATCGGTGTCAGTACGGTGAAGGCACTGGCGCATGGTGCAGGAAAGCCCTGCGTTGCCGTAAATGCATTGGAGGCCATGGCAGCCGGTATCACAGGCTTTTCCGGGATTGTTTGTCCCATCCAGGACGCCCGTGCAGGTCAGGTTTACGGTGCTGCATTTGCCGCAGGCATGCCCCCTAAGCGACTGCTTCCCGATGCCCCCCTGAAGCTTGAGGAATATGTTGCTGCCATTCTCCCCCTTGGTGAACGCTTCCTGTTCCTAGGAGACGGTATGCCGGTGCATCAGCAGCGATTGACCGAACTGCTTGGGGAAAAGGCCGTGTTTGCTGCTCCTCAGCATGCCTACCTGCGGCCTGCCAGCGTGGCCTGCTTGGGAAGCCTTGCCGAAGAAGAACTTGACTATTTGCAGCTGATGCCCCTGTACCTCCGAGCCCCCAATGCGGAGCGGTGCAAGCAGCTGGTGGAGGCAGCGAAGCATGAGTGAAACATGTGTCATTCGTCGTATGACGCTTGATGATTTGGATGCAGTGGTCGCCATTGAGGCGGCCACTTTTGCCATGCCCTGGAGCAGGGATTCCTTTTATCAGGAGCTGACCAGAAACGTGGCTGCCCGCTACCTTGTGGCAGAGGTGGATGGCAAGGTCATCGGCTATGCTGGTGCCTGGATCATTCTGGATGAAAGCCATATTACCAACATTGCCATTTTGGAAAGCTATCGGGGACGGGGCTACGGTCGAAAGCTTACCGAAGGGCTCATGCAGTATCTGTCCAATTTGGGTGCTGCCTATGCCACCTTGGAGGTTCGGCGCAGCAACGAGCGGGCGCAGAACCTGTACAAATCTCTGGGCTATGTGGGCGTTGGCTGGCGGAAACGCTACTATGAGGACAATCAGGAAGATGCGCTGCTCATGGTCTGTGAACATATGCCCCCTGTTGATCCTGATTTTACCGAAGCCGAAACCGTCACGGAATAAGGAGGCAAGCCATGGCAGACATTGTGGTTACATCCGGTATTCCCACTGAGGGCTTTGCCCTGCTGGAGGGGCATATGCTGCATATTCCTTCCACAGGCTGCGTCTTCACTGATGAAGAACTGATGCAGCTTCTCCCTCATGCAGATGCAGTGGTAGCAAGCACACCGCTGCGAGGAGAAGTGATTCGCACAGGCAAAAAGCTGAAGATCATTGCCAATTACGGCTCCGGCTACAATGTGATTGACATCGCCGCCGCAGCGGCATGCGGCATTCCCGTGACCAACATTCCGGAGGTAACGGCCTCTGCAACGGCAGAGGTAGCCATCGGGCTCATGCTTGCGGTGATTCGGCGCATGGGTGAAATGAATCTCCGTCTCCGTGAGCCGGATGCAGAGCCGCTCTTCACCATGGGCAACGAAATGGGACACACGCTGCGAGGCAAGCGTTTGGCCATCGTGGGCATGGGCACCATCGGCCAGGAAGTGAAACGTATTGCAGAGGCCATGGGAATGGAAGTAACAGGGCTTCGCCGCCGGGATATAGCAGGCTCCATGCAAGAGGCCGTTATCCACCTCATTCAGGATGCTGACATCGTGTCCCTGCATTGTCCTTTAACAGAGGAAACACGCAACCTGATGAGCAGAGAGGTGCTCTCTCATATGAAGCAGGGAAGCATCCTCATCAATACCGCCCGAGGTGCTGTGGTAGACACAGAGGCCTTGGCGGATCTGCTGGAGAGCGGTCATCTTTTCGGCGCAGGATTGGACGTTTTCCCTGATGAGCCTCATGTCCCCCAGCGGCTGAAGGAGTGCAAGCGTGCCGTACTGACTCCTCACCTTGGCACCAACACAGTCGAAACACGGTATGCCATGGCCGAAGCCTGTTCCAAGCAGATTTTGGATGCATTATACTAACCTCAAATAAGATTGTCCTTTGCTTCAATTCATGATACAATACCCTCGGGGGTGTTGTCATGCGCAAGGTAGAAATCAGTGCAGAAGAATATGAACAGATCGTCACGGCC
>CAVKHY010000056.1:10910-15636 GCA_963656345.1 bacterium | reverse complement strand
GGGAAAATCACCAGGTTATGCCCTTCCTTCAGATGACGGATACTCTGCCGCATGGTGGTCATGACCCGCATATCATGATACACCGGCACCGTTGGTGCAAGGCGAAGGATTGGCGGCAGAAAAGCAGCGGCAATATAAGGTAAAGTGGCATTGTACAGAGGTTCCAGCTTGCAGCCGGGCTTCCACCAATAGTCCTGCCGCACGTAGGCCGGCACTTCCTTGGGATGCAACACCGATGCGTTCATCCAGATAAAGTTTTGATCCCGCAAAGGGAACTTAACACACATATCAATAGGGCCGAAGGCTCCCGCATGGTTGCCGACGAACACACAGGGTTCACCGTCAAAAGGTTCCTCCCAAAGGGTCTTCATCCGTGGCGTAACCCCTCGAATGACTGTTGACAGAACCTTGTACATCCGCTTGGACATGCCGTAACCGCTCCTCATGAACAAAAATGCAATCTATTGTACCATTCTTTTGCTTTTCGTGCAACTTAAAGAAAGAGGTAATAACTGGATATCGCACGGTCGCATTCATCGCCCTGCTTGAAGAAAACCTGCTTTCCTGCTATAATGAGATGAAAAGTTTGGAGCGGCTGCCTTAGCGGCCTGGAGGGAAAGTATGGCTTCATTGGTTCGCCGGGCGGCAAGCTATGTGCATCGCAACGGATTCTGGTATACGGGACGCAGATGTATTGAAAAAGTAAAAGATCGGTGCATGAAACCCTATGACAAGCTATGGCGGCAGCTGGAGCCCAAACCGGAGGAGCTGGCAAAGCAGCGTCAGGACAAGGCTGTGGAAGCAGCAGGGCTGATCAGCGTGGTGATTCCCGTATACAACACCAGACCTGTGCTGCTGGAGGCACTGGCCAATTCCCTGATGCAACAGACCTACAGTAATTGGGAAGCTTGCCTGTATGACGGAGCCAGCACGGAAAACGACACCAAGGCCGCGCTGGACGCTGTCAGTGCCAAGGACAGCCGCATCCATGTGGTGCATGGTGAAATCAACGAAGGCATCTCCGGCAACACCAACCTGGCGATTAGCATGGCAAAAGGAGCATGGATTGCCCTGTGTGACCATGATGACCTGCTGACAGCCGACGCCTTGTATCAGGTGGCCAAGACCATCCTGAAGGATCAGCCGGACATGATTTTCACCGATGAAGACAAGGTGAATGAAAGCGGCACCTGGTACTACGAACCTAACTATAAGCCGGATTACTGCCCGGACGATTTGCGCAGCGGCAACTATATCTGTCACTTGACAGTCATTCGCCGCGAGCTGATGCAGAAAGTCGGCGGCCTCCGGAAAGGCTTTGACGGCAGTCAGGATCATGACTTGATGCTCCGCTGTGCCGAGGCCACGGACAAGATTGCACACATTCCCCAGGTGCTGTACCACTGGCGGACGGTAGGCGCATCCGTCAGCCATCAGCACATTGACAAGTGCTTGGATGCCGCCATGCGTGCCGTACAGGAGCACATGGACAGAACCGGTCTCAAAGGCAATGTGACCATTGAGCGTGGTTTCCTCCGCCTCCACTATGACACGGAGCAGAGCCAGCAGATTGAGTTAATTGTTATTGACAACGGGGATCCAAAAACATGGCCTGATTTTGTAGATCGCCTGAAGGGCTGGCACACCCATCCCGTGCACCGCATGGTCATTTCTCCCTGGAAGGAAAGTGCCAAGGATATTGACGGGGATTGGATTCCCTGGACGGACGGGGGCAGCGTCTATCCCTGCATCAACAAGGCTGTGGCGCAAAGCAGAGCCGACGTGGTGGTCATTCTTCACGCCGGAGTCATGATGGAACGGGATGACCAATGGCTGGACGAAATGCTGATGTACGCCCAGCGTGATGACGTGGCCGCCGTTACCCCTCTGCTCGTTGACCGCGGAGGGTATACCACCCATGCAGGGTTTGCCGTTGGCATGGATCACCTTGCCAGCAGCTGCGGCATCCATAAATTGGCCGTTACCGGCGGTTGGCACAATATGCTGGGCATTGTCCACAATGTGGCGGCAGTCAGCATTGCCTGCACCATGATTCGCCGGGATCACTTCATTCCCTTTGATGAAGCATACAGCAGCGGTTTGGGCGCAGTGGATTGGAGCCTGCGGCTGGCGAGGGCGGGCTTCCTCCACGTCTATACGCCCTTTGCCAAGGGAAAATCAGACGACAAGGAGTGCTGTCATTGGCTGCTGCTGCACAAGCCTGCAAACGATCAGGATGCAGCCAGATACACAGCCGCCTGGGGCGACAACGTCCATGATCTGAGCTACAGCAGAAATTTCTCACGCAAGCAGGCAAACTATTCCCTGCCCAAGCTGAAATAATGGGAAAGAAGAACGATACAATGAAGCGTGATTTAACGGTGCTGAGCGTTTTTGGCACACGGCCTGAAGCCATTAAAATGGCTCCTTTGGTCAAATGCCTTGAAAGAACAAAGGGCATCAAAAGCGTGGTATGCGTCACCGCCCAGCATCGTCAAATGCTGGACAGTGTGATGGAGCAATTTGATATCACGCCGGACTACGACCTGAACTTGATGCACGCCGGACAGACCCTGACGACTATCACCACCGGCGTGCTGGAGGGCTTGGACAGGGTGCTCAACCAGGTAAAACCGGATGTAACCCTGGTGCATGGAGATACCACCACCTCCACAGCAGCGGCGCTGGCGTCCTTCTATCATCAGGTGGCTGTGGGGCATGTGGAAGCGGGTCTCCGCTCCTATGACAAGTATTCTCCCTTCCCGGAAGAAATGAACCGAGTGCTGACCAGCCGCATGGCTACCCTGCACTTTGCTCCCACGGAAAAGAGCCGGGAGAATCTGCGGCGGGAGGGCATCACGGAAGGCGTCTATGTGGTCGGCAACACGGTGATTGACGCTCTGCATCAGATGGTACATGACGCTTATGTGTTCCACAGTGAGGCCTTGAAAGTGCTGCCCCTGCAGAATGGCCGCTGGATTGTGATGACGGCGCACCGCCGGGAAAACCTTGGCACGCCGCTGGAAAATATCTGCCATGCCGTGAAGCGCCTGGTAGAGGACATGCCGGATGTACATGTGGTGTATCCGGTGCATCCCAACCCGGCTGTACGAACCACAGTGGAAAAGATACTGGGCGGCGTGGATCGTGTACACCTGATTGATCCGCTGGAAGTGGAGGATATGCACAACCTGATCAAACGCTGCTTCATGGTGATGACGGACTCCGGCGGATTGCAGGAAGAAGCTCCGGCGCTGGGCAAGCCCATTGTGGTGCTGCGGACGGAAACAGAGCGTCCCGAAGTGGTAGAAGCAGGCCTCGCCATGCTGGCCGGCGTGGAGGAAGATCAGGTGTATCAGGCCGGCAAACGACTGCTGACCGACAAAGAGCTGTACCATCGCATGGCGCATGCAGTCAATCCCTACGGGGACGGTCATACATCCGAGAAGATTGCAGCCATTCTGCTTCAATATAAAGAATCTTTACCTGAAAGCAACTGACGAAAGGGGGCAGGCTATGCGAATTTCCATGCTGACAATTGGTTCAACAGGCGATGTTCGGCCTTATGTGCTGCTGGGAAGAGAGCTCAAAAAGCGGGGGCACGAAATCACCATAGCCGCCTTTGCTCCCTTCCGTGAAATGGCAGAAGAGGCAGGGCTGCATTTCTTCCCCTTATCCGGGGATGTCATGAATGTGATGAACAACCTGATGAAGCCCGGTGTGAATGGCACTGGCTTCCTAAACCAAGTAGAGAAAAGCCTGAAGCACATTCTTCCTACCCTGCTGGATGATTTGATGCAGTCCGCCGATGGGGCCGATGCCATGTGCTGCACCTTCTTCGGCTCCATGTTCTACTCCATTGCGGAGAAGTACCACATCCCCTGCATTCAGACGCAATACTTCCCCATGGATCCCAACGGGGTAACGCCTATCTCCTCTGCACCCAGGCTGAACCAAAGCAAAAGCTGGAACTTAACCAGCTATAAGCTGGGCTATTTCCTGATCAGCCTGCTGGAAAAGCGCTATCTGACAGATTGGCGGAAAGCACAAGGTCTTTCTGTGCGAAAGATCACTACCAAGCCGGACTATACCCTGCAGGGGCACACCATTCCTGTGATTTATGCCATCAGTCCTTTGGTGATGCCAAGACCCAGACGGTGGGGCGAGCATATCCACATGTCCGGCTTCTGGTGGAATGATGAGCCCTGCATCTATGATCCCGACCCTGCACTGGCGGATTTCCTGGCCAAGGGAGACAAGCCCCTCTACATCGGCTTTGGATCCATGGTCAGCGGCAATATGAGCAAGACTTTTACCACCGTCATCAAGGCCGTGCGTGCAGCGAACCTTCGCGCCATTATCAGCCTGGGCTGGAATGGCGAAAAGCTGCACATGAAGAATGACGACCATGTTTTCTTTGCCGATCACATCCCCCATGATTGGCTGTTCAAGCAGGTAAGCGCCGTGGTTCATCACGGCGGTGCAGGAACCACCGCATCCGGTCTTCG
Source organism: bacterium (assembly GCA_963656345.1). Lineage (GTDB taxonomy): Bacteria > Bacillota > Clostridia > Christensenellales > Aristaeellaceae > CAKUFA01. The sequence goes on along the minus strand of CAVKHY010000056.1, from coordinate 11,128 downwards.
TGCCGGAAAGCCCACCTTGGTAATCCCCTTCGGCGGCGATCAGCCTTTCTGGGGCAGCAGGGTGCAGGCGCTGGGCTGCGGTCCCAAGCCTCTGCGGCGGGAGAACTTAACGGTAGCCAGGCTGACCAAGTCCCTGCTGGACTTAACAAGCCACGCCAGCTACCGCGTAGCCGCAGAAGAACTGGCGGAGCGGCTCCGCATGGAGCACGGCCTTCAGC
>CAVKHY010000056.1:0-10841 GCA_963656345.1 bacterium | reverse complement strand
GCCGCCGATATGATGGAACAGGAAATTGCCGCATGGAAGGAAGCAGATGCATGAAACATGAAGCAATAGAAGCTTTGTTGCAAAGCCTGCCGGGAGAAATCGGCTTCAGCTATTTCTGCCCTGCGACCGGGGATCGATACGCCATGCAGGAGGATCTGCCCCTTGTGGCGGCCAGCGTTATTAAGCTGCCCATCATGACAGAGGCTTTCCGGCAAAGGGAAGACGGACAGATTGACTGGCAGGAAGAGGTCGCCATCCGCCCGGAAGATAAGCTGCCATCCTGCGGTGCGCTGACCTACCTGCACAACGGCCTTCGGGTTACTGTCGGCGATTTGGTCACATTGATGATCATCCTTTCCGATAACACGGCCACCAATCTGTTGATTGACAAGCTGGGCATGGAGAACATTAACGCTATTTGTCAGGCTTTGCAGCTGAAAGGGACAAAGCTGAACCGTAAGCTGTTTGACGCAGCACAGTCCGCTAAGGGCATTGAAAACTATGTGACCGCCGGCGACATGTGCCGGTTGCTTTCCCTGCTGCTGCGCGGTGAAGTCGTATCCCCTGCCGCTTCCAAGGAAATGCTGGGGATTTTGGGTAATCAGCGGCTGAACGGCAAGATTCCTTTTTACCTGCACGGCCGCGGCATCTCTGTCGCCCACAAGACCGGCGAAGATGACGGCATTACCCATGACGTTGGCATCATTTTGACCCCTAATCCTCAAATCATGTGCTTCCTGAGCAACCATACGGATGTGCCGGCGGCAGAGCGGTGCATGCAGGATATTGCTGCCTTGTTGGTCTCCGAATAATGCGCCGGCCGCTGCGGCAATGGCTTTTCCAAGAGTTTGTTCCTGCTTACCTTTGGCGGAACCCTTGCTTTTTCCGCCGAAAAAAGGTATACTTTCCCTGGGAGGAGATCGATTGATGGAAATTCGTGAATCCGGTGAAGATTATCTGGAGCAGATCCTGATCCTGCAAACGCAGGGCGGCTATGCCCGTTCGATTGATATTGCCGTAGCAATGAACTTTTCCAAGCCCAGCGTGTCCATCGCCATGAAAACCCTTCGTGAGCGGGGATACATCACCATGGACGCGGAAAGTCACATCCGCCTGACCGACAGCGGCCGTGCGATTGCTGAGCGGATCTATGACCGCCATCAGCGACTCACCGCTGTGCTGCTTTCCTTGGGCGTCAGCCCTGAGGCTGCCCGGGAAGATGCCTGCAAGATGGAGCATGACCTTTCTGACGAAACGTTTCATGCGCTATGCAAATTGCTGAAAAAGGAAGACGCTTGAAATCATCGCACACAAAAAAGCCGGAAGCTGCATGGCTTCCGGTCTTTTTCTTATGCTTGCGCTTCTGTGCCCCGGCTCAGTGCATCCTGCACATAGCCTGCCAGAATGTCCACAATGCGCGCGTTATGGCCGCCGTGAGCAACAATCACATCCGCTTCGGACACATAGTTGCGGATATACTTATCATACATGGGCTTCACCGTGGTCAGGTACTGCATGGAAATGCCGTCAATCTCCCGCCCGCGCTCCTTAATATCCCGCTTAATGCGCCGCAGCAGGCAAATATCCGGTTCCACGCTCATGTACAGCTTCAGATACATCATTTCGCACAGCCGAGGATCATGGAAGCAATGGATCCCTTCCAAAATCATCACATCCCGGGGATAAATCAGCTCATCACTGTCCGCCCGGCGATGTTGAGCATAGTCATACTGTTTTTTTGTGATCGGCTCTCCGGCAAAGAGCTTCTTGATATCTTCCAGCAGAAGATCGTGATCGAAAATATCCGGCTCGTCATAGTTCAGGAGCACCCGCTCCTCAAAGGTCAGGTGTGGATGATCGTGGTAGTAAGCATCCTGCTGCAGCACACAGCACCGATCGCCAAGTCTTTCCCGCAGTGCCTCCGCCAGGGTAGATTTCCCGCTTCCGCTTGCGCCACAGATGCCGATAAACAGCATGAGCCGCACCTCCTTGTTTCCATCCTTGAAAAGATACCGCACAATCAAGGAACTGTCAACCCTTGCGGATGCTTTTTTGCTTTTTCGGCAGCGCACTTTTCAACATGTATCTGTTTGATAACACATTTTTTTGTGTTATTTTGAAAAATATTTGTCATGCACGGATTTTTCTATGTTTTTTTGCCTGATAAAAGTAATAATTCCTTTATATTCCTTGAAAAAAAGACAGTCTCTCACTATAATAGAAGTGCATAATTCTTTATGCACGGCTGTATCATTCCCCCTGTACCGCCGTTTTTTAATTCAATGAATGAGGGTGACAAGTCATGGCCAAGAAATCGTCTGCCGACATGGTGCTTGTTGAAAGCATTACAGAGTATCTCCTCGCCGGTCTGCCCGTGCTTCCGAAAAAGCTGCTGAAAACAGACGTGCTTCAGCAGACCCATGCCATGCCCGTCTCCCAAATGCAAATATTGATTCTCCTTCGGGACGGTCCTATGTCCGTCGGAGATTTGTCCCGCCGGCTTGGCATTGCCAAACCCAACATCACCCCACTGATTAACAGCCTGCATACAGCAGAGCTGGTTTCCCGCTTCCGGGACGAAGCAGATCACCGGGTCACACGGGTGCAGTTGCTGCCCAAGGGTGAAGAACGGCTGCAAGCCATCATCCAGTCCTACCGCACATGCGTGTCGGATTGGATGGAGAAATTGAGCCGCAGCGAAACCAAGGAGCTAAACAATGCCTTGGCCACTCTGTTGAGGTTGCTGGGCGTTCTTTCTTCTGAGGACAGTTAAAAAAAGCTTGCTTTTTCTCATCACATAAGCTATACTTGTAGAGCCGTATTCGCGATGAAGATTGGGTCCTGTGCGATCCGTCTGCGTGAACCCTGTCAGGTCCTGCCGGAAGCAGCAGTAAGCGTTTGCCGGATGTGCTGCAGGTTCGCCCGGTCTGAGCGGGTGCGGTTTTTTGTTTACCTTTTTTATTGTTTTTCCATGCACAGTCGAAGCATCATGCTTCATAGGTTGCAAGCAGTTGTACCGTTTCCGGGTCATTCAGGATATCGATCAGCCGGCACTGCAGTGCGATGCAAAGCCGCAGCAGAGTGGCCAGCTTAGCACCGTTCAAGTCCTTCTCGCCGCTCTCGTACTTTTGCAGCGTGCGGATATTGACCCCCGACACTGCAGCAAGCTGGGATTGTGACAATCCTCGCTCTTTCCGCTTCGCCTGCAGCTTCGTCCCCCGATAGTTGATTTTCATGCTGATTTCCACGGTCATCGTTCCTTTCGAATTGGTCATTATGCGCCCATTGAGAGGGATGGTACACTTTTCAGGTATTTATTTCTGTCACTTGCGCTAGAAAGAAGGGATTCGCTATGCAGCACAAGCTTCACCTTTACTATGGCGATGGAAAGGGCAAAACCACCTGCGGCATGGGGCTTGCCCTGCGCTTTCTCGGTCACGGAAAACGTGTGCTGGTTGCCCAGTTCATGAAAGATGGAACGTCCGGCGAGTTGGATGCCCTCCGGCAATTTCAGGCGGCAACGATTTTCAACATGAAACCTGTGACAGGGTTCCTTTCGCAGATGCAGGAAGAGGAACGGCAATGCGTCAGGCAATCGCAAACGGAAGAAGCAGTCAGGCTCACCGATGCCATCACGCAAGCCAAGCCGGATTTGGTTCTCTTGGATGAGCTAGCCCTTGCCTGCGCCATGGAGGTCGTACCGAAGGATGTAGCTGATGCGCTGATCCATGCTGCCTTGGCAAGCAGCGAAACCGTCGTAACCGGATACGCTGCCCCTGACTGGTTGAAGCAGTGTGCTGACTACGTAACCCACATGACCGCCGAAAAGCATCCCTACCAGACGGAAGGTCTTGCTGCCCGGGAATGTGTGGAATGGTAAGTGCTTCATAAGGAGGACGTCCCTGCAGCTTTGCTGTTGCAGGGACGTCCTTCGTTGCGTTAATCAAGGATGATTCGTCAAATGCCCTCAAAGCTGAAGGTAAACGTGACCCGCTTGCTGACATCCAGCAGATATTCCTCGTGGGTCTTTGCGCCCCAGCTGTCATCGCCGCCGACACCCATCTGCTGCTTACTGAGCCGCACAACCGTATTGTACACAGGCGGCAGTTCATTGGGATGGCGAGCATTCTCCAGTTCATGAGGCGTGTAGGGCAGCACGGAAACTTCCATGGCATCCCCGGTGAAGCGCAGGCCATGACCGCGGAAATCCGTCACTTCCGCCCAGCGGACGCCTGTGCGATTGCCGCATTCCTGAGGCAGTGTGTACCTGGACAGATTCCTCTGCGCCGTCGTTTCCCAAATGCCAAGCCGTGCGCCGTGGCAGCGATCCACATAGTTTTCATCCGGCCCCATGCCGTAATAGCGCAGATGATCATAATCCGCATCCATCGTCATCATCATGCCGAATTCCGGCATGTCGCCCAAGCCTTCCACAGGATCATAGGTCATGGTAACATCTACCTTGCCGGAAGGATGTACGGTATACTTTACCAGGCATTCCGCTGCCGGAACCGTCGGAAGCTTATACGGCAGTTCCACCGTCACACCGCCGTCTGCTTCCATAGCGATAGCAGGGTCTACGCTCTGCTTGTTATAGCTCAAATACATGGAAGCAATCTTCCACTGCGCATAGCGCTGAGGCATCATGCTGCCATAATCGTTCTCCGTAGGCGCACGCCAGAAATTGGGCATAGGCGCATACTTGAGCATTTCTTTGCCGCCTACCCGGTAGGAAAGCAGCTTGCCCAACGCCTTGCTGAAGAGCACGTCAAAATGCTCTCCGTGAATGCCAATGTTGAAATCGCCGTTTGCTACACGAACAGGCGCCGCATCTGCCGACGCACATGCGCCTTCCACCTGGTACACGCCCTGTGCAAAGGCTACTTCATGCCCTGCCGCTGCCCAAGGGGTCGCCTGTTTCTGCCTGAAGGACAAAGTCACCACATACTCACCCGGTCGTTTTTGTTCGCCAAAGGGCAATGCGACCGTTACGGTTTCTCCGGGGGCGGCATGCACCTCCACCGGCGTTTCTGCCACTTGCTTGCCGTTTCTCATCAACGTTGCAACGCAATCGTAAGCATCCGCATTGGTGAACATCTGCCGGTTGCAGACCTGTGCGCCGTCCCTTCCCACCGCAGCAACGATAGGCTGGTAATTATACTTAACCTCCTGCATCTTTGGGGTTTCGCTGCCATCGGCAAAGGTAATGCCATTGCAGCTGAAGTCCGCATCGGTCGGCCGATCTCCAAAGTCGCCGCCATACAGGTAGGCCGTTTTGCCATACCGATCCCTCACCTGCAGGGCCTGGTCGATATAATCCCAAATGAAGCCGCCCTGATATAAAGGCTCCTCATAGGCATACTCGGTATATTTGTGCATGGCGCCGTTGGAATTGCCCATAGAGTGGGTATATTCGCACAGAATGAAAGGCTTATCCCGATGCTCCTTCAGGAATGCCCGAACGCCAGATACAGGGGTATACATCTGGCTTTCCATATCAGACGTATCATTATAGCGGCGATCATGGAAGATGCTTTCATAATGCACCAACCGGGTATCATCCAGCTCCCTGAATCGCTGGCTCATGGCGTAAGGAACCTTGCCGCCGATAGACTCGTTGCCAATGCTCCAAATCAGGATGCTTGGGTGGTTCTTATCCCGATGATAGGCAGAATCGATGCGATCCAGCATGGGTGCAAGCCAATTCTCACGATCCCCCGGCAAGGCAAAGCTCAAATCCTTCCGAGGATTGACAAGAATTTCATTCCAAATGCCATGGCTCTCCAAATTGCTTTCAGCAATCAGATAGATGCCCAGCTCATCGCAAAGCTGATACAAAGCGCTGTGATTCGGATAATGGCTGGTTCGGAGGGCATTGATGTTATTGCGCTTCATGGTCAGCAGATCCCGGCGGATCATCTCCGGCTTGATGGCACGGCCGGACTGGGCGCAGAAGTCATGCCGATTCACGCCCTTGAAAACGATGCGCTCCCCATTCAGGCACATGACGCCGTTCTTGATTTCAAAGCGGCGGAAACCTACCTGCTGCCGGGTTACTTCGCATACCTTGCCCTGACTGTTTTCCACGGTAATGTCCAGGCGGTACAGTTTGGGATACTCAGCGCTCCACTTCTCAGGGGACTCGATGTGCATCACGGTTTTCGCCAGGTGATCCTCTCCATGCACATCAGCATGAGCCACCACGTTTGCACCGTCAAGCAGGGCAAAGTGAACCGTATGGGCTCCTGCCCCGTCAATGTCTGCCGTGACAGTCAGGGTTCCATCCATATAGTGATCATCCAGCTCGGCACGGATGGCAATGTCCCGTAAATGCTTCTCCGGCAGTGCATACAGATACACATCCCGGAACAGGCCGCTGAAGCGGAAGAAATCCTGATCCTCTGCCCAGCTGCCGGCGCACCAATGATACACGCGGCAAGCCAGCTTATTTCGACCAGGGATCAGATAAGGAGTCAGATCAAATTCACTGGGGGTGAAGCTGTCCTCAGCAAACCCTACGTACTTGCCATTCAGCCACACTGCAATGCAGCTTTCTGCCCCCTGGAAAGACACATGCACAGGCATGCCCTGCATGGTCTCCGGCAGGGTAAACGTCTTCACATAGCAGGCGACAGGATTGTAATGTTCCGGAATTTCCCCCGGTTCAATTTCTTCGCTGCCATCCCAAGGGTATTGAATGTTCACATATTGCGGGATGCCGTGCCCTTCCAGCTGGATATGAGCCGGAACAGGAATGTCCTCCCAATCGCCGCAGTCATAATCCGGCTGTTCAAAGTCCGGGATCACCTGCTTTTCCGTGCGGGCGCAGAAAAACTTCCAATAGCCGTTCAGCGACAGGCGCAGCCGATTCTCCCCCGCCTCCAAGTCTTCCCAGCAGGCAAAAGATTCATGATCAGAATGGGCATCCAACCGTCCCTGCCGGAAAAAGGCAGGATCTTTCAACTTACTGTAATCAAATTCCATGGTCATTCTCCTCATCTTTCGATTTGGCATGCTGGTAAAGATGGTTCTCCATCGGCATGAGAAAATCCTTTTCCATGCCGCACTTTTGCCGTTTTTTTCACGCCGCTTGCAGCGCTTCCATCACAAAGGCCGTCCAGGTGAGTCTGCTTCTCACGAGGACGGCCTTTGCTTTGTATGGAGGATAGGGAGGTGACGTTCCCATAAGCAGGAACGTCGGGAAAAAAGGAGACGCTCTCAGGTTAGCTGGTGGCTTGCTTTCCTGATTGCAAGAGTATCGTACCAAGGCTTTGTGAAAAGCTGATGAACAGGTTGTGAATACTCATGTAATAAGTGTAACAAAATTGGAAACAATCCACCGTTATACGTTCTCACTCTTCCTTCGGACGCATGCACAACTTCGCTTTAATGCTTGGGCAGGAAGCACATCCGCCGATGCCGGTTTCCCGCAAGGATGGCGGCAGGGCATCCCCCACGTCTTTCATGGCCAGAATCACCTCATCCGGCACAATGGGACAACGGATACCGCTCAAAGCCAGATCCGCCGCCGTAAACGCCACGCCGGAGGCACCTACGTTTCGATACACACAAGGCACCTCCACCAGACCGCCAGCCGGGTCGCATACCAGTCCCAGCAGATTCATCAGTGCAAAAGCAGCTGCGTCGGCGCATTGCTGGGCACTGCCCCCTTCCATGCTGCAAAGGGCAGCAGCTGCCATGGCGGCGGCAGAGCCGCACTCCGCCTGACAGCCTCCCTCTGCGCCGGAAACGTTGGCTTGGGTCACAATCGCCTCTGCTACGGCGGCGGCAACAAACAGGGCGTCTACCGCCTGTTCCTCGGTTTTGCCTTTCTCCTCCATCATAGCCAGAACTGCCCCGGGGAGAATACCGCAGGCACCGGCTGTCGGCGCAGCCACGATTTTGCCCATGCAGGCATTGCATTCCGCCGTAGCAAGGGCATAGGCCTCCGCTTTACCCAGGAGACTGCCACACAATGCTTCCCCGGACAAAACGCGCTGCATCAGCAAAGGCGCCTGTCCGCCGGACAAGCCGGAAAGCGAACGGATATCCTTCCGAAGGCCTTCCTGCACAGCCTCTTTCATGGCATCCAAACGGCTGCGCATTTTGGCCCACACTGCTTCTTCCGTATCGCCGCTTTCTTCCGCCTGGGCGTGAAGGACAGCCTTGGCAAGGCTACCGTCCTTGGCAAGAGCTACCCATTCAGCAAGGGTATCATTCATCATGCGTCACGCCCTTTCAGAAATTCTGCGGACTGTACATCCGGCAAGCTGCGAATGGCCGTCATCACAGGAGCGGCCGGAGCTTCATCCAGTTCCAGCACCATCATGGCATCTGCACCGGCACGGGTACGATAAACCTGCATGGTGGCAATGTTCACGCTTTCCTGCGCCAGGCAGGATGTTACAGCCGCAATCATGCCGGGAGCATCGGTGTGGTGAATAATCAGCGTATTGTTCTTCCCGGTGAAATCCACCCGCATGCCATCCAAGCTGCGGATTTCTACCAGACCGCCGCCTACAGAAGCCGCTTCAAGGGTCAGGTGCTTACCGCTAACTCCCGTTAAGCTGAGCCGCACCGTGTTAGGATGTGCGCCCTTAATAGATACCGGGTGGAAGCTTATCTGCATGCCCTGCTTCTTCGCCAGGTTCAAGGAATCGCGAAGCCGAGGATCATCCACGCCCATGCCCATCAGGCCGCCCACCACGGCACGATCAGTGCCGTGGCCCTGATAGGTAGCGGCAAAAGAGCCGTGAAAACCTATATCTGCCTGTGCCACATCATCATCCAGCAGCATACGAGCCGTAAAGCCAATGCGTGCCGCTCCCGCCGTATGAGAGGAGCTGGGGCCAATCATTACCGGGCCGATCAGGTCAAAAAGATCCATCCATGTCCGTCCTTTCAGGCAATTGTACAGGGGTAATTGTATTGCATGCCGGAAGCGATTGCAACCGCCTTGCAGCATCATTTACTGAGATACAACCGTCATTTGATCCCATGCCTGATCCCAAAGGGTCAGGATAGCAGGACTGCCGGGAGCGATTCTGCCTGCCTTTTCCTCACCGATGGATTCCGCAGGCGTCAGTGTGCACATCCGCACCGCATCTTCCGCCGGGATGCCAAAGCGGCCAATCATGTTCCGCAGTGCTCTGGGCATGGTCAACACGGATCCTGCCAGCGTACCGCTCGCAAGTCTCGCTTCCGTCCCGTGAACAAAGACCTTCTGTCCGCCCAATTCATACTCTCCGTCGGGCATACCGGCTGCCTCCATGGCATCGGTAATCATGACTGCTTTTTCAGCTCCCTTGGCACGATACAGCAGGCGAATAATATCCGGATGCAGATGAACGCCGTCGCAGATCATTTCGCAGTAGAGCCGGTCATCCGTCAGCGCAGCGCCGGGAACCCCGGGCTTCCGGTGATGCAGCGGCGACTGTGCATTAAAGGTATGGGTAACGTGATCACTGCCCCAATCCGCCGCCTGATGCGCCTGTTCTGCCGTTGCGTCCGTATGACCTATGGACACATGAATGCCATGGGTCACGGCTTCCCGGATGAATGCTTCCGTCCCTTGGCGCTCCGGCGCAATGGTCATTATCCGCACCGCATTCAGGTCTCCCCCGGTCAGTGCCGTCAGCCGCTCCATGGAAGGATCAGTGAAGTACTGAACCAGCTGAGCGCCGCACTTGCTGTCTGCCAGGAACGGTGCTTCCATGTGAGCCCCCAATACCTGAGCGCCTTGCTTTTCCGGATGATCCATCACCTGTCGAACCCCGGCAATCGCATGCCGTGTATCCTCCACCGACCCGCTCATGGTGGTTGGAAGGAATGCTGCCACGCCAAAGGTATGCAGATCCCGGCTCATGGCACGGATATCGGCCTCCCCTCGCATGGTATCGTGGCCTTTGCAGGCATGGATGTGCACATCCACAAAACCCGGCAGCAGGTATTTTCCTTCTGCATTCAGCACTTCTTCTCCATCCATAGGGTTCAGGTTGCTGCCAACCTCAGCCACAACCCCTTGCGCCAATCGGACATCCGTATGGGTGTGGAAACGTGTATCTACATAAGCCGTCGCATGACGAATCAACATTGTGCAACCCTCCTTGCTTGATTCTGCCGGAATAATTCGCCTCCCTTCATGCGCTTTCCTGCCGACTGCGTTTCTTTTCTGGAAAGAGGTTATGCTTTTTCTTCTGCCTGCTTCCCCTCATCCACCTTTTCCCGGCGGAACACAAGTCGGAACAGCTTTCTGGCGATAGGGCCTGCAATGAACAGCTGCACCGGCAGCGCCATGATGAAATTGCGGCAGTACGTCGTCAGATAATTAGGAAGGAATTGGCTGGTAAAGCCATATCCGTGCCAAACACCCATGATGCTTGCCAGTGCCACTGAGCGACAACCGTGAACGTTTGAATAACGAGAATGATGGCAATGGGACGATCCCCCGGCTTCACCACGCAAAAGGCAAAGTGCTTCGCCACAGGACTGGAAATGAAATAGGCGCACAGGAAGATGATGACAAATTCCAGCCACATCCCCTTCAGGGCAATCAGGAAAGTTTCATTCACAAAGGTGCCGGCTGCCAGCACCGTGTTGTACAGGGTCATGATATACACCATGATCCATGCGGTTACGGCCGTAAAAATGACGGATTCGAATTTTGTCTTGGGCATACTGAATTCCTCCTGTTTATTGTAGACTGTTTTGCTTTGCTTCCATGCTTTCCTGCAAAAAAAATAAATGCCCCTCCGCCGTCCGACATTGGCAGAGTGACATTTATTGTCTTACAAATATGAATGCTAAGCAAAGCGCCCTGCAAGCTTATGCTTCCTGAGCTC